>JBEKYE010000050.1:0-17432 GCA_049511275.1 Bryobacteraceae bacterium
ATTCGTCACGAAAGTGGTGCTGCCATTCGCCGGGTTCAACGACAGCACTGTATTGGCCGACGTGAAACCATAGACAGTGCCGTTCACCTCCAGTGCAGCGTCGAGCCCAAAGGCTGTCGGCCCAATGAGAGTCGCCACTCCGGTCGTGGGATTGATCTGGTAGAGTTCCGGAGCATAAACCACCGCGCTCGTAATGGCATTGAAAGCATCGAAAGTTGCATACAGCTCCCCGCCAGCCGCAAATAGCGCCTCGTCACCGATATCGTCAGGGTCGGTGACGGACGGGCACTGCGGGATGCCAGTGGCGCCTATCAGTGACGCGAATCCGGTCGTCGTATTTATGGTGTAGAGGTTGTTGCTCCCATCGGTTTCATACACCGTTCCATTGAGTTCGCCGGTGGCAAAGGCCGCGGTGGCCAGCGCCGGCCCCAATCCGGTGGCTCCGATCACAGAGATCGCCCCGGTTGCCGGATTGACCGAATCCAAATTCCCTCCGTACGAAACGCCTAGCAACGATCCATTCGGTCCAGGCACCAGTCCGCCTAGTGGATCCGAGGTAGTGGGACCGATTTGCGTGAACGCCCCGGTGGTTGAGTCCATCGTGCCGAATTGGCCCCCATAGGTAACTACATACACAATTTGGCCGGCGCTGGCTGAAGCAGCGAACAGCGTTAGCGAAAGAATCAGTTTCCGTTGAGAATGCATGGTGACGCCCCTCCAAGGCTGAGATCGGGTTTGCCGGTTCCAATCCGACTCACCATGAATAAGGAATCGCGGGACGGGAGGTTACAGCGTCCGCGGCAAAAGACGTAAAATGGCTGCTGCTGCTCTGGTCCAGATGCCAAACTGCCCTCAGTGCGGAGAGGAATTGGGTTCCGGTGATCCCGCCGGACTGTGCCCGAGTTGTCTGATCCAGGGCGCTTTCGATAGCTCGGTGGGCGCGGACGGCGAATCCAGAACACAGACCATCGATACAGCCGCAGCCGGAGCCGGCGATGACGACTTCGGCCGGTATCACATCCTTCGACCTTTAGGCGAAGGGGGTATGGGCACCGTGTACCTGGCCGAGCAGCGCGAACCCATTCGCCGGTACGTGGCGCTCAAAGTCGTCAAACTCGGAATGGACACCAGTCAGGTGCTCGCTCGCTTCGCCAACGAGCGGCAGGCGCTCGCGGTGATGGACCACCCGAATATCGCACGGATCTTCGACGCCGGCGCCACGCCCAAAGGCCGGCCTTATTTCGTAATGGAGTACATCGAGGGCGCACCCATCACGCAGTTTTGCGATCGCCAGCGGATGACCGTCGGCAAACGATTGGAGCTCTTTCTCGCGGTGTGCGGCGCCGTTCACCACGCGCACCAGAAAGGTGTGATCCACCGCGACCTCAAGCCCTCGAATGTGCTGGTGCTGGAAGGCGAGGGGGCGCCGGTTCCCAAAGTAATCGATTTCGGCATCGCCAAAGCTACCGACCAGTGGGCCGTCGAGAACACTCTGCTCACGCAGTTCGGGCAGATGGTCGGCACGCCGGAATACGCCAGCCCTGAGCAGGCCGAGGTAATGACCGGAGATGTGGATGAGACCTCGGACGTGTATTCGCTCGGGGTGCTCTTGTACGAATTGCTGATCGGCACTGTCCCATTCGATGCAGCCAGAATGCGCCAGGTAGGTTTAAGCGAGATGCTCCGGATTATCCGGGAAGAAGACCCTCCGGCCCTTTCGCGAAGACTGGCCGTGATGGATGCGGCGGCGGCGGACGATATCGCCGCGCATCGGCAGACCGACGCGACTTCCCTGCGCCGCCAGGTGGATGGCGACCTGAACTGGATCACGGCGAAGGCTTTGGAAAAACTTCGGCACCGACGATACCCTTCGGTGGCTGAGCTGGCGGCCGATATCCAGAGATATCTGGAGAACCTGCCGGTGCTGGCATCGCCGCCAGGCCGCCTCTATCGAATGCGCAAGTTTGTTCGCAGGCACAGGCCGGCCGCTCTCGGCACAACCGCCGGTCTCGCCTTCATCGTTTTAGGCGGAGTGACGGTCTGGTCGTTCGTGCGCCGCGACTCTCCGCCGAGACCCAAGCTCACGGACAAGAACACCATCGTTCTGGCGGATTTCGCGAATACCACTGGCGATGCAGCCTTCAACGGGATTCGCCAGGTGATGGCGGCGGAGCTTGGGAACTCCCCCTACCTCAGTTTGCTTTCGGATGCGCGCGTGAGCCAGACGCTCGGCCTGATGGTCCGGCCCGCGGATACCAAGCTCACCCCGGAGGTGGCGGCCGAAATCTGCGAGCGCACCGGAAGTGCAGCAGTGGTGGAAGGCTCGATTACAGGCCTCGGCAACGAGTATGTGTTGAGCTTGCGCGCAAGGAATTGCCGAACAGGAGATGTTCTGGACCAAGAGCAAGCGCCCGCGGCGAGAAAAGAGGAGGTCTTCAGTGCGCTTGGCCAAATGGCAAACCGCTTCCGCACCCGCGCCGCCGAATCGCTGCCGCCCGTTCCAAAGGAGCCCAGTCTGCCGGACGAGGCTACTACGCCCTCCCTGGAGGCCTGGAAGTCCTACAGCGCTGCCATGAAGGCACAGCAGCGCAGGGGGGCACAGACAGCGGAAGCCGTTTCACTCCTCAAGCGGGCCATCGAGATCGACCCGAAATTTGCGATGGCTTATGCCCAGTTGGGCCGGGCCTATGCCGCCCTCGGGGAGTCCGAACTGGGAGCGCGGAATATAGCCAAGGCCTACGAGCAGCGGGATCGGGTTAGCGACCTGGAGAACTATTTCATTACTTTCAACTACCACCGGCAGGTGACCAGAAACCTGGAACTGGCGCGACAGACATTAGAATCGTGGGCACAAAAGTACCCCGGGGATCTGTTGCCTCACGGATTCTTGGCGGCCTTCACGACGCAGGGGTCGGGCCATTACGACAAAGCCGCGGAAGAAGGTCAAAAGGCGATCGAGCTCGATGCGGATTACGCCATCGGCTACGGAAATATGGCTCTTGCCTACATCTACCTGAACCGCCTGCCGGAAGCCGAGGCAGTGCTTCGTAAGGCAGCGGAACGGAAAATCGAAGTCGTTCAGTTCTCGCTATGCCGCTACTTCATCGCTTTTCTGAGGAGTGACCAGGCGGCAATGGAAAGGGAAATGACCTACCGTCAGGCAAAATTGGAAGCCCAGGGATCGTTCGAGCACCAGGAAGCTCTGACCTTGGCGTATCGGGGACGCCTGAAAGAAGCGGCTCGCCTATCGGATCGCGCCGTGATCTTATCTCGCCAGGCAGGTTTGCGCGAGCGGGCCGCCCAGTTTGAAGGCGCTAGTGCCGCCTGGAATGCGCTGCTGGAAAGTCGTACGGAGGCGAAAAGAAGCGCGGCGTCGGCGTTGTCGCTCGACCGGAGCAGGGACGCCGATTATGGACCTGCCTTCGCCCTGGCGCTGCTCGACGAGTCCGCGCAAGCTCACAAGATAGAGGTGGATCTCGAGAAGCGCTACCCGGAGGACACATCCGTCCAATTCAGTTACCTGCCTGCGCTGCGGGCGCTCGAAGCTCTCAACCAGGGAGACCCGGCGAAGGCGCTCGAAATGACACAAGTGGCAACTCCGTACGACCTCGCTGTTCCGGGTACCGCATTCTACGATGGTTCCTTCTTCGGAGCTCTCTATCCGGTCTACGTGCGTGGCCTCGCTTATTCCCGAATGGGCCGCCACCGCGAGGCTGCGGCTGAGTTTCAAAAAATTCTCGATCATCCGGGTATCATGCTGAACGATCCGATTGGACCAATGGCGCGTCTCCAACTGGCCAGAGCGTTGTACGCTTCCGGAGATCGCGTGAAATCAGCCGCCGTCTACAAGGATCTCCTGGCTCTCTGGAAGGATGCCGATCCCGACATTCCGGTGGTGCAGGAAGCGAGGACTGAGTCCGCCAGACTATAGCGGCGGTGTAACTTTGCGCTCCGCTTTTCCTTATCCTGTTTAGCGGAACGCCTGGGAGGATAAGACCATGACGAACAGCCAGACCATGCACACGCTGCCGGGACCATCCCAGTTTCCGACGACCCGGTGGAGCCTGGTGGTCGCTGCCGGTGATCCACATCGCAAGGAGGCCCGGTCCGCTCTGGTCTCCCTGTGTGAGAACTACTGGTACCCCTTATATGCCTATCTGCGCCGGCGCGGTTATCCGACCGATCAGGCGCAGGATCTCACGCAGGAGTTCTTTATGCGCGTGCTGGAAGGGCGATATCTCGATCGTGCTGACCCGGAAAAGGGCCGGTTCCGTTCCTTTCTTTTGACTTCCTTGAAGTTCTTTGTGGCCGACGAAGAAGATCGGCATCGCGCGCGCAAACGCGGCGGCGGGGCGCTTGTGCCGCTGGAATTCTCGTCAGGCGAAGAGCGCTACCAACGCGAGCCTGCGCACGATGAGACGCCGGAGCGGATCTTCGAACGGCGCTGGGTGCTTTCGATGCTCGACCGGGTCGTCGAGAGATTGCGGAACGAGTTCCTGAATCGCGGCCGCCCGGAGCATTTCGAGCGGTTCAAGGTGTTCCTTCTCGGACAGTCTGACGCGCCGTACGCTGCCCTTGCTAGAGAAATGAACACCTCCGAGGGCGCGATCAAGGTGGCCATTCATAGGCTTCGCAAGCGGTATCGGGACCTCTTTCGCCAGGAAATCGCAGATACCATCGCCGATCCCGCAGAAGTGGAATCCGAGCTCCGGTATCTGGCGGCCGTGCTCACCAGGAAGTAGCCAAAAGGAGCGGTCCAAACAAGGCGCCGGCAGGATTCCACTCAACGAGTTAAGCGTTGGCGCTAGCGCGCCTTCTCCGGCAGATTCAGCACTTCGTTGAGCGATCCCTGGCGGTATCCTTCCAGATCCAGGGCCACATACTTGAATCCCAGTGCCTTGAATATCGCAGTGAACCGCTCCGCCATGTCGATGTTCAGCGCCCGCTCCATCTCTTCCCTGGCGATTTCGATGCGCACTATCTCGCCGTGATAACGCACGCGGAACTGCCGGAAGCCCAATTCCTTCACGCGTTCCTCGCCGGTCTCCACGGTCTTCACGGTTTGAATGGTCACCGGGGTCCCATAGGGAATGCGCGAGCTGAGGCAGGCCGAAGCCGGCCGGTCCCAGGTAGGCAGTCCGGCCAGCCGCGAGAGTTCCCTTATCTCGGCTTTGGTCAAGCCGGCATCCGCCAGCGGCGCCGCCACCTGGTGCAAGCGCGCCGCGCCCTGTCCCGGCCGGTAGTCGCCCAGATCGTCCAGGTTGACGCCGTAAACAATGTGACGGTAGCCCCGCTCGCGCCCCAGTGCTTCGAGCCGCGCGAATAATTCGTCCTTGCAGTGGAAGCAGCGGTCGCGATCGTTGCGGGCGTAATCGGGATTGTCGAACTCGCCGGTCTGAATGTACTCGTGCGCGATACCGAAGCGCTTCACGAAGGCTTCGGCGTCGCGCTTGTGGGATTCGGGAATGGAGGCCGAATCGGCGGTCACCGCCAGCGCGCCGGAACCCAGCGCCTGGTGGGCGGCCCACGCCAGGTAGGCGGAATCCGTGCCGCCGGAGAACGCCACAATCACGCGCTCCATCGGCCGCAAGCGCGCGAAGAGCTCTTGCTCTTTCTCTTGTGCGGAGACTGCCACTGCCTTAGTTTACCGGAGAGCCAGGCTCATCCGCTCCGTTGCCGTTTTCGGTGTCCGGAATTACCGACGCCGCCGCCACCTTGTCGCCTTCCTCCAGCGACACCAGCCGCACGCCTTGCGTGGACCGCCCGGCCTGCCGGATGGTGGAGGCTTCGATGCGGATGATCTTGCCGTTCTGACTGACAATCACCAGGTCGGTGTCTTCCTTCACCGAAAGAATCGCCACCACTTTGCCGGTTTTGCCGGTAGTCTTCATGTTGATGACGCCCTTGCCGCCGCGCGCGGTCAGGCGGTAACTTTCCAGCGGTGTGCGCTTGCCGTAGCCGTTTTCACCCATCGAGAGGATGAGCCCGTCTTTTTCGACCACTTCCAGGCCCACCAGGTAATCGCCCGCGGCCAGCTTCATGGCGCGGACGCCGTGCGCCTGCCGGCCCATCGCCCGCACGTCGGATTCGGCAAAGCGAATCGCCTGCCCCTCGCGCGAGCCCAGGAAGATGTAGTTGCCGCCATTGGTGATGCTGGCGCCGATCAGTTCGTCGCCTTCGTCCAGCGTCACGGCGATAATGCCGCGGGCCATGGGGTTGTCGAACTCCGTCAACTCCGATTTCTTGATCACGCCGTGCCTGGTCACCATCACCACGAACTGATCGGGAACGAAGTCCTTCACCGAAAGGAAAGTCTTCACTTCCTCGTCGTTCTGCAGGTTGATGAGGTTGGAGATGTGCTTGCCTTTGCCGACGGTGGTGGCATCCGGAATCTCGTAGGCCTTCAGCCAGTACACGCGGCCGCGCGTGGTGAAGATCAGCAGGTAGCTGTGCGTGGAGGCCACCAGCAGGTGCTCCACCACGTCTTCGGCCCGCGTCCCCATGCCGATACGGCCCTTGCCGCCGCGCGTCTGCCGGCGGTAGGTGTCCACCGCCGTGCGCTTCAGGTAACCGCCGCGGGTTACGGTGATCGCGACGTCCTCCACGGCCACTAGGTCCTGCAGCAGGATCTCGCCGGTGTCTTCGACAATCTGGGTGCGGCGCTCGTCGCCGAAATCCTTCTGGACTTCCTTGAGCTCCTTGACGATCACGTCGCGCAGCACTTTATCCGATCCCAAGATTTCCAACATCTCTTTGATCCGGCGCTGCAGTTCGGCCAGTTCATCGAGAATCTTCTGCTGCTCCATCCCCGTGAGCCGCTGCAATTGCAGCTCGATGATGGCCTGCGCCTGCTTTTCCGAAAACTCAAACCGCGCAATCAGCGAATCGCGGGCTTCGCGGGGCGCCTTGGCGGCGCGGATCAGGCGGATGACTTCATCCAGATTCTGCAGCGCCTTCTGGAATCCCAGCAACAGATGTTCGCGCTCGCGCGCCTTGCGCAGCTCGAATTCCGTGCGCCGGCGGACCACCTCCACGCGGTGGTCGATGAAGAACTTGATCATGTCCACCAGGCCCAGCTCGCGCGGCTGGCCGTTCACGATGGAAAGCATGATCACGCCGAAGTTGACCTGCAGTTGGGTGTTCTTATAAAGGTTGTTGAGCACCACTTCGGCCTGTTCGCCGCGCTTCAGCTCGACCACGATGCGCAAGCCGTCGCGGTCGCTGTGATCCACCACATCGGAAATTCCTTCGATGCGCTTCTCATTCACCAGCGACGCGATCTGTTCCAGCAGCTTCGACTTCCCCACCTGGTAGGGAATCTCGGTGATGATGATCTGGTCCTTGTCCTTGCCGACGCGCTCGATGGCCGCCTTGGCGCGCAACTTGAGCTGGCCGCGGCCGCGCGAATACGCGTCCAGGATTCCGGCGCGGCCCAGGATGATGCCGCCGGTGGGAAAATCCGGCCCGTGCACAAATTCCAGCAGCTTGGGCAGGGTCGTGCCCGGGTGCTGCACCGCATAGATGACGGCGTCGATAATCTCCGTCAGGTTGTGCGGCGGAATGTTGGTGGCCATGCCGACGGCAATCCCCGAAGATCCGTTGACCAGCAGGTTGGGGACCCGCGTGGGCAAAACTTCCGGCTCGCTTTCGCTGTCGTCGTAGTTCGGTTTGAAATCGACCGTTTCCTTATCGAGATCTTCCAGCAGGGCGACGGCGATCTTCGCCAGGCGCGCTTCCGTATAACGGTCGGCGGCCGGCGGATCGGGGTCGATCGATCCGAAATTTCCCTGCCCTTCGATCAGCGGATACCGCATCGAGAAGGGTTGCGCCAACCGCACCAGGGCGTCGTAGATCGCCAGGTTGCCGTGCGGATGGTATTTGCCCATGCAATCGCCGACGATCCGGGCGCACTTGCGCGTCGGACGGTTGGGCTGCAAGCCCATCTGCTGCATGGTGTAGAGAATCCGGCGGTGCACCGGCTTCAGCCCGTCCCGAATATCCGGCAGCGCCCGGCCCACGATTACGCTCATGGCGTAATCCAGGTACGACCGCTTCATTTCGTCTTCGATATTGGTCGGTATGAGGTTCTGATTGCCCCCTGTTGGGGGCGGACCTTGCGGTGGTTGTTCCTGATCTGCCAAGGTATCTCCTCGCTGAGGTTAAGTACCTATTTTAACAAGAATTTAGTTGCGAGTGAAGAGCGGCTGCCTTTCGATTTGTCTTCGCCTTAATCTGCGGTTGCCGGAGCTGATGCTGGAATCGATCGGGCTGGCCGCCCCACACCATCACTCAATTGTGCGCGCCGCCGCACTGCGTTACCCTTGCAATAGGGTATTCGAGGGCCGGTTTGGCCTCAATCCAAGGATCAATCATGCCGAACTGTAAATCTGTCGCAAGACTCGTGGCAGCCAGCGCGTTGCTGCTGCTGCCGCCGCTGGCCGCCGCCTCGGACAAGGGCCATTGCTATCTGCGTGACGCGTCGGCGCCCACGGTCTCGACCGCATTTCTGCTCTGTGAGCAAGGATTGGTCTACGCCACCTTCGATGCCGGCGCCACCTGGACCGCCCGCGATACCGGCGCGTCGGTGACCCTGCACGCCATTTCATTCAGCGACGCGAACCACGGGTTGGTCGGCGGCCAGGGGGGCACTCTGCTGGCCACCGCGGACGGCGGCAAAACCTGGCAGGCACGCAAGACCGGATCCACCGAACATGTGCTCACCATCTTCACGCTCGGCGACCGCGCCTGGGTGGGCGGCTTCGATGGCACGATTCTTTACTCCTCCGATGGAGGCGCCACGTGGGTCAAGCAGAAGTCCGGAACCACCATGGCGCTGGAAAACATTTTCTTTCTGGATGCGGACCATGGCTGGGCGGTGGGCTGGTCGGGCACCATCCTGCGCACCGCCGATAGCGGGAAGAACTGGGAGAATATCAAGACCGACGCCGCTTCCTGGTCGCTCGCGGCGGTGCATTTCAACGATCTCAAGAACGGCTGGGTGGTGGGCTTCTCGGGCCAGCTTCTGCATTCGAGCGATGGCGGCGCAACGTGGGTGGCGCAAAAAAGCCCGACCCAATCGTGGCTCACTTCGGTGGCGGCGGACCGCGCCAAGCGTCTCTGGATCGCCGGCGACGATCAGCTTCTCTTCAGTGAGGACGGCGGCGCCACGTGGCGAGGCATTCCAATAGCGAACATGTTTGTCTCGCGCGTCTTTCCGCTGGGCGATTCCCTGCGCGCGCTGGGTGAACTGGGAATTCTCAAGCAGGGCGGCGCCAACGGCCTGGAGTGGAAACGCGACGACAAACTGGTCCCCGCCGGCGCCCAGATCGCCAACTCGCTGGAAGAGGCCGCCAAGTCCACCACCGGCAAGTTGCCGTAACCTTATCCGCCGTCGGCCAACCGCCGCTAACCATCGAGATCCTAGACCGGATCCTGTGCGGCAATCAAACTGGGGGAAGGCTCAATGCCACGACACCGGAACCGACTTGCTACTCTTGCTGCCTTGGCTGCGGGCTTCGCTGCCGCCGCCCAGGCTCAGCCGCCGGCAGCCGCGGCGGAACAAGGCATCGCCAGTTGGTATGGCGGACCATTCGAAGGACAACGCGCCGCCAGCGGCGAGGTCTACCACCAGGCGGAGCTTACGGCGGCCCATCGTACGCTGGCTTTCGGCACGAAGGTGCGTGTGCGGCGCCTCGATTCCGGCCAAAGCGTGGTCGTGCGGATCAACGATCGCGGACCTTACGTCGCCAGCCGCGTTATCGATCTTTCCTATGCGGCGGCACGCGCCCTCGGCCTGACGGATCCGGGCCTGGTCCCGGTGGCCGTCGAGATCGTGGAGTCTGCGGTCTTCGGCGGGTCCTCGCTGTTCGCCGTGCAAGCCGGAACGTTTCGCGACCCGAAGAATGCCAGCCGCACACTCGCTCTGATGCAACAGAAATGCGGTGTGGCGCGAATCGTGCCGCTGCATCGTGAAGTGGAGCTTTACCTGGTGGTGGTTGGCGAGCCGGCAAGCCAGGCTGACGCGGAAGCGCTGGCCAGGACGGTGCGGAAGATCGGCAAAGCCTACGAATCGGCCCTGGTCGTCCGCCTCGAGGCGGACGCGCCGGTGGGACAGACCATCGCCCTTCGTGGTCTGTCAGGCTTCTCCAGGCCACGCGACTCACAGACGCCGGAACCCGATCGTCTTTCCCACTAAGCGTCTTACTTCGGGCAGCCGAGTTTCTTAACGTCGGACTCCGGCAGGCTATTGGTGGCCGGGATTCCGGCGGGCATTTCCGCGCCGCCCGGCACGAACCAGATTTCGACGCGGCGGAACGGAGCGTTCTTGTCGCCGGCCTTCACGGCCTGGCCGCTCTTCTCCTTCACGTCGGTGGAAGTGCCGCAGAAAGACGCCTTGGTGGGTGACGATTGATCCGTGCCCACCGCGGCCATGCTGATGCGGCTGAGTTCCAGTTGCGGGCAGATGCCCGTGCCGGCGCTCAGCACGGCAGCGGCGTTCCACACGCGCTGCACATCCAGTTTGGACGCCGCTCTGCCTTTTTCGTGGATATCGCGATGTCCGATGAGAACCACTTTGGCGTTAGGGTCGTCGCGCAGCATGGGCGTCAGTTGCTCCAGCAGCAGGCGCTTGGCGCAATTGTTCACGCGGGCACTGTTTGCCGGGTAGACGATGTCATCAAGGCGGCGCGCTACCGGCTGCAAGGTCACCGTGACGTCGGCGCTGGCCGAACCGGTTCCGCCCTTTTGATCGATTGCGGTAGCCGTGAGGGTCACCACCCGGGTCTGCAACTTCGAACGATTGCTCATGTCGAAGCGGACGCCGCTGGAATCGAAGCTGCCGTTCGAGATGGAGCCCTCGCTGGCCGAGTACTGGATGGTGCTGCTGATGCCGCATTCGGAAGTGAAGGCGGTGGCCGCGACGGGCACTCTGCCGCCGTAGGCGATGGTCGACGGGGAAACGGTGAAGCTCACAGTCGGCGGGCGATAGACGCGGATGGTAACCAGCACCGGATCCGAGGTATTTGAGGCGAGCCCGAGCCCTCCCTTCCCATCGGCGACGCCCGCAACGCTCACGCGAACCGAGATGTTCTGCCGGCCAGAGACACCCTGCGTGGGCGGGCTGAAGCTCGCGCCGGTGCCTCCCGGGGCGGCGTAGCCGTTCACCACCCACTGGTATTGAGGCGTCTGGCCGGAAGGCCAACCGCTGGCCGCAACCGTGAGAACTACAGTCTCACCGGGACACACGTCATGCGCGCCCTGGATAGGAGCCACGTGAATCACCACGGCCGGCGGCGGCGGCGGTGGAGGCGGCGGCGGTGGAGGCGGCACGAAATCCGTCTTGATGCCCCAGCGGAAAACTATGCCCGCTTCGAGTTGTAGCGCGCTGGCATTGTGCGCCCGGTTGATATACAGGCCACCGGGGCCGGCCGGCACGTCGAACAAGGTGAAGCTCGGCCGCTCGGCATACAGTGCGCGCGCATCCAGCCGGAATCCGACGTTGCGCGAAGCATTGAACTTCATTCCCAGGCCGTAGGAGAGCCCAGGACCGTACTTGGTGCGCAGCGTATAAGGATTCGGAAACTGCGGCGTGCTCACGGTGTTGCCCAGGGGATCGAAGATCACCAGGGCGCCGCCCAGGGTGGCAAAGGGCCGGACCTTGGATTCCCGCTTGGTAAAGTAGAGCAGGCCGTTGGCGTTGAACTGGTAGTTGTGGACGCCGGCCTTGACCCAGTTCGAGGTCATGTACGGCTGCAATTCCAGACTGTTCGAGGCGAAGGCGAGTCCTTCTTCGAATCCGAAGTATTTCCAGAGATCCTCGGTAAGCCGCACGCCGAAAATCGGGCCCTTATCGAACTGGTAAACCCTGGCGTCGCTGCCTTGATAGAGCTGAAAAATCTGAGCACCGCCAAAAATGCTGACATCGTACTGAGAGTAGTAACTGCCTGCCGGTGGAGTCGTCGAGGTGTTGGTCTGCGACCTGACAGGAAAAGCCAGCGCAAGCGCCATAACAGGCACGGAAAACAGAAGGCATCTTGTTTTGAATTTAACCACTGTAATCTTCCCCCAAGGCTAACTATTTTAACGCGGTTATTGTCCGGACGCAGTATTATACAGAACACCGCGCCGGGGGAACCAGGCGAACAAGCGATCCGGGGAGGCCGGCAAAATAAGCAGCGCGGCCGGATAGGAACCGTCGCGGCCGGCGTCGTTCAAGGGTCGCCAAACCAGGCCGCCATCAATGGAGCGCCACACGACGCCACCTTGCACCGCGAAGAATTCCGCCGGGTTTTGCGGATGTGCGATCACGGCGCTGACGGTTCCGGCATCGAGCGAGCCGGTGGCCATCAGGCTCCAGGTGCGGCAGCCGTCCGTGGAACGAAACAGCCCGTGGGAAGAAGCCGCCAGCACGGTGGGCGCACCGGCATTCCGCACGGCCACGCTATACCATTGGATTCCCGGGGCCGGCGTTCCGCAGGCGGCGAAGGTGCGCCCGGCGTCGAAGCTGGCGAAGGCGCCGCTATCGGTGACCGCAGCCACGCCGGAACCGGCGGAGGCCTGGAGCAGGCGGACGCGGGCGGCGGCGGTTTGCGTGGCGATCACCTGGGTCCAGGTAGCGCCATCGTCGAGGCTGAGGAACAGGCCGGAACTGGTTCCCGCCAGCAGGCTGTCCGGTTCGCCCGCGGCTTTTCGCTCGACGGCCGCGAGGGCGGTCAGGCTGCCGTTACCGGGTGCGGCCACTTCCGCCCAGGAGCGGCCGGAATCGGACGACTTCCAGAGGCCTTGATAAGCGGCGGCAAAAACCACCCGCGGCCGGCCGGGCATGGCTGCGGTGAGCAGCAGATTCTGGTGACCCGTCAAGCCCGCGCCGCCCGCCGGAAGGAGATGCGCGCCGAGGTCGCTGCTCACATAGAGGCCGCCGGCGCCGGTATCGTAAGCCGTACTGACGTAGAGCAGGCTGCCGGCGCCGGAAAATCCCGTCACGGTGCGATTGGCAAAACCGCGATTGCTTTCGCGGAGGGTCTCGCCGCCGTCGGTTGAAACCATCAGCCCGGCGGTGGTGGAGGCGAAATACATCCAGCCGGGCCGCGACAGGTCGAAGGCGATCGACTTCACGCTGGCGCCGGAAACCTTGTGAAAAGCAGCACCCGAGTTCGACGATTTCAGCAATCCGGCGCTGGTGGCCGCGAAGACCGTGTCCGGCCGGCGCGGATCGAGCATGACGAGGTAGGTACGGAAGGCGCCCGCGGGAGTCGCCAGGCGAGTCCATTGCTTTCCGGCGGTGATACTGCGATAAGCGCCGCTACAGGCGCTGGCGTAAACGATGGGTGGCCGCGAGGGATTGACGGAAATGCTGAAGACGTCGGAATCGTCCAACATTCCATCGTGGATGGATTGCCAGGTGGCGCCGCCATCGATGGTACGCCAGGGCAGGTGCGTGGTGCCGGCGTAGAGGACCTCGCTATGCACGGGATCAAAAGCCAGGGCGACCACCGGGCGCAATTCGGCATTCTCCTGGAGTGAGATGCGGCGCCAGCTTTCGCCGCCGTCGCGGCTCAAGAAGATGCCATCGGCGGCGCCCGCCGCCATCACCTGCGCGTTGATTTCCCAAATGGCCAGCGACCAGATGGCTTTTCCCTTGAGCCCCGGGAGCAGGGTCCAGGACGCGCCGCCATCGACGGTGCGATACAGGCCGGAATTCCAGGCGATGTCGCTTTCGATGCCCACGTACCAAACTCCGGGGCGGCGGCGATCGATCTCCAGAACGTGCAGCGTTCCCGACAGCTCCGCCGGGAAAGCCAGGTGCGCCCAGGATGCGCCGCTGTCGGTGGAGCGGTAGAGCAAGCCGTCGCGGGTGGCCGCCAGAACCGTGCCGGGGTGGTTGGGATCGGCGCGCACCACTTCCGCCGCTCCGCCGAAGGGGCCGACGGGATGCCACTGGGCGTGGGCTGCGGCAGCGAGGAGCATCGCGGCAAACAGCCGGACCAATGGTGGGGCGGACGCCCTCGTCCGCAGCCTTCCCCTTGGCCGGCTTCTTCTTCGAGCGAAGAGCGGGTCCAGGGGGACCCGCGCAGACCGGGGGGTCTGCCCCACTAATGGCATTGGTCTCAAGCTTCCGCCACCAGGCTCGAAAACTTGTCCAGATCGATGTTGCCGCCGGAGACGATCGCCACGACTTTGCCGCTTCCGGCGCGGCCCGAAAGCGCCGCCGCCACGGCACACGCCGCGGCGCCCTCCACGATCACGCGATTGCGCTCGGCCAGCAGCTTCATGGCGGCCGCGGCGGATTGCAAGGTCACTACCAGCGAGCCGTCCAGCAGGCCGCGCGCGCGCTCGAACATATTGGCGAAGACCACCCTGGCGCCGATGCCGTCGACGAAGGAAGGATGGTATTCCACCGGGCGCGGCTCGCCGGCTGCGAGCGACGCCGCCAGTGGCGCGGCCGTCTCCACCTCCGCGGCGAATATCTTGACGCGCGGCGCCAACTGGCGCAGCACGGCGGCGATACCGCAGGAAAGACCTCCGCCGCCCCAGGGAATCACCACCGCCTCGAGGTCCGGCAAATCCTCCAACAGCTCCAGAGCGATGGTTCCATTGCCGGCCATGACGTCCAGGTCGTCGAATGCATGAATGAAGGTGGCGTCCACTCCAGGGTAGGCGCGGGTCTCGAAGGTGCGCCACCACTCTGCAAACGGGGCCAGGATCACGCGGCCGCCCATGCGCTCCACGGCGCGGAGCTTGGTCGCGGGCGCGGTATCGGGAGCTACGATGGTGGCGGGCACGCCCAACCGCCGCGCGCAGAAGGCCACGCCTTGCGCCATGTTGCCCGCCGATGCCGTCAGCACGCCGCGCGCCAGGCGTTCGCGCGGGGTGCGCGCCATCACGTTACTGGCGCCGCGAATCTTGAACGACCCGATGGGCTGCAGGTTTTCCAGCTTCAGGTAGAGCTGGACCGGCGAATCCGCGCCGCACCGCACCAGCGGCGTGCGCACCGCCGCCCCGGCGATGTTGCGGCGCGCTTCTTCCACCTGCTCCAACGAGATGAGCATTGTTCTAACCGAAAACCGGGGACAGACCGCTCTGTCCCCGCGGCGCAAAGACGGCGCCTTGGGACAGAGAGGTCTGTCCCCTGAGAGTCTATTCCCCGCCGGCGGGCGGGCCGCCGGCCGCCGGACGCATTTCGAATTCCTTGGGGGGCTCGGCGCCCATCAGGTAGCGCACAAAATAGTCCCAGCGCCGCCGTGTCATGTAATTCGAATCCGGTCCGTAACCGTGCTGCCGGTTGGGGAAGAGGATCAGGTCGAAATCCTTGTTCGCCTTGATCAGCTCACTCACCACCAGCAGGGTGTTATACGGCGGCACGTTGTTGTCCACGGTGCCGTGCGCCAGCAGCAGGTGGCCCTTCAGGTTCTTGGCGAAATTCTGGTTGGCCTGGTTGTCGTAGGGGCTGTTGCCGCCGGGCTTCTTCTCGTCGAGGCCCATCCACTTCTCGGCCCAATCGTCCTCGTATTCGCGGTTGTCGTGATTGCCGGATTCGGAGATGCCCACCTTGAAGAAATCCGGATAGTGGAACATAGCCCCGGCGGTGGCGTAGCCGCCGCCCGAATGGCCGTAGATTCCGACCTTGTCGATATCAATCCAGGGATACCTGCGCGCCAACTCCTGCATGCCCGCCACCTGGTCGGGCAGGGTGTTGTCGCCCATGTCGCCGAAATAGGCTTCGTGAAACTTCTTCGATCGCCAGGGCGTGCCCATGCCGTCAATCTCGACGACGATGAAGCCCAGCTCGGCGAGCGCCTGGCAATCGCCGCGCGCCGGCGAAAAACTGCGGCTCCCCACGCTGCCGGTCTGCGGTCCGGGATAAATGTGGTTGATGATGGGGTATTTTTTCGCGGGGTCCAGGTTGGTGGGCTTGAACATCAGCCCGTAGATATCGGTCACGCCGTCGCGCGCCTTCATGGTGATGGGCTGCGGCGGCTTCCAGCCGGATTCGAGCAGCTTGGAGATATCGGCCTTCTCGAGCGGCGTCACAAGCTTGCCGCTCGAGTCGCGCAGCGCGGCGACGGGCGGCACGTCCGGCTTGGAATACGTATCCACAAAGTAGCTAAAGCTGGGCGACCACTCGATGGCGTGGTTGCCATCGTCAGGCGTCAGCAGCATCTGGCGCTTGCCGTCGAAGCCGACGCTGTAGAGGTGCGTGAAGTACGGATCGCGACCTTTCTCCTTGCCCACGCCCAGGAAATAGATTACGCGGTTCTTCTCATCCAGCCGGCTGATCTGCGTGACGTTGCCTTCTCCCGTGGTGATCTGGTTCTTCAACTTGCCGGTGGCGAGATCGTAGAGATAGAGCTGGCCCCAATTGGATTGCTCGCTGAACCAGATGAATTCATTGGTGTCGGGCAGATAGTGCCAATTCATACGGCCGTTGCCCGATTCATAGAACGTCGCGGTCTTCTCCTCAAACACATCGCGAACCGCGCCGGTCGAGGCATCGGCGATCTTGAGCTGCTCCACTTTGTGGTCGCGGGATGTGGAAACGAACATCAGTTGGGTGGCGTCCGAGTTCCACTGGACGTCCATGGTTCCACTGCACCTGATGTCGTCGCAAAGCGTCGAGCGGTGCTGATCGGCCGGCATCTGCAAGCGCACCACTTTGGGCACGGTCACGTCGATGACCACGCGCTGGATGGTGGTAACGATCTTGTCGCCGGGCAGCGGGTATTTCCAGGCCTGCAGCGTAGGATGGCCCACGGTGGTGTTGACCAGATACATTTCGCCCACACCGCGCTGGTCTTGCTGGTACGTGGCAATCTTCTTCGAATCGGGCGACCAGAGGACCACGGCGTTATTGCTGGTGATCCATCCGGCGTTGTCGGTGGCGTATCCGAAATCCTTCTCGCCATCGAACGTAAGCTGGGTGTCTTTGTTGGCAGCAATGTCATGCAGCCACAAATTGTTTTCGCGGATCATGACGCTGCTCTTGCCATCTGGCGACACAGCCCCGCCGCCCGCGCCGCCGCGTCCACCGCCACCGCCGCGTCCGCCCCGGCCGCCACGCCCCCCACCCGCGGGCGCCGCCGGCGGCGGATTGGGATCGATGGCGCAGGCCGCGCCCTGGCGGTCGCACTTCCAGGCTTTGTCGGCGGCAGTGAACGAGACCGAGAGCGAATCCGGCGAAAGGGTAAAGGATTGGAACGGCAGATGGGCGCCGTCGTATTTCGCGCCCGATGCAGTGGAAAGCGCGGCAGCCAGCCTGGCATGATCGAAGGCCGGCTCGCGGGTTCCCTTGGCTGGATCCACCAGCACGAACTCGCTGCCCTCGGCGGCGGTGTTGCGATACCAGAAGCGCTCGTCGGCGAGCCAGGTCGGGCGCACGCCGGAATGGTAGACCAGCGCACCCAGGCCGTTGCCCATGAATTTTTCCGCGCGGGTGT
>JBEKYE010000051.1:0-17400 GCA_049511275.1 Bryobacteraceae bacterium
CCCGCGTCCGTATCATAAAGTTTCACCTTGAAAAAGGCCGCTTGAACCGGTTTTTGTGAAGCAATCTCCGCCCAAGCGGCGACTTTCGTGTCTGCTGTGATCTGGAACAAAACAATATGATCAACGTCGAGGGTCTGACCAAACGATACGCCCGAACTGTGGCGGTCGATAACATTTCCTTCGAAGTGGAAAAAGGAACCATCGTGGGTTTTCTGGGGCCTAACGGCGCCGGCAAGACCACCACCATGCGCGTCCTCACCTGCTTCCTGCCTCCCACGGCGGGGACGGCCTCGGTGGCCGGCTTCGACGTGCTCGAGAACCCCATGGAGGTGAAAAAGCGCATCGGCTATCTGCCGGAGACGCCGCCGCTGTACCCGGAAATGGAGGTCTCGGAATACCTCAAATTTGTCGGGCAGCTCAAAGGCATCTCTTCGGCCGATATCGCCAAACGCGTGGATGAAGTGACGGGGCGCTGCGCCCTGGGCGATGTGCGCAACAAGCTGATCGGGAAGCTCTCGAAAGGATACCGTCAGCGCGTGGGCCTGGCGCAGGCGATTATCCACAATCCGGAAGTGCTCATCCTGGACGAGCCCACCTCGGGCCTCGATCCCAAGCAGATCATCGAAATCCGCGAGCTGCTGAAATCCCTGGCGGGCGAGCACACCATCATTCTGAGCACCCACATTCTCTCGGAAGTGGAGCATACCTGCGAACGGGTCATCATCATAAACCAGGGAAAACTGGTGGCCATTGATTCGGTGGCCAACCTGACCAACCGGCTGCGCGGAGCGGAGGCCGTGGCGGTGGAAGTGGAGTCGCCCGACGGCCATCCGGATCCATCGGAAGTGCAGCAGCGTCTGGAGGTGGTTTCCGGCGTGAGCCGGGTGGTGATGAAAGACTCCAGGAACGGCCGGCTGATTTTTGAAGTGGAGAGCCTGCAGGGCCGCCACATTCGCGCCGAACTGGCGCGCACCGTGGTGAACTCGGGCTGGAGCCTGAGCGAACTGCGCCCGGTGGGGCTGAGCCTGGAGGACATCTTCCTGCAGTTGACGGCTACCGAAAAAGACGGCGATGAGGGGAACGCGCCGCAAGAAGTCGAAGGAGCCAGGAAATGAAAAACATACTTCTCATCTGTTTCAAGGAATTCAAGGGTTATTTCGTTTCGCCCATCGGTTATGCGGTGATGGCGCTGTTCGGGCTCATCTTCGGATTTGGTTTCTACACCGCCACGCGCGACATGGTGCAACTGGGATTCCGCGCCCAGATGATGGGCCAGCAACAGCCCATGAGCGTGAACGAGCAGGTGATCCGGCCGCTGCTGGGCTTTGCGGGAACCATCGCGCTGTTCCTGATTCCCATGATCACCATGCGGCTGGTGGCCGAGGAAAAGCGCACCGGGACCATCGAGCTGCTGCTCACCTCGCCGGTAAGAGACATCGAAATCATCCTGGGCAAGTGGTGCGGCGCGGTGCTGCTGTACCTATGTGTGCTGGGAATGTCGGTCATCAACATCGCCATGCTATTCATGTGGGGCAAGCCCGATCTGAAGCCGGTGCTGGTGGCTTACCTGGGGCTGTTGCTGCAGGGCGGATGCCTGCTGGCCATCGGCACATTCGTATCCACCACCACGCGCAACCAGATTGTGGCCGGCGGCGTGACGTTCTTCGTGTGCCTGCTGCTGTGGCTGCTGAGCTGGTTTACGGCCTTTGAGAGCACGGCGTTCTCCCAGGTGATCAACTACCTGTCGATCGTGACCCACATGGAGAATTTCAGCAAAGGGGTGCTCGACAGTAAGGACGTGATCTTCTATTTATCCATGATTTTCTTCTCCTTGTTCCTGACCTCGCGATCCATGGAATCGCTGCGGTGGAGGGCCTAATATGAATGCCAAATGGCTGAAAGCAAGACAGACTAAGTATTGGACCTATGCCGGCACTTACATCGTGGTGATCGTGGCGGTGCTGGCGGCGGTGAATTTTCTGGCGAACCGCTACGACAAGTCGTACGATACCACCGCCAACAAGCAGTTCAGCCTGTCCGACCAGACTATAAAGGTGGTCAAGGGACTGAAGCGCGACTTGCATGCGACTTACTTCGGCGATACCGGGACCTTTCCGAACGCGCGCGACCTCCTGGACCGGTACGCCGCGTTGTCGCCCAAGTTTCACGTGACGTATGTGGATGCGGAGCGCAAGCCCGCCATCGCGAAGGCCGCCGGATACCGGCCGGATTCGCCGGTGCTGATCGATAGCGGTGTGCGCAAGGAGGCGGCCAAGAGCCTCTCCGAAGAAGAGATCACGGGCGCCATCATCCGGTCGCTCAAGTCGGGCGAGCGCAACGTGTGCGTGCTGAACGCGGCGGGCGAGCACAGCATTGATAGCCAGGACGCGGGCGGTTACTCGCTCTTGAAGCAGTTACTGGAGCGCGATAACTACAAAGTGCGGACGGTGGACTTCAAGGCGGCGGCGCCCGACGCCAGCAAGCCGGTAGCCGTGGGCCAGGCTCCGGCCGCAGGCGCCACGGAAGTGCCGAAGGACTGCACCGTTCTGATCGTCGGCGGTCCGCAGTTGGACTATACCGCCGCGGCGGTGAACGCGCTGAAGAGCTACGAAGAAGGCGGCGGGCGCGAGCTGATCATGCTCGACAACGTGATTCGCCTGGGACGGGACGAGGCCGCCGCGGAGAACGCCGCCTTCACCAAGGTGCTGGCCGACTGGGGCGTCACCGTGAACAAGGACCTGGTGCTGGATCTCAGCGGCATGGGGCAACTGTTCGGGCTGCCGCCGGAGGTTCCGGTGCTGCTCGCTTACGACTCGCATCCCATCACCGCGCCGATGACCCGCATACCCACGGCTTATCCGCTGGCGCGATCCCTCGATGTCAAATCGGGCGATAAGACCAGCGTCTCGAAACTGTTCGGAACCACCGAAGACAGCGTCGCGGTGACCGGCATCGGGCCAGGCGGAGCCATCGATCCGAAGAAGGGAAAGAAAGGTCCGCTGACAATCGGGGCGGCCGGCACGTACAACGGCGCCACGGCCGGACGGTTCATCGTGGTGGGCACTTCGCTATGGGCACAGAACAGCATTCTGGGTTCGCGCTCGCTGGGTAACCGGGACCTGCTGGGCAACATGATCAACTGGCTGTCTTCCGACGAAGACCTGATCTCGATCCGTCCCAAGGAGCCGGAAGACCGGCCGCTGACGCTCACCACGCAGAGGCTGTCCACCATTTTCTGGCTGAGCTTCGTGATCTTCCCCTTCGGCGTGGTCGCCATTGGCATGGCCACGTGGTGGAAGCGGAGGTAGCGCATGAGGCCGAAGGGGCTGCTGGTTGCCGTGGCCGTGCTGGCGGTGCTGGGCGGCGCGATCTGGTATTCGAATAAGAAGCAGGCCGGCACGGCGGCGAAGTCCGCCACCGACACCAGCACCAAGCTGCTGACGATTCCCGACGACCAGTTTCAGGAAATCCGCATCAAGAAACTTACCGGCGAAGTGGAGGACCTGAAGCGCGAGAACGGCAAATGGCGGTTGGTAGAGCCCAGGCCGCTGGCCGCCGATCAGGATACGGTGGGCTCCATCGTGTCGACACTGGGGGCGCTCACGGCGGACAAGATCATCGAGCCGAATGCCGCGGATCTTGCGCCCTACGGCCTCAACATTCCCACGCTCGATATCACCATCACCAAGAAGGACGGCAAGACGGCCGAGGCGCTGGTGGGCGATTCCACGCCGACGAATTCGGGCGCGTATGCCAAGCTGGCCGGCGACCCGCGCGTGTTCACGGTAGCGAGCTACGTGAAGACCAGCCTCGACAAGAGCGTCAACGATCTGCGCGACAAGCGGCTGCTCACCTTCGATTCCGACAAGCTGACGCGCGTGCAGTTGACCGCCAAGGGACCCGCCATCGAGTTCGGCAAGAACGGGCAGAACGAATGGCAAATCCTGAAGCCGCGGCCGCTGCGCGCCGACAGTTCGCAGGTGGAAGCGCTGATCTCGAAGTTGCGGGACGCGCGCATGGACCCCGCGGTTTCCGACGAAGACGCCAAAAAGGCGGCCGCGGCATTCGCCTCCGGCACAAAGGTGGCGACCGCCGTATTGTCCGATAACACCGGCGATCAGACCCTGGAGACGCGCAAGGACAAAGACAAGAACTACTACGCCAAGAGCTCCGTGGTGGAAGGCGTTTTCAAAGTGCCCTCCGATATCGGCGACGCCACGGACAAGGGGCTCGACGATTTCCGCAATAAGAAGCTTTTCGATTTCGGTTTCAGCGATCCGACCAAGGTGGAGCTCAAGGCGGTTACCTACACCAAGAGCGGCGACAAGTGGATGGCCGGCGCGAAAACCATGGACAATTCCAGCGTGCAGAATCTGGTGGACAAGCTGCGCGACCTGGCCGCCACCAAGTTCCCCGATCAGGGCGCCGGCGACGTGGTTTTCGAAGCCACCGTGACTTCCAACAGCGGCAAGCGCGTGGAAAAAGTGACCGTCCGCAAGCAGGGAACCGAATATTTCGCGCAACGCGAAGGCGAGGGGAGCATCTATGAACTGGAGGGGACGGCGGTGGACGATCTGCTCAAAGCGGCGTCCGGCGTGAAGGAAGCCGCGCCCGAGCCGGCCAAGAAGAAGTAGGACAGGCCTCCTGGCCTGTCATTCCGAATCCGCGGCGCGAAGACAGGCCAGGAGGCCTGTCCTACTACCAGCATGAACGGCCTTCTCACCGATCTATACGAACTAACGATGGCGGCCGGCTACTTCGAGGCCGGCAAGGCCGCGGAGAAAGCCACCTTCGAATTCACCCTCCGCCGCCTGCCGCTGGAACGCAACTTCGTGCTGGCGGCTGGCCTGCCGCAGGTGGTCGAGTACCTGCTCAACCTCAGCTTCACGGCGGACGAAATCGCCTACTTGCGCGGCCTGGCGCAGTTCCGCCTGGCGCCCGGCGCCTTCTTCGAGTACCTCCGCAATTTTCGTTTCACCGGAGACCTGTTTGCCGCGCCCGAAGGCACCCCGCTGTTTCCGGACGAACCGTTCCTGACCATCCGCGCTCCCATCATCGAGGCCCAGATTCCGGAAACGTACGTGCTTTCGATGGTCGCCTTTCAGTCGATGATCGCCACCAAGGCGGCGCGCACGGTGGAAGCGGCGGCGGGGCGCGACGTGGTGGAGTTCGGCACGCGGCGCGCGCACACTCCCGAAGCGGGCGTGCTGGGAGCGCGGGCGGCTTACATCGGCGGCTGTGCCGGCACCAGCAATACCCTGGCCGGCTATCGGTTCGGCATTCCCGTGATGGGGACCGCGGGCCATTCGTGGGTGATGTCGTTCTGTGGCGAGAAGGAGGCTTTCCGTCAGTTGCAGCGGACGCTGGGCGAGGACTCCGTGCAGTTGATCGATACCTACGAACCGCTGGAAGGCGCGCGCCTCGCGGCGCAAGGCGGCAGCCCGCTCGGGGGCGTGCGGCTGGATAGCGGAGATTTTTTGGCGCTTTCGGGGCAGGTGCGGGAGATCCTCGATGCGGGCGGCCTGCGCCAAGCCAGGATCATGGCCAGCGGCGATCTGGACGAGTACCGCATTCGCGAGCTGGTGAAGGCGGGCGCGCCCATCGACACCTTCGGCGTGGGCACCCAACTGGCTACCTCCGGGGACGCTCCCAATCTAAGCGCGGTCTACAAAATGGTGGAACTGGAAATTTCCGGCATCCACCGTTATACGGCGAAGTATAGCGAGCGAAAGCCGTCCTACCCCGGCGCGAAGCAGGTTTTCCGCGATGCCGCGCGCGACGTGATTGCGCGCTCCGGCGAGTGCGGCAAAGGCGAAGCGTTGCTGCGGCCGGTAATCCTGGGCGGGCGGTTGGTGGAACCGCTTCCCACCCTCGGCCAGGCGCGGCAGCGTGCCGCGGAATGCCTGTCGAAGATGCCGCCGGCTTTGCGACAATTGGAAACAGGAGAACCGTGGCCGGTGATTTTCAGCCGCGAACTGCGCGAGCTGATCGAGCGCACCCGCCACAATTTGCTGGGATGAGAACGGTATTCATCGACGTCGATTCGCAACTGGATTTCCTGTTTCCTGCGGGCGCGCTGTACGTGCCGGGAGCGGAACGGATTTTGGGCTCGATCGCGCGCCTGAACCGCTTCGCCGCGGCGCAGGGCATCCCGGTGATCTCGACCACCGACGCGCATGCCGAAAACGACCCCGAGTTCGCCCAGTGGGCGCACCATTGCGTCGCCGGCTCGACCGGCCAGCACAAGGCCGAGTCCACCCTGCTCGACCGGCGCGTCACTGTTCCGAGTGGTCCCACAGCCATTAAGATCGAAGGCGCGCAGCAGATTGTGGTGGAGAAGCAGACGGTGGATGTTTTCCAGGCGCCCAATCTCACGCGCGTGCTGGATCTCCTGAAGGCCGGCCGCTACGTGCTCTACGGCGTCGTGACGGAGATCTGCGTCCTGCACGCGGCGCGTGGATTGCTGCGGCGCGGCCAGACGGTGGACCTGGTGACTGACGCGGTCGAAGCCCTAACGCCGGAGGGATCGCGCCGCGCCATCGAGGAGATTGTGGGCGGCGGCGGGCGCCTCGCCACGGTGGAAGAGATTACGGGCGGGCGCGCGCGATAATTTCGAAGTTGCTGCCGCGGGTGCGCAGAGGCGCCAGGCGCAGCAGCCAGTCATCCACGGCGCGCGCGGCGCGGTAAGCCACGGCCCAGCCGGGAAACAAGCCGGCCAGCGGCGACGATCCGAAATCGTACATCTCGATGCGGGCGTCGAATCCGCCGCCAAAGAGATTGCGCGTGGCTTCGGGGGAGAGCTCGCGCTCGTCGGGCGTCTGGTATTTTTTCATGAGGCCGGGAACCAGCAGGCGGCCGATGGTTCCCGAGAGCCGCCGGCGGCTGGGATCGAGCGAGTAAAAGACGCCGCCGGGCACCAGGCGCTGGCGAAGCCGTTCGGGCAGCGCGGCCAGCGCGGCATCCGGCAGATGGTGCAGGAAAAAGATCGCGATGATGGCGTCATAGCGGCCGGGAGCGTCGCTGCCCGTTTCGAAGCGGGCGTTGGTAATGCCGGCGCGGGCGGCGTCGGCGCCGGCCTGGCGGATGGCCGCGGGCGAAAGATCGACACCCACCATCTCTCGGACGTGGGGCGCCAGCAGGAGTTCGGTGTCGCCAATGCCGCAGCCCAGGCTCAGAACGCGCGAGCGCGAGCCAACGCCGGTGAGGGAGCGGATGCGGGCCACCATGTGGCGCCGCAGAGCGCGCACCGCGGGCCGCGCAAAATGCGCTTGCGCGAAGCCGGAATAGAGTTTTTCGTGGTAGGCGAGTTCGCGGGCGGAGACTTCCGAATCGGCCATTACGCCATCCGGCGCGGGCTGCGGAGAGCCGTCCACGTGAGCAGCAGCGCACCGGCCAGCAGCGAGCCGTCGCGCAGCAGCGTCCATTTGGAAATCGGGTCGCCGGGGCCGAAGCAGCCGCAATCGATCTGCTGGTGGTTGAGGAAGGCGCGCAGCATGGCGGCGAAGAAAATCGCCAGGGTGAGAGAGACCGCGGCCGTGGAGATCCGCATGAAGCGGCCGAAGATCAGCAACAGGCCGAGCACCACTTCGAACCAGGGAATGGTGCGCGCCAGCGGTTCCACGTAACGAAGCGGCACCAGGTGGTACGAATCGATGGCCATTCCGAAGAGCGCCCAGGGAAGGCGGAGTTTGACGTAACCACCGTAAACAAAGACGGCTCCGAGGACCACCCGGATAGCCAGCAGGATTCCGCGGAGCACTCTATTTTGGTAAAAATCCATTGAGCATAGACCTCAATAGTTCGTAGTTGGGAGCGGTCGGCAGCGGAAAGCGCTTGCCGCCGACAGTCACAACCATCGTGGGCGTCACGTTGATTCCGCCCTGCACGCCTTCCTGATATTCGGCTTCGATCTCGGCCAGCACGCCGGGATCCTTGGAAAGGTCCTTGACTTTTTTTTGATCGGCGGGATTCTTGAGCACGGCGCTGACGCAGTCCCACACGTTGCCGTCCTTCGCCCAGACTTGCTGATAAGTGTAGAGCGCGTCGGCGACTTCCTGATACTTGCCGATGCGCGCCGCCGCTACAGCGTAGCCGAAGGCTTCGCGCGAATACTCATGTCCCGGACCGGTGAGGGGAAAAGCGCGGTCGACCAGGTACAGTTTGCCGGTGACCACAAATTCCTTCATCAGCAGCGGCAGCATCTCTTCATGCAGCGCGCGGCAGTGCGGGCAGGTGAAATCGCTGAAAATCTCCATCCGGATGGGAGCGGTGGGCAGCCCCAGAGCTTTGCCTTTGTCGACATCCGGAGTGGCCGCCAGGCAGGGCAGCAAAGCCACCAGCGCAATCGTGTAGAGCTTCATATTCCTATTGTATATGCACTTACTTCTTTGCCAGAAGGGCATCCAGAAAGGACTTCAGCAGAGAGTAGTTGACGGGAAAGGTAACCATCTGGCTTTTTCCGGCATGGGTGATCCAAAGTGTGGGCGTGCCGGTTACCGGGACCAATTTGCCCTCGTCGAGATCGGTCTGGATTTCGCGCTGCACGCCGGGATCGTGCAGAAGGCTCTTCACTCTTTTGGCTTCCGTGGGCGTAAGGACGCTATTGACGGCGTCCTCCACTTTGCCGGACATGGAAATACTCGACTGCTGGGCGAAGAGGGCATCGGCCACTTTCTGATAGCGGCCAATCCGCGCCGCGGCACAGGCGAACTCGGCGCAGGGATGGCCGAAGGGGTGCATCGGCAGCGGAAAATAGCGGTAGATGATGTAGACCTTTCCGGGCACCACATAATCGCGCATGAGCAACGGAAACGTATCGTCGTGAAGCGTCTTGCAGGCGGGGCACTGGAAATCGCTGAAGATTTCGATCACCACCGGCGCGCGCGGTTCCCCGTAGGTGTTCCCATTGGTATTGGCAGTGGACCCGGCCATGAGTGCGGCGGCCGCGGCAAGCACGACGGCAAAAGTTTTCATAGGACCATTGTAAATGCGAAGGGGGCGGATTTTTCAACGCGGAGGCGCGGAGACGCGGAGAAAACACGAGACAGACCAAAAGCCCCGATGAGGTCTTGCGAAGGAGGACTTGGAAATACTCTCCGATTCCTCAGTTTCCTCCGCGTCTCCGCGCCTCCGCGTTCAGCTCGGAGCTCACAGACCTTGTGTTGCCGCGATGGTTTAGTGGAGAATGAGAAATCCGCATGCTGGGCGAAACCGTTTCCCATTACCGCATAGTCAGCCGGCTTGGACGTGGCGGCATGGGCGTGGTGTATCTGGCGGAAGATACCCACCTGGCGCGCCAGGTGGCCATCAAATTCTCCACGGCGGCGCCGGAGGACGAGCAATATCGCGCCCGATTCCTGCGCGAGGCGCGAGCGGCTTCGGGGCTGAATCATCCGCACATCGCCCGCATTTACGACTACGGCGAAACCGCCGCCGGACAGCCGTTTATCGTGATGGAACTGGTCACCGGCGAGGATCTCTCGCGGCTTCTGCACCGCGGCGGGATGTCCGTGCCGCAGGCCCTGCGGATCGTCGAAGAAGTGGCGGAAGCGCTGGCGGAGGCGCACCGGCACGGCATCGTGCACCGCGATATCAAGCCGGGCAACATCGTCATCAACGAACTCGGCCAGGTGAAGGTGCTGGATTTCGGGCTGGCCAAACAGTTTCGAGAAGGCGCCCAACCGGACGTCAGCCAGACGCAGCGGGAGACGTCGGCGGAAACGGCCGCGGGCACGGTGCTTGGCACGCCTTCGTACATGTCGCCGGAGCAGGCGCGGGAAGCGCCGCTGGCTCCGCGCAGCGATCTGTTTTCCCTGGGGAGCGTGTTCTACGAGTGTTTGACCGGGCGGCCGCCCTTTTCGGGGACGAATTCGGTGGACATTCTGGCGGCCGTGCTGCACGTCGAACCGCCGCCGCCTTCGCAACTTAACCCGCAGATTCCGGTGCTGTTGGACCGCGTTGCGTTGAAGGCGCTGGCGAAGAATCCGGAAGCGCGGTATCAATCGGCCGGCGAAATGATCGCCGATCTGCGGGCGCAGCGAGCGGCCCTCTCGCAACGCGACACCCAGGAAACGGAACTGCTGGCGGCGCGAGCGGACATGCGCCAGAGCCACTTGAGCACGGCACTCAGAAGCCTGCGGACGCTGGCCGGGCCGCTCGGGCGCTCGCGCACCACCACCATCGTCGTGATGGCGCTGATGGCCGCGGCGATCGTGGCGGGATTCTGGCTGTGGCCCGCCGGACGGTACCAGGCCCAGCCGGAAGCCCTTCGCTGGTATCAGGAAGGCCTTACGGCGCTGCGCGACGGAACCTATTACAAAGCCAGCAAGGCACTGGAGCAGGCCGCGGACCGCGACCCGCGATTCACCCTGGCGCACGCGCGCCTGGCGGAGGCGTGGCTGGAACTCGACTTCGCCGACAAGGCCAGGGAGGAAATGCTGCGCGCGTCGCCGCCCGGCTCGCATCCGCGGCTCACGCGCGTGGAGGAGGCGTACTTGCAGGCGCTCCAGATGACCCTGACGGGCGACTTCCCGGGCGCCGTCGCGCAGTATCGCGAGATCGTGCGGCGCACCGCCGATTCCGGCAAAGCGGACGCCTATCTGGATCTGGGCCGCGCCTTCGAGAAGAACGAAAAACTCAAGGAAGCGGTGGACTCCTATCGCCAAGCGGCCGGGCGCCAATCGCAGAATCCGGCGGCGTGGCTGCGCCTCGGGATTCTCTACGGGCGCCAGATGGATCAGGCCAAAGCCGCCGAGGCTTTCGCCAAGGCCGAGCCCATCTACCGCGGCCTTTCCAATTTCGAAGGCGTCTCCGAGGTGCTCTACCAGCGGGCCGTGCTGGCCAACCGGCTGGGGAAGACCGCGGAGGCGCGCTCCTCGCTGGAACAGGCTCTGGACCTCTCGCGGCACATCGGCAGCCAGTCGCAGCAGATTGTGGTGTTGCTGGCGCTGAGCGCCGCGGAGCAGCGCATGAGCCGTTTCGCCGAGGCGCAGACCGATGCCACGGAAGCCATCGACCTGGCGCGCGCCAGCGGCATGGAGAGCCTGACCGCGCGCGGGCTGGTGGATCTGGGCAACGCCTACTTCCTGAAGGGCGATGCGGAAAACGCCAGGAGATACTTCACGCAGAGCCTGGAATACGCGCGCCGCTACCGTTCCGAACGCAATGAGGCACGCGCCCTGTTCTCGATGGGCAGCCTGGAGATGTTCTATGGCCAATCCGAGGACGGACTGCACAACGTGGAGCAGGCGCTGGACTTCTACCGGCGCGGCGGGTATCAGAAGGAGACGGCGCAGGCGTTGATTCTGGTGGCGCGCGCCGAGCGCAAGAAAGGCGACCTGGTTGCGGCGCTCAATTCCTTCGACCAGCAACTCGAGATTGGGCGCAAGTTGGGAGACCTGACACAAATTGCCCTGGCGCAGCAGGGAAGCGGGACGGTGCTGCAAGCCCAGGGACGATGGCCTGAAGCTCTGGCGCTTTACCAGGAGGCCGGTGAGACGGCGCGCAAGTCCGGCGATCCGCTCAATACCGAGTACGATTTGTTGAACGCCGCCGAGGTGAACTGGCAACTGGGCCGTTACGAGGAAGCCCGGCAATTGCTGGCGCAAACCGGCTCCAGTGCTTCACAAGGAGCGCTGGCGCGGGCCGGCCAGATACAGGCCGCCATGGCGCTCAGCCAGCGGCAGTTTCCCGCGGCGATCGAAGCCGGCCGGCGCGTGCTGCTCGAAACCGACCTCAGCGCGGACGTGGCGGCCGGCGTGAAGAACGTGATGGGCCTGGCGCAGGTTGCCATGGGTGCGGGACGCGAGGCGGCGGCCTCGACGGCGGAAGCGGCGGCCCTGGCGGCCAAGTCGGGTTCGGCGTGGCTGATCGCCGAAACCGCGCTGGGGCAGGCGCAGGCGCTACTGGCGGCGGGCGACGCGCGCAAGGCGCTCGAAAGCGCGCAGGCCGCGCAGCAATGGTTTGCGCGTGTGGGCAACCAGGAAGCCGAATGGCGGTCACTGCTGGCGGCGGCGCGGGCCGAGGTTGCTCTGAAAAAAACCGAAAATGCGCGCGCGGATGCCGGACACGCGCTGGAACTACTTGCGGCTCTCGGCCAAAAGTGGGACTCTGGGAGCTACGCGGGATACTCGGCGCGTCCCGATATCCAGTTTGACCGCGGCCAGTTGGGGCGGCTGGCGGCCGCGAAATGATGCGACGCACGATTTCAAAATTGAGGAAGAGGAGTTTGTGAAAATGCGAAGACAGCAGAAACTGCGCCTGGCCGGAACCGTGGCCGCGCTCCTGACGGGGGCATTCGCCCTATGCGTATTGGGTTGGGCCCAGGGCGGCGATACGCCCATTGTGATTGCGGACGGATCGCTGAACATTCGATCCGAGGTTCCGTGGAGCCAGTACACGGGCACGGGCGACATCAAGTCCCATCCGCACACCACCAAGTCGGTCAGCAGTGTCGCCTTCACGGTGGGCGGCAAGAGCCAGACCATCAGGTTCGCGGGCGAATCCTGCAAGGTGGAGTTCGTTTACGCCGGCGATCGCATCGTTTTCAGCACCGGCACGGACGGCAAAGGACTCACTATGCAGCCATTCAGCGTGTTTGGTCCGGGCAGCAACGCCAACTTCCTGGCGCATAAGAACGCTCACGCCAAGATCTCGCACGTCACCATCAACAAGGGCAACCAGCAGGTTTTCGATTCCGACGCCGTGACGGCGACCAAGATCACCATTCACTACCAGTAGCGCTTACTGGATCCTCGCCACGTCCGGCTGCGGGTTCGGAAAGCGGGTCATCACGGCGGGGTCATGCCCGGGGATGATCAGCCTCGGATCGGCGGCCAGTTGCTTCATGCGGTCCTGCGCCCGCAGGTTCGATGCGGCGTCGAGCGTCTGGGCGATGGCCGCGTGCTTGTCCAGGTTCTCGTAGAGGTACAGGTTGTCGCTGGCCAGTATCACGATGCCCTGGGCCGTGTTGATGCCGAGATACTGCGACGCGTAGGTGTGCTTTCCTCCCAGGTAGCAGGTGACGCCGGGAAGGATTTCCTGCGCATCGCCGTTCACCAGCGCGACGCGCCCCTGGGTGTTCAGCCTGACGGCCGCGAGGATATCGTCGGGATCGATGCCGCCGTGAGTGTTGCGCGATTGCCAGGCGGTGCCGGCGTAATACTCCAACTCGTCCTTTTGAAGCCAGATGCGGGCCTTGGGGAAAAGATCGAGGCCGTCGGCGTGGTCCCAGTGCATGTGCGTGATCACCACATCGGTGATGTCTTCGGGCTTCAGCCCCAGGCGCGCGATGGCCTCGGATGGCTTGACGTAATCCTTGGGGCGCCATTGGCGCAGGAACTGCTCGCGGTAGAACCCGCAATCCACCAGGATGTTGTGGCCGTTGCCACGCGCCAGCCATACCATCATGGCGATGTCCATCTTGCGGCTCGGGTCCGCGCCGGCCACCAGGCTGGAGACCGGAAAATCAGCGAGAGTGGCATAGCGGATGGCGTATATTTCGTACCGCGGCTTGGGTTGCGCCGCGAGCGGGGCGGCCAGCGCGGCGGCCAAAACCAGGTGTGAGAACCGCATTTACAGCCTCCTTTGCTCCATCATTCGTATCAATCCCGGGGCCTCGCCTTGCGGAAGGTCCTGTAGAATGGTACCTTGACCCCGTGAAGCTTGCATACATCCGCTGGAAAGACGCCGTTTCCGAAGAAGCCTCCGCCGCCGGGTCCAACCCTGCCCATGCGGCCCTAGTGGAACTGCACGAAGTCGGTTTTCTGCTAGGCGAAAGCGGCGAGGCCGTAGTCATCGGGATGGAATTTAACCAGGACGAGAATGTCCAGCCCGGACGCTGGCGTCTTCATATTCCGCGCGTCGCCATACAGGAAATGCGCGTGGTGGAACTGGAGAAGGCCTTTCCCGTCAAACGGCGCAAGAAACAGAGCTAGTGTAATCAATGGCTTAGCACTTTTCGCGGAGAATTAGGCATGCATCACATCGCCGTCTATCTTGCCACCGTATTGTATCTTTCCGCACAAACCGGACCAAGCGCCGGAACCCCGCCCAAGACCTGGATCGACCCCGACACCGGCCACCGCGTGGTCCGGTTGACCGACGAGCCCGGCAGCGCCAGCCTGTATTTCAACCAGGATGGGTACACGGCCGACGGCCGCAAGCTGATTTACACGACCCCCCAGGGAATCTCGATGTTGGATTTGGCCACACATGCCACAAAGGCCGTCGTCACGGGCCAGGTCCGCGTGATCGTGGCCGGGCGCAAGACCGAGAACGTGTACTACACAAAGGAAGGCGCCGTCTGGGCGACCGATGTCGATAGCGGCTCGACGCGCGAGATTGCCAGACTTCCCGCGCGTAACTCGGCCGGGGTCGCCACGGTAAATGCCGATGAGACCCTGCTGGCGGGCACGTATATCGAGAACGACGGCCCCGACTACAACGCCAACCGCTCGCAGGAACCGCAGAGCATAGGCCTGATCCAGCCGGCCAACAAAGGGCAGATGATGGAAGACCGGCTGGCTGCGCATCTGCCCATGGCGATGTTTACCATCAGCACCAAAACCGGCGAAGTGAAGGTGATCCACCGCGCCACCGACTGGCTGAATCATCTCCTGTTTTCGCCCACCGATCCCGGCCTGTTGCTGTTTTGCCATGAAGGGCCGTGGCACAAGGTGGACCGCATCTGGACCATTCGCACGGACACGTCGCAGATCACCAAGATCCATACGCGCACCATGGCGATGGAAATCTTCGGCCACGAATTCTGGAGCGACGACGGCAAGACCATCTGGTACGATCTGCAAACGCCGCGCGGGGAGGATTTCTGGCTGGCCGGTTACAACGTGGAGACGGCGGCGCGAACCTGGTATCACCTGCAGCGCAATGAGTGGTCCATCCATTTCAATGTGACGCGCGATGGCAAACTCTTTTGCGGCGATGGCGGCGACCCGGGCCAGGTGGCTAAGGCGCCGGATGGCGAGTGGATCTACCTGTTCCGGCCCGAGTTGTTCCCCAATCGCGGCGCCGCCGATAAGGATTTTGTGAATGCGGGAGTGCTGCACGCCGAGCGGCTGGTGAATATGTCCAAGCACCAATACAAGCTGGAACCCAACGTTAGCTTTACGCCGGACCAGAAGTGGGTGATTTTCCGGTCGAACATGCTCGGTGCGACGTATGTGTTTGGGGTGGAAGTGGCGAAGGCGGAGTAGGCGGGGCGGCCAATTCCGGCCGCAGCCGGCTTTAGATGGCGCCTGGCTGCGTGGCAGGATTCGCGCCCAGTCCGGAAGAGCCGCCTGAAGGCGGCTGCGGGCAAAATTGCCCGCCCCACATTGCGGCAAGCCGCAAACCGCATACTCCCCTTTGGGGCCCGTCAGGGCGAAAGATAATAGCCCAGGGCGCGCAGCCCTGGGTCCTGGTCGCCCAGGCGCCGGCAACCGCGTGGCGCCGCACTTCTACACTACGGACGAAGAGCTGGCGCGTACGGTGGAAGCGATTCAAGAGGTCGGCGCCGGCTAAAAGCCGGCGGCAGCCAGGATTGGCTGCCCCACAGGGCGGCTCCACGAGAGGGATTAGCGCGTCTCATCCACCCGCTGGGAGGAGAAGGTCACGTAAGGAAAAACTTCCGGGATGTGCGAATCGTAATGGCCGTGCCGGTTCCAAGTCCACCCCACGCAGGGGTCCAGCACTTCGCGGTTCCTTCCGATCTTCTCGAAACGCGAGCAGTCGATGCGCCAGGTGTCGCCGTCTTTGGGCGGCAGCGAGCGGCCGTCGGCTATGTCCACGAGGCCGCGCCACGGAAAGGCCAGCTCCACGGTCCAGCCGCGGTCGCGGTGGGTGCGCCGGTTGACTTTGCCATCCACGTGCACGGCGGTGCGCAAACCCGGATAATCCCAGTCGAGAAAGCCCCACCGCTGGCCGCGCGGATGCACGTGGCCTCCCACGCCGTCGAGCACCAGCGTGCGCTGGGTGGCCGGGTCGAACTCCGGCCGCCCGTAGAGCGGCGATCCGGGCTGCAACACGTCTTTCCAGATCCAGAAGACTTCGTACACCGTGTTGAGCGCGTTGATTTCGAATTCGTAATACGTGTCCTTGCCGGCGATGAAGACCTCGACGTCGTTCTCTTCCCAGATTTTGGAATCGCGCCGCGTGAGCGTGCCCCAGACGTCGGTCTCTTCCAGCCAGAAGCCGAAGTAGAGGTTCTCGTGGTCCCAGAGCAGGGCCACGCGCGTGTCGAACCACGCCGGCTCGCCCGTCACGATATCGACGAAGGACGTGGATTTCGGCGCCATTTGCCACGAATGCGCATCCAGCCTGCCGTCCACGGCGATGGGGCCGGCAGCGCGGTAGCACGTGTAGCGCGCCGGCTTCAGGTGATAACGCGCCAGGGGACGGTACACTACTTCACCTTCGCCCATTCCTGCTCGAAGCGCTCTCTGGCGACGAAAGATTTTTGCGTGCCCACCGCCAGCGTGGAAAGCGCCGCGTAGAGGTTGGCGCGGGCGATGGCCTCGCTTTCTTCGCAACCGCTCGCCAGGAAGCAGGCGAAGCTGCCGATGAAGGCATCGCCGGCGCCAGTAGTATCAATGGGCTGCACGCGATAGGGCGCCACATGGCGCGACCCGTCTTTGCCCGCCAGCAGCGCGCCGTTCTCACCCAGAGTGACGATCACGCGCCGCAGGCCGCGCCGCAGCAGGCCCTCCGCGCAGGCGCGCGCTTCCTCCAGGTTGCGCACCGGGGAGCCACCGAGCGCTTCGGCCTCGGTTTCGTTGGGGATCACGTAATCGGCGTTGGAAATTTCGCCGAGCGAGACCGGCTGACCCGGCGCCGGGTTCAGAATGGTGCGAATGCCATGCGCGCGGGCGAAGCGCAGCGTGTAATAGACGGTTTCGAGCGGGATTTCGAGTTGCATCACGATGCAATCGGCCTCGCGCAGAACCGCGCCGGCCGCGTCGACATCGGCGGGGAGCAGCCGGTCGTTGGCGCCCTTCACCACCAGGATGCGGTTCTGCCCGGAGCTGTCGACAAAGATGGGCGCTACGCCGCTCGACACCCCCGGCGTCACCAGCACGCGGCTGGCATCGATGCCGCGGGCCTGGTAGTTGCGGATGGTGGCGGGTCCGAACAGGTCGTCGCCCACGCGCGCGATCATGGAGACCCGCGCGCCGCACAGCCGCGCCGCCACCGCCTGGTTGGCGCCTTTGCCCCCGAAACCCAGGTCGAACTCGCGCCCGAAAATGGTTTCACCGGGCCGCGGCATCTGGTCGGTGAACGTGATCAGATCGACATTGGCGCTGCCCACCACCGCGATGTGAGGTTCAGTTTTCATGGCGTAACATATTGTAACGGCTTATGAGCTCAGATCCCACCGAACGATTCTCCTCGCGCGTCGAGGACTAC
>JBEKYE010000052.1:0-17370 GCA_049511275.1 Bryobacteraceae bacterium
GATGAGGTTTTCATCACCTCCACCACGCGCAATTTGCTCGCCGCAAGCGAGATCGAAGGAAAAAAGGTGGGCCGCACGGACCACGCCCGCGCCGCGCTATCGGCGGCTTTCGGCGCGTACGTCTCGCGCTACGTAGCCGCGCATAAGACCACGCCGGTAGCGCCGTAGGACAGGCCTCCCGGCCTGTCTTCTCGTGTTGGAAATGGCTTGGTAGCAATCAGGCGGGTGCGGCGGATGAGCACGACAGGCCAGCAGGTCTGTCCCACCTTCGACAAAAAAGAAATGGTTCCAAGTGATCCGATTTCCAGCCCCGCCCACCGCCGGCATGCACGGCACTGAGCTTCGCGTTCAGGAGCGCCGGACGTTTCGCCTCTCTGCTCCCCCAAAGCCGTTTTCCCCGGCCCCGGGATCAATGCTTCCAGACTTCGCCGCAGCCTTCTTTCTGCTCTCCTCAACGGAGCCGGGCGCTCGTAACGGCCTTTCCCTCGCCTGCAACGGCTGCCGCCTCTCCGCGGCCTCCATTCCAGGGTCAACGTTCCTGGCCTGCTACTTCGCTCCCTGCCTCAAGTGCTTCCCTGCCCGTTCGGCCCTTCTGCTCCATCACCTTCGCCGGTTCGCCCCGGTCAATGGCAACTTCGATGCGTCTGGCCCGTTGCAGTTCCGCCTCAAGACCCGACCGGCCGCTTCCCCTGCCTCCACTCCCCTTCGGGACTTTTACATCCCTCCGGATCAAAGTGTTCAGCAGGTTCCGCTGCCCGTCAGCTCACCTTCCGTCTACGCCCGATTTCCTCTCGCTCCCCGACGCCGGTTCTATTTCTAGGGTTGGCCTCGGATCACCGTTCCTGGTCCGCTACGTTTCCGGAGACTGACTGTTCCTCAAACCTCTTGGAACCTTCACCACTATGCGCCCGCAACCCCTTGCGGGTCAATGTTTTTGTGCGAAGGAAGACATGAAATCCTCAAGATTTATCTGTATTGTTTCTAATGAGTTACACTACACACCGGTGAATCTCGTGTGGATAAAACAGGAGTGCCGTGTCTTGGTTTTGGGCCGGGTTTGCGATACTGGCCTTAGTGCGGCGGCTGATCATCCGGTCGGGAGGGATCGGGGACTTCATCGTCTCCCTGCCCGCCATGGAGTGCCTGCGAGCGGATTACCTGGAGGTGTGGACGGCGTCGGCGCACGTCCCGCTGGTGCAGTTCGCCGACGCGGCGCGCTCGATGACAGGCACCGGCATCGACCTGTTGGGCATCCGTGAGACCGGCGGGTTGGAACGGCTGATCGGTGAATTGCGGAGCTTCGATTCGATCGTGTCCTGGTACGGGACTGGGCGCCAGGAGTTTCGCGACCTGGTGAGGAAGCTGGGATTGCCATTCCGATTTTTCCCAGCGCTTCCGCCGCAGGGATCCCGGGTGCATGCCACCGATTTCTACCTGGAACAGGCGAGGAGCATCGCGCCGTGCGAGTGCGACGGCGTGCCGCGAATCCGGTGCGATGGGGCGAGAGGGCTATCCTGCGAGGAGAGCAAGAGCGCGACCGGGGGGTCGCGCGCCGACCAGGGGGTCCGCCCTCCTCAAGCGGAGGATTACGCAGTGATTCATCCGTTTTCCGGGAGCGCGCGGAAGAATTGGCCGCTGGAGAAGTTTCGCGGCATGGCGGCGAGGCTGGCACGGGTGATGCCGGTCCGGTGGTGCGCGGGCGCGGAAGATCCGCCGCTCGAAGGGGCGGTGCGAATCGACGATTTGTGGGAACTGGCGCGCTGGCTGGCGCGAGCGCGGTTATACGTGGGAAACGACTCGGGGATCACGCACCTGGCGGCGGCGGTAGGGACGCCCGTGCTGGCGCTGTTCGGGGCCAGCGATCCGCGGGTCTGGTCTCCTCGAGGGGAAAATGTGCGGGTGGCGTGGTGGGGTGGCGGGCGGTAAGCTGATGATGTGCCATCGATGGGCGCGGAGATTGTCGACCTGCGGCGGCTAAGCGCACGCGAACTCGAAAGCCTGCTGGTGGAAGAGACCGCGGAGTGGCGCGAGACGCTCGATTGGGAATTCGAAAAATCGGCGGACCTGGTGCGGCGGTTTGTCGATATGCACGCGTTGAACGGGAGCGCGCTGCTGGAAGACGGGGAAGTGGCCGGGTACCTCTACTATGTGCTGGAGGATAACAAGGGGCTGCTGGGCGACCTCTACGTGCGGCACGAGCGCCGGACGGTGGAGCGCGAGAACCGGCTGATGGAAGCGGCGCTCGAGGAGATCATGCAAACGCCGGGCATCACGCGCATCGAATCGCAGCTCCTGATGATGGAATATGGCAAGGACCGCGTGGTTCCGCGGGCGGATTGCGTGAGCACGTTCGAGCGCAACTTCATGCAGGTGGATCTGAACCGGGCGCTGCTGGGGGCGGGAGCGGTGCGCAAGCCGGTGCGCATCGAAGGCTGGAACGACCAATGGAACGAACTGGCCGCGCACCTGATCGCGGCGGCTTACGAGGGCCACGTGGACAGCCGCATCAATGACCAGTACCGGAACGTGGCGGGGGCGCGCCGGTTCCTGTTCAACATCGTGCAATATCCGGGGTGCGGCGTGTTTCACCGGCCGGCATCCTTCGCGGCGTTCGAGCCGGAGAGCGGGGCCTTGTGCGGGATCTCGCTGGCGAGCCTGATCGCGCCGGATTGCGGGCACGTCACGCAGATCTGCGTTTCGCCGGCGACGCGCGGGACCGGCGTGGGGCACGAACTGATGCGCCGGTCGCTGGCGGCGCTCCGCGGGATGGGATGCCGGTCGGCGAGCTTGACGGTGACGGCGGCGAATGAGGACGCCGTGTCGCTGTATGAGCGCATGGGCTTCCACACCGATCGGAAGTTTTTCGCGTTTGTGTGGGAAGGATACCATCGCGAAAAATGAAAGCTGGCCGGCCGCCGAGATTTGAACTCGGGGCCTCTTGCACCCCAAGCAAAAAAAATTTCAATCACTACAGACAGCCGTCAATGAAAAAAAGGGTTGAGCCCCGCCTTCGAGAGATTTTGACCGAAATATCGTGAACAAATCTGCGGCTCGCCCGTCTTAAGGGTAGGAGGTTTCGACCCTCTTGGAACCACTCGTGTCGCTATGGCACGACCTTCGCGCAGCCATTCGCGTGTTTGCGAAGAGCCCGGGACCTACGGCGCTATCCGTACTGTCAATGGCCTTGGGGATTGGTTTGACCGGCGGCATCTTCAGTGTAGTGGACGCCGCACTGTTGCGGCCGATCGCCGTGGAACGGCCGGCGGAACTGGTGCAGGTAACGTCCCGCGCGGATGACGGCCAGCTTTTTGACTCCTATGGCTGGCCGGATTACCAGGACATGGTCCGGGCGGGCGATGGCCTGGCGACCCTGGTGGCCTTCCAGCGGCGGGGTTCCATGTTGGGCGGCGCCGAAGAGAATTCGTTCCCTCTCACCAGCCCGGTTACGCCGAATTACTTCTCGGTGCTGGGGGTTCGGGCGGAACTCGGCATGGCCTCGGTGGAGACGGCCGAAGGCCGGCCCCAGGCCGTGTTGGGCCACAAGCTCTGGCAGAGGCGTTTCGGCGGCGATCCGCAGATCGTCGGCAAGACCATTCTGCTGAACCAGAAGGCGTTCCTGGTGGCCGGAGTGATGCCGTCTCAGTTCACGGGGCTGGCGCGCGGCGTGGTTACCGACATCTGGCTCAGCACCGACGCCTGGTTCACGGTCTTAGGCAACCGGGGCGATCAACAATCGCGAAACGGTCAATTCTACCTGGTGGCGCGTCTCAAGCCGGGAATCAGCGCGCCGCATGCCGCGGCTGTCCTGGATGCCGCCATTCGCGGCGCAGGAAAGCACAAGCCCGCGTCGGCTGGCGCCACGGGCACGATTCTGGAGTCGAAGTACGCGTTACGGTGGACGGCCAACCTGATCTTCGGCGGCGGCCTGCTGCTGATCCTGGGAGCCATCCTTTTTGTGGCTTGCGCCAACGTGGCGCAGTTGCGGCTGGCCCAGGCCGAAGCGCGCCGCAAGGAACTGGGTGTGCGGATGGCGCTGGGCGCAAGCGGATGGAGGGTGACGCGTCAACTGCTGGTGGAGACCGCGGTGCTGAGCGTCGCAGGCGCCGGGCTGGGCATCGGGGTGGCGGAGATATTCATGAAGAAGGTCGCTCAGTTCATCTCGGCTGCCAACGTTTACCTGGATTTCGGAATCGCCTTGAACATGCGCGTGCTGCTTTACACCGTGGGCGCTGTGCTGCTTTCGGTGCTGCTGGCTGGCGTGGCGCCGGCCCGGCATGCGCTGCGGCTGAACATTTCGGAAGTGCTGAAGTCCGAACAGGGAGCCACCGGCATGCGCGGCGGCTGGCAGCGGAGAGTCCTAGTTGTGGGACAGGTTGCCGTGAGCGTGGCGCTGACGGGTTGCGCGGTGCTGTTCATTTCGAGCCTGCGCAACGCCGCCGCAGTCCGGCCGGGCCTCGATCCGCACAAGAACCTGTTGACACTGGCTGTCAGTCCGGGGCGCGACGGAACTGCGGCTACGTGGTGCGAACCGGCTTGCCAGCGTCTGGCCGCCCTGCCGGGAGTACGCGGCGCGACCTACGCACGGCGGTTGCCGCTCTCCGGTTCGGGTGGCGGGTGGTCGGTCCGCGTGGAAGTTCCCGGCCAGCCGCCGCTCGCTGTGTTGGGAAACAATGTGGGCGGCAACTACTTCTCATTGCTGGGAACGCGGGTGATGGCGGGCCGCGGCATAGACCCGAGCGACCGGGAAGGCAGCCCGCCGGTTGCGGTGATCTCTCAGACACTGGCGCGCCAGATGCTGCCCGGGCGGAATCCGCTGGGCCATTGGATTTCGGTCGATGGCAAGAAGCGCCAGGTGGTGGGGATCGCCGAGGACGCGCCCTCCAACGCGCTGCACGAAGAACCCTCACCGTATCTTTTTCTGCCGTACGCCCAGATGCCGTTGGGAGACGTGACCCTGATGGTGGAGACGGCCGGCGAGCCGGCGGCGCTGGAGCGCGCGGCGCGCCAGGAACTGAAGCGTTTCGACTCGCGAAGCGTGGTATATGAGGCCGGCACGCTGCGCCAGCAGATGGAACAAGCGCTTTCGTGGGACAGCATGATGGCCTCGGTCGCCACCGGGATGGGAGTCTTCGGCGTCTTGCTGACGGCCGCCGGCCTGTTCGGCGTCGTGCAGTATTCGGTGAACCGGCGGACGCGTGAACTCGGATTGCGCATGGCGCTGGGAGCGCGCCCCGGCGACATCCAGCGGATGATCCTGCGCGAGTCGCTGCGCATGGCGGCGTGGGGAGTGCCGTTGGGACTGGGGCTGCTGGGCCTGGCGGCCTATTACGCTCGCACGATCGTGCTGGGGGTTTCGGCGCTGGACCCGCGCATCTACGTGCTAAGCGGGGCTGCCGTCACCGCGCTGACGGTTGGGGCCGCATGGCTGCCGGCTCGGCGGGCGACGCGCGTAGACCCGATGGAAGCTCTGCGCTCCGAATAGGCCGGTTTACGGTAGCGCGGTTCCGCGCGTCGATCCGTCTGAGGAGTTTTGGTCGGGCCGCCGGGATTTGAACCCGGGACCTCTTGCACCCCAAGCAAGCGCGCTAGCCAGGCTGCGCCACGGCCCGAAGACTCTATTTTACATGGTTTCAGTCGCCCAGGATGTCCAATGCCGTTTGCATCTCTCCCCGCGCGTGCAAATCGCCCTTCCGCGTGGCTGCGGCGATGCCTTCGCGATACATCGCGCGCGCTTCCTCCAGCCTCCCCAACCGCTCCAGCGTCTGGCCGCCGTGAAAATAGGCCGCCGAATAATCCGGGTTCCCCGCGAGCAGCGCGCGGAATTCCACCACGGCCGCCTCTAGGTCGTCGGCATTCCGATACTCCATCGCCAGGCCATAGCGCAAAAAACTGTCGGTGGGGCTCCGCGCCACCATGCCCTTGAGGATGTCCAAACGGGTGCCCGCCATGTCTCGTGCTACTATACCTCCGAAATGGCTTGCCCGTATTTCGACCCCGTACGGCCGCGCACCATTGCCGCCGGCGCGCCCGGTGCGATGCTGCCGCTGGGAGACGATTGGGTGGGTCTCTGCCGCGCCACAACGGGCCAGCCGTGGGAGCCCGATCCAGCCTCGCTCGCGACACTCTGCAACCTGGGCTATGCGCGAGGCGCCTGCCCGCGCTTCCCGGCCGAGGAAGGGGATCGAGGGCCCGACGCCGTTCGCTTCGCTATCTCGCGCGACGACGGCCGCTCCGTCGAGGTCTGCTACGCGATCGAGCGCGACCACCATCCGTTCGCGCACGGGAGCCTGGAATTCTCGCGCGCGGCCGCGGCCTTCGTGGCGCCGCCGCCGGCGGAAACCCTGCACCGCCAGGCGCGGGCTTACGTGACCAGTTATTTGCGGCGAAAAGCCGAAGCGGCGGCCCATTGAGCCGCATCAGAAAGAGTCAGCATGATGGAAGGTAAGAGAGTCAAGGAATCCCTCTCCGAGTACTTGGAGCTGGCGCTCCCCAACGACGCCAACGGCCACGGCAACGTACTGGGTGGAAAGGTGATGCACCTGGTGGATGTCGCGGCCGCCATGGCCGCCATGCGCCATGCCCGGCGGGCGGTGGTTACCGCCTCCGTCGACAGCCTTCACTTTCACCACCCGGTACACATTTCGGAGTTGATGATTCTGCGCGCCTCGGTCAACCGCGTGTTCCGCACGTCGATGGAAGTCGGCGTCAGGGTGGAGACCGAGAATCTCATAACCGGCAAGCGATTGCATACCTGCTCGGCCTACCTGACGTTCGTGGCGCTGGACGAACAAGCTAGAACCACACCGATTCCTCCGGTGATTCCGGAAACCGAAGACGAACAGCGGCGCTTTCGCGAGGCGGGTGAAAGAAGGGAATACCGCTTGGCCTTGCGCAACCGGGTGAGGGCGGATCGCGGCGCCTGAAGGCGCGCTCACAAGATCAGGCTCAGGACTCCTTGTACATGTACTTGATGCTGGGCTTGTAGAGCAGCAGGTTGGGGCCTTCGGCGCGATTGACCTTGAGGCAGCACTTGTCGTACCACTCGATCACGCCGTGCAGGGTCTCGCCGTCGCGCAGCACAAAAACCATCGGGGTTTTAGCCTGCATCTGCTTGACATAGTAAAAATTCTCCGCATTTGTCTGGTCGGGCGGCACAGGCTTCTTTTGCGCTGCGGAGACTCTCCGCGGCGGCGTGATCTGCTCCTTGATCTCGTTCAGAGACGGACGAATGAGTTTACGATTAAGGGCTTCCACGGGACGCCATCCTTTAGAAAAGAATATGATTGACCGTCGCGTTTTGGCGGGGCGGCTTTGAACTCATAAATAACACAATGGATGCGCCGCCGCAACGTCGGGTACCGGGGGTGTCTGAAATGTGCGTTGATCGCAGATTGCAATAGCCCCGATCCAGCCGGGCGAAGTTTACGCCATGGCCCCTGCGGCTGGAAGTGGACGCAGCCGCCGGCGAATGGCGGTTCGCCCCGCCTCAGAAAGACCACAGAACGCTGGTATAACCCGTATGGGCGTGAAAATTCTGATAATAAGACAGTAATCCGAAGGTTTCCCCATAACCATAGTATTGATAGCCAGCGTTCCAGCGGACTTTCGGGCTGATGCGGACGGACAGCCGCGCCAGCGGCGACTGGTAAGTCAGCGGAAATGTCTGCACGGAGTCGAGCAAGGTCTGGATCGGATCGGATGTGCCGGCGGGCACCGCCGTGGCGCGGCCGTCGCCGGTATCCTTCGTGATGCTGTAGCCCAGGTATAGATCGGCGCGCCGGCGGATGGCGAAGCGCACACCCAGGTTGGCGGCGTGGACGTTGCTGATGTAGACGGAGCGGTAGTTGGCCTGCAGAGTGGGACGGTTCGCGCCCGCAAAAAAAGCCAGGAACGACGAGCTGTCGAGATGCTGCTTCTGATAAGAGGCGTCGAGCGAAAACCAGTCGCGAGGGGACCAGGACGCGCTGGCGCTATAGCCGCGCGAATGCGAACTGAACAGCGAAAACGACGAATTGAAATCGTAGGATTCGCGATACCCCGCCGAGAGTTGCACCTTGCGGACGCGGTATTGCGCGCGCCCCCCCAAGGTCTGGAAGTTCTTGTCGCTGACGGTCGTGAGCGGGTTATTGGTCCGGCCGATTTCGCCGTCCAAGTTGATGGTGAACGCCTTCCATGGCCGCAGGCGCACCCCAGCCAGGCCGGATTGGAGCTGGTTGCCGACTTCGTAGAAGTCGTTTTCCGAGGAATTGGCGAAGGCCGGAAGGGTGAATCCTTCCACTGTCTCCACCCGGCGGTCGGCGTAGTGATAGCCGCCGTAGAAACCGATCCAGCCGGCCACGCGGTAATTCACATCCGTCGAGTTAGTAATCGTGCGAATTTCCAGATAGCGGAAATAGATAGTCGTGCCGAGATTACTGCCCGTCAAAAACTCGGAGTAAGTGGAGTCGCCATCGATGCGATTATTGGAGATCGACGTATTATTGACAAATGTCAGCCGGTCCGTCGGAAAGTAACTTAGGCTCAGGTCGCCGGCCAGGTCCTGCCGGCCGGCGTCGCCGCCCACCACGATCTGCCGGCTGGCCGGGCTGCCGAATTGGTCCACTCCCAGAGCCGATTCGTCCAGCGCAAAGTCGTTCTTCCCGTTCCGGTAAGTCAGACGCGCGTTCAAGCCCCACCGCTTGCGGCGCGTGTGCAGGTTCCCGAGCCACCCGGGACTCGATCCGTGCACCGGCTGCGAGCGGTTGAACTGCTGCAGCTCCGTCAGATCCGCCGGCGTCCCAGCCGCCTGAATGCCGTCGGCCGTAGCCGGCGTGTCGTCTTTGAAAAAATCCCAGCGACGCTCCACCGTGAACTGAAAGCCCGCAAAATGCGCTTCCGCGCCCATGCGGTACTCGTTCCACTGGCGCCGCACGTCGGTGAAAATGGGGTATGCGGAGCTGGTCAGGTTGAACTCCTGCGCGGTGGAAAGCGCCGGTCCGTCCTCGGTATTGCGGCTATAACCCAAATGAAAGCGCACGTGAGACTGCGGCAGCAGCGTCAGGTCGTGATCCTGCAGGCGCCGGCTGGTGTCCGCCAGATGTTCGCCCCCCGCCACGGTGAGCCCCGGATTGAAGTAGTCGCTCAATCTCCAGGTCATGTCATAGCGGTAGAGCCCGTTCTTTTCCACGCGCAGAATGGCCGATTGGTAGGGATCGTTGCCCAGGCCGCTGGTGTTGAGGGTGATTTGGTCGAACCACTTGCCGTGGCCGTCTTTCGAATTCATCGCGAAGCTGCTGCCCAGCAACCGCAGGCCGTTGCCGTAATTGGCGTCGCTGCGATACTCTCCCAGGTCGCCGCCTACCAGGTGAAAACGGTAGCCGGTTTCGAAGGACTGCGTGACGTTGTAGTCGCCCCAGCCATCGCCGCGCGCGGAGCCCACCGTGTCGGGCGTGGGAGCCACCACTTGCTGCGCCGCCAAGGTTCCGGCAACCGCGAAAATCGGGAGCAGTAATTTGAGCATGGCGGTCATCTCAAAAAGTATTGGTCGGCGTTCGAACCGTGAATCCGCACGTGGCACGTGGTGCACTTCTGGTACTTCGGATCGAGCAGGTTATGCCGCGCCGATTGCAGATCCACACCCAGGTTGCGCGTCCCGGAACCGGCCGCGTTGTGGCACTCCAGGCAGAGCGTAAACACTACCGGCCGCTTCAGCAGCCTGGCATTCATGGAGCCGTGCGGGTTGTGGCACATCGGGCAGCCTTCCACGGCCACCGAGGGGTGTTCGTAAACGAACGGCCCGCGCTTGTCCACGTGGCACTTCAGGCAGGGGCTCTGGTTGTCCGGCGCCTGCTCCACCATGTGCGAACGCTGTCCCATGCCCCAGGTCGCCGCGAAAGAGCCATGCGGATTGTGACAATCGCTGCACTGCATGAAACCTTCGTTGACGCGGTGCTTCGAGGGCATCTCGAACTGCCCGCGAACCCCCGAGTGGCAGGAGTAGCAAAGCTCGTTCTGTTTCTTGGCGAGAAGGCGCTGCGGCGTGGCGGCGTGGTGGATGGAATGGCAACTGGTGCAGGCCACGTCGTGCTGGGTGTGCTCGGAGCGTTGTATGTTGGCTTTGTCGAAATTGCTTTCGTGACAGGCGAGGCACGCCTGCAAAACCTGTTGGGGACTCAGCAGGGAAAACGCCCGCCCAATCGTGGCCTTGCCGCCGCCGGCCGCGACGTGCGCCTGCCCCGGCCCATGGCAGCTTTCGCAACCGGTGCGCTCCGGCGGCTGCCCCCCGGAAGCCAAGGTCTTGAAATGCGGGTTCTTGTAAAAATTGAGCCACACGTCGGCGTGGCAGGTCTTGCAGGCGTTCGATCCCACGTACTCCGATGGCGGCGCCGCCGGCGGCGGTTGGCCCTGCGCCACCGCGACAACCAGCGGAAACGGCAGCAGCAGTGCGGCGGCAATTGCGGCGCGAACCATAAAGAGAATGATACTGCCTCCAAAGCCCGCCGCTTCCGGTTTCCGCGGGGATTTTTCGACTGGTTAAGCCCGAACCGGCCCGGAACTGTAATTTTGCATCCGGCCGTCCGAAAAAACACTTTTTGCTTGCGGGTTTACAAGTGGATGCGCCATATTGGGAGTGGCGACGGAAAGCTGTGTAGAGCGCACTGGCAGGACTCAAGTCGACAGCCGCACGAAATCGCGCTCCGATGGTCTGTCGCCGGGGCGTTTTCGATGGCGGAAAACCTGCTTTTTTATACCGAACTGGTGTCCATGCCGGTGCTGGATATCAAGGGCCGGCGCATCGGCCGGGTCAAGGATGCCGCCCTCGTGCCGGTGGCCGACGCCTCGCGCATCGATCGCTTTCTGGTGGGCGGCGGCTACACCTGGCTCACCGTGCGCGCCGACCAGATCCGCTCCATCACCCTCGGCCGCGGCATTCAGCTCTGCGACGAGCAACTGCTCCCCTACCACGACGACGAGTACATGCTGCGCATCGGCCGCGACCTGCTGGATCAGCAGATCATCGACGTCACAGGCCGCAAAGTCGTCCGCGTCACCGATGTCACCATGCGCGTCCACCATGACGGACAACGCGATATCCTCACCGTCTTCGAGGTCGATATCGGCCTTCGCAGCATCTTCCGGCGCCTCGTCCAGGGCCTGCTGCCGCCCACCTGGATCCGCCGCCTGCAACAGCCCATTCCCCCCAACTCCATCCGCTGGGAATTCGCCAACGTGCTGGAACCCGACCCGCTCCGCCGGCTGCGCCTCAACATCTCCTACAGCAAGCTGGAAGGCATGCACCCGGCCGACCTGGCCGACATCGTCGAGGAACTGAGTCCCGCCGAGCGCGAAGCCATCTTCGAAACCATCGACAGCGAAGTGGCGGCCGACGCTCTCTCCGAAATCGATCCCAAGATGCAGGCCAGCATCCTCGAATCCCTCGAGCCCGAAAAGGCCGCCGACATCGTCGAAGAGATGGCCCCCGATGAAGCCGCCGACGCGCTCTCCGAACTTCAGGACGAAACCTCCGAAGAAATCCTGGATGAAATGGACTCCGAACCCAAGTCCGAGGTGCGCGAGCTGCTGGAATTCGAAGAGGACACCGCCGGCGGCATGATGAACACCGAGTATGTCGCCCTGCACCAGAACGCTCTCGTGACCGACGCCCTGGCCGGCTTGCGTGGCAACGAGCACCTGCTGGAAAGTCTCAACACCTTGTTCCTGATCGACGCCGAGGAGCATCTCACCGCCGCCATTCCACTCGCCCGCCTCTTCCTGGCCCAGCCCGACGCGAAATTGCAGTCACTCGCCAGCGAAACTCTGATACAGGTCAACGTCGACGAATCCCAGGACCGTCTTACCGAGTTATTCGATAAATATAACCTGCTGACCTTGCCGGTTGTGGACGAGGACGGCAAGCTGGCCGGAGTCATCACCGCGGATGACGTCATCTCCGTGTTGAGGCAGAAATAGGAATGCGGCAACTACTCAGCCGTTTCCGCTACCATATCCTGGTTTTCCTGGCCGTTATCGGACCGGGCTTCATTACCGCCAATGTGGACAACGATTCGGGCGGTATCTTCACTTACTCCGCCGCCGGCGCCAAGTACGGCTATTTGCCTCTGTGGACCCTGCTGCCCATCACGCTGGTGCTCATCATCGTGCAGGAAATGTGCTCGCGCATGGGCGCCGTCACCGGCAAGGGCCTTTCCGACCTGATCCGCGAGGAGTTTGGCCTGCGCATGACGTTCTTCATCATGACGCTGCTGGTCCTCGCCAACATGACCAACGTGATGGCCGAGTTCGCCGGCGTCGCCAGCTCGCTCGAGTTATTCCACGTCAGCCGCTATATCTCGGTTCCGCTGGCCGCCATAGGCGTCTGGATTCTGGTGGTAAAGGGCAATTATAAGAGCGTCGAGAAAGTTTTCCTGCTCGGCTGCCTGATTTACGTCACTTACATCATTTCCGGCTTCCTGGTAAAGCCCGATTGGAAAGAAGCCGCTATCTACAGCGTCACTCCCAAGCTGATGCTGGATTCGGGCTACATCTACATGCTGATTGGCATGGTGGGGACCACCATTGCCCCGTGGATGCAATTCTATCTGCAGTCGGCCGTCGTCGAAAAAGGTATTTCGGTCAAGGAATACGCGGCCTCGCGCCTGGAAGTCATCGTGGGCTGCATCATGACCGACGTAGTGGCCTTCTTCATCATCGTGGCCTGCGCCGGCGCCATCTATAGCGTGCACCCCCGCGACATCCAGGACGCCGCCGAGGCCGCCCAGGGACTCAAGCCCTTCGGCAAATATGCCTTTTTGCTCTTCAGCGCCGGGCTTCTGAATGCCTCGGTCTTCGCCGCCAGCATCCTGCCGCTTTCCACGGCTTACTCCGTGTGCGAGGGCCTGGGCTTCGAAGCCGGGGTAAACAAGCGCATGCGCGAAGCCCCCATTTTCTACCTGCTCTATACCTTGCTCATCGTGGTGGGCGCCGGCGTGATCCTGATCCCCGGCTTCCCTCTGGTCCGCATGATCCTGTTGTCGCAGGTGCTGAACGGTGCGCTGCTGCCGTTCATCCTGATCTTCATGATCAAGCTCATCAACAAGCACGACCTGATGGGCGAGTGGACCAATTCCCGGTGGTTCAACGCCATTTCCTGGAGCACGGTAGTAGTCATGATCGGCCTGACACTCGCCCTGGTTGGCATCACCATCCGCGGCGGCTAGTCCTTTGGGCCTGCCTCAGGCTCCGAACTGAAAGGGCTGCGGTAGCTTCAGCCTCGTGCCTGCATCATTCTCTCCCACGCCTCCACACCGCCCCGCAACGGGCGCACCCGCGTGATGCCCTGCGATTTCAAGAGCAGCGCCACACGGGCGCTGGAGGCTTCGTTGGGTCAACTACAGAAGACAATGATCTCGCGGTCGCGGGGCACCTGTTGCCAGTTGACGGTCAGATCCGCGGTGGAGAGGCGGACCGCACCGGGCAGAGTGCTGGCTTCGCTTGCCAGGCTGCTGCGAACGTCCACGATGAAGAAATTTTCGCCGGCGTCCATGCGGTCGCGCAGTTCTTCGGGCGCAATGCGGGCCACTTCGATCTGCTTGAGGAATCGCCGTCGCTGGATGAACTTCCAGAGGATCCACGCTGCGAACAGGCCAATCACCAGGATCACAAGTCCGGAGCCCAACCGCTGGGCATAGGCGAGCACCAGTTCCAATTGGTCGCTAAAGACGAATCCGACGCCGATATAGGTGGCGCTCCAGACTACGATCCCAAGCGCGTCGACCGCCAGAAAGCGGACGGCGCCGACTCCGGAATCGCCGGCCAGAGGAGCCGCCACCGCGTTCAACCCCGGAATGAATTTGGCGAAAAGCAGCGTGTTGAGGCCATACCTGAGGAAGGCGTTCTCCGTCTGGCGCACGCAGGAATCGGGCTCGAGGGACACGCGGCAAAGGAACCGCAGCACGCTCTTGCCGCGGCGGCGCCCGAAATGAAACCACACGCCGTCCGCGAGAAGCGCGCCGGCCACGCAGCACGCGACCGCCAGCGCCGCGTTCAGGCGCCCCGTGCGCGCCAGCGCCCCCGCGGCAACCAGGAGAGGGGCCGAAGGAATCGGCAGCGCCCCCTGTTCGGCAAGTACCCAGAAGAACAGCAGCGCGTACCCGTAGCGCTCGACGAAATGAATGGCTTGCGTGACCGCAACGTGGCTCATCTGGTGTGGCGCTAATCATATTGACATCAAGGTGAAGCGAAAGATGCAGGAAAGTTGGGCTGGCTGGGACGCAGGGATTCGAACCCCGATACGCGGCTCCCGTTTTCTACCTGCTCTACACCGGTGCGCTCCTGCCGTTCATCCTGATTCTTATGATCAAGCTCATCAACAAGCACGACCTGATGGGCGAGTGGACCAATTCCCGGTGGTTCAACGCCATTTCCTGGACCACCGTAGTGGTGATGATCGGCCTGACGCTGGCCCTGGTCGGCATCTCCATCCGCGGCGGTTAGGTCTGGGGGGCGGACCGCTTGGGCCGCTGGGACGCACATCGCGAGCGTTCTTTGCCGAATTGGGCGCCGCGTGCGGCGGCCGCGGGGAATACAATTGGAATTGAATTGAAATGCTCCGGACAGTCATCCTGCTGTTTGCAGCCGCCACCGCGGTGCTCGCGCAGAAGACGGCATTCGACCGCCTGAAGCGGGAAGCAGCCAGCCTGAAAGCCGTGCCGGAAGAGAAAATCACGGATGACCACGTCGCCATGGCCGCTCCACTGCACTTGGCGCTGCGCGACTGGATCGAATCGCGACTGCCTGAGGACAAGGGTCTCCTGTCGGTGACGTTCGGCAATCTCGAATCCAGCATGCAGGACGAATTGAAGGCCGGGTTAACGAGCCCGGGTGCTTCGCCTGCCGCCACGGATAATGCGTACCCTGACGGATTCGGCGCTGTTGACGTCAAACTCACCCGCTTTCCGGAGATGCCCGACTCTTTGTTTGTGACCGCCGGCGTGGGCGTGCCTTGCGGTGAGGACGAAGCCGTCTACAAATATGACTTCGACGCCGACTCTCGGAAACGTGTTCTGGAAGATCACCCGAAAAGTGAATGGGGATACGCGGGCGCGGCGTTACAGCTATCAGACCCCGATCCTCAGGGAAACCGGCTGCTGCTAGTTCATCGGATATCAACACAGTGCGCTTCCCTCTGGATGGGCGTGGCGTACTCCGTCTACCGGCTTGGTTATCTGCCCGGCACCCCCGAGCCGTTGCTCTCGGGCGAACACGATTTCTATCTGACTGATGACGGGCCGGGGTTCGTTTTGAAGCCGAATGAACTGATCATGGAATTCCTGGGTAGCAGTGTCGATGTGGACATCCTCATTCGGACACAGATCCATCGCTACAAGTTCGCGATTGGATCGCAGCGCCTCGACCCCGTGGCATTCCAGCCGCAGGACTTCGTGGAGGAGTGGCTGACACGGCCCTGGAGCGAGATGCAATCCAGGTCCGAGCCGGAGACTAAAGACTGGCACACCAAGATTCATGCTGATTTCGTCCTTGCCGATTACTCCAACGTGGTGCCCTGTCTGTACAGACTTGGCCGCTGGCTGATTTCGCTCGACATCACAAACATCGGTGAAAAGAAGCTCGACGAACCGCTGCAGGCCCATTTCCTGGTGCGGGAACTTGGAGACTACCACTACCGGATGGAAGCGGTCAGTGAATCCGAGTTACCGGGATGCCCTGGTGAAGGCTCTGCCAGCGAAAAGCACCCGTGGCTCTCGGCCTCTGACCTGAAAGCGTTGAGGTAGACCTCATAGCAGGAAGGTGGTTTGGCTGCGATCCTGGAAGTCGACCCGGGCGCAAATCATTCACTCAAAGGGTGCGCAGGCAGGAAAGCCAGGCAACGGGGTTGTGTGGCTGGGACGCAGGGATTCGAACCCCGATACGCGGCTCCAGAGGCCGCAGTCTTACCGTTAGACGACGTCCCAACGCGACGATCTCTATTTTAGCAGAGCTCGCCTCCGCGAATCCAGACGCCTGCCGTAGTACACTGAAAAATCAACATGAACAAGTGGTTGCGGCTGGGCGTCGTGCTGGTCATGGGCGCTTCGGCCGGCCGCGCGGTCGATTGGAAAGCGCGCTACCCGCACCCGGAAGGCTACGTCAGCGACTTCGCGCGCGTCATCGACCCCGCCGCCAAGAGCCAGCTCGAAGCCTACGGCGCGATTGTCCAGCGATCCACCGGCGCCGAGATGGCCTTCGTCACCATCCCGTCGCTCGAAGGCGAGCCCATCGAAGACGTCGCCAACACCGTTTTCCGCGCCTGGGGCGTCGGCCAGAAGGGCAAGAATGAAGGCATCCTGCTGTTACTGGTGATCAACGAACACCGCAGCCGCCTGGAAGTAGGCTACGGCCTCGAACCCATCCTGCCGGATGGTCTGGATGGCGACATCCTGCGCGACATGCGGCCAGCCCTCCGCCAGAGAGACTATGGCGACGCCATGATGGCCGCCGCGCAACGCATGGGTGATGTCATCGCCCGTTCCAAGAACGTACAACTGCTGGCGCACCTTCCGCCGCGGCGCGTCCGGTCCTCGTCGTCCGAAGGATTTCCGTGGCCCGTGGTGATCGGCATCTTCGTTCTTCTTTCGTGGCTGATGCGTTTCGCCGGCCCGCGCGGTTTCGGCGGGCGCGGCGGCGGCTTCCTGCCCTGGTTGATTCTCGGCAATGTGATGGGCCGGTCCACCTGGGGCGGCCGCGGCTCCGGCGGCTTCGGCGGTCCCGATTCCGGTGACAGCTTCGGTGGCTTCGGCGGCGGCGACTCCGGCGGCGGAGGCGCATCCGGCGACTGGTGAGGACCATCTATGGATAAGGTGTTGAACCAACTGGTGGAGAAACTGCAAAAGGCGTACGGCGACCGTCTGGTCTCCGTGGTCCTGTACGGCTCGGCCGCGGCCGGCGACCACCACCCCCGTTTCTCCGATTACAACGTGCTGTGCGTGCTCAGCGAGATTACCTCCCGCCAGCTCGGCGCGGGCGAAGACGTCTTCCGCTGGTGGCGCGAGCAGGGCAGCCCCTCGCCGCTGCTGCTCACCGAGCACGAAGTCGCCACTTCCACCGATTGCTTCGCCATCGAGTTCAACGACATCAAACGCTACCACCAGTTGCTCTTTGGCCGCGACGTCATCGCCTCCCTGGTGGTCGACGATTCCTTTTATCGCGCCCAGGTGGAGCACGACCTTCGCGCCAAAGTCCTCCGCCTGCGCCAAAAGGCTTCGGGCATGTTGTCCGATGCCAACCTGCTGCGCCGCCTGCTGCTGGATTCGGTTTCGACTTTCTGCGTGCTGTTCCGGCACGCGCTCATCCTCCACGGCGTCGACGCGCCCGCGAAAAAGCGCGAGGTGATCC
>JBEKYE010000053.1:0-17358 GCA_049511275.1 Bryobacteraceae bacterium
ATGCCCAGATCGAAGCCGGCGCGGGCGCCGGCACCGGCGGCGGCACTGCCGCTGACGGCGGTCCCGCGCGTGGTGGCGGCCGCGGCGCTGGTGCAACCGCGCCTCCGCCCGAGGGAATGACGGCTGACCAGATCATTTCCGGGTTTGCCGCCGGCACGATCACCCCCGAGCAGCTCCGCGGGGCGGTCACGGCCGGCACCGTAACCGGTGCACAGCTCACTGCTGCGGTTCAAGCCGGCACCGTGACATCCGCGCAGTTGTTAGCGGCGGCCGGCGGCGGTGGCTTCGGCGGCGGCGGTGGCGGCGGTGGTAACGGCTGCACCGCCGGCACCGATCCCGCCTGGACCGGCGGCAGAGGCGGTGGTGGTGGAGGCGGTGGCGGCGGCCGCGGCGGTATCCCTGCGGCGCCCGATCCCAACGGAAACGGCGTGTTTCGCTCCGACGATGGCGGAAAGACCTGGACCCAGATGAGCGGCTGCAACGACCGCCCCATGTACTTCAGCCAGATTCGCGTGGACCCGGTCAACGATCAGAAAATTTACACCGGCGGCAACCCTGGCCGCGTGTCGGTCGATGGCGGAAAAACCTGGTACGGCATGACCGGTTCCCACACCGATTACCACGCCATCTGGATTAATCCCAAAGACGACCGCCAGGTCTGGATCGGCCACGACGGCGGATTCGACAACAGCAACGATGGCGCTAAACCCGGCAGCTGGGATTACCACAACAACATCGCCGTAGGCCAGTTCTACCAGGTCTCGGCGGACATGCGTCGTCCCTATTGGGTCTGCGGCGGTCTCCAGGACAACAACGCCTGGTGCGGCCCCAGCGCGCTCCGTTCCAACACCGGCCCGGCCAACACCGACTGGTACACGGTTGCCGGCGGCGACGGCTTCTATACGCGGCAGGATCCCACCGATTGGGCCATCGTTTATGGCGAGTCGCAGGATGGCGCCATGTCGCGGCATGACCTGCGCAACGGCACGCAGAAAAGCATTCGCCCCACCGCGGGCGGGCGCGGCGGGGTGCCGCAACCAGCCGGTGAAACGCAAGCCACTGGTGCTGCCGCCGGCGCGGGCGGTGCCGCTCCAGCCGGCGGCCAGGCTGAGGCAGCGGCTGCCGGCGGCGGTGGACGCGGCGGCGCTCCCAACGTTCTCAATGCGCCTCCCAACGTCGACCCACTCCGTTTCTATTGGAACGCGCCCATGGAAATCTCGCCCCATAATCCGGCGAAGATTTTCATGGCGGCGCAGTATTTCTTCAAGTCCAACAACCGCGGCGACACGTGGTGGATGAACCCGACCGATCTCAGCAAGAACGTCAACCGCTGGGCGCCGGAACAGGCCATCATGGGCGTCCCCGGCGACAAGCCCATGGCTTCCAAGCACGACGGCTATGCCGCCAGTTCGCTGGCCACGCAGATTCGCGAGTCACCGTCGCGCCCCGGCGTCATCTGGATCGGCACCGACGATGGCAACCTGCAGGTGAGCCAGGACGACGGGGAAACTTTCACCAACGTCTACGGCAACATTCAGGGCGCGCCTCCGGCGCCGCACGGCTGGGTGCAGATTTCGCGCATCGAGCCTTCGCACTTTGACCCGGGCACAGCTTACGTGGCCCTGGACAACCATCGCAACGACGATTGGAAACCGTACCTGTTCAAGACAACCAACTATGGCAAGACATGGACCAACGTCACGGGCGACCTTCCCGCCAAGGGCAACATCAACGCCCTGCGCGAGGACTACGACAATCCGAACCTGCTTTTTGTGGGCACGGAGTTCGGCTTGTTCGTCACGCTGGACCAGGGCAGGACGTTCAAGAAGTTCATGAACAACCTTCCCAGCGTGCGCGTTGACGATATCCTGATCCACCCTCGCGATCGGGACCTCATCGTGGCCACCCACGGGCGGTCGATCTGGATCGCCGACGACATCACGCCACTGGAGCAATACAAAGCGAACCCGAGCTCGGATGTGGTGCTGTTCGAACCGCGGCCTGCCATTCAGTGGAAAAACGATCTATCGGCAACCCGCTCGGTGGCCAGCCGCGATTTTCGCGGCCAGAATCCCCAGGGCGGAACCGCTATCAACATCTGGGCCAAGTCGGACCTGGGCTCGGCCAAGCTGGACTTCCTGACGGGCACTACCGTGGCCAGCACCATGAATGTTAACCTCAAGGCCGGCATGAACCGCTTCCAGTGGCCCATGACCCGGGCGCCGCAAGCCGCTGCTACCACAGCAGGCGATACCGCTGCCGGCGGCGGTGGCCGTGGTGGCCGTCGAGGCGGAGGCGGCCGCGGCGGGCAAGGCGCGCAGGCTGCGCCGGGCGCTGCCGATACCGCCGGTGCGCAGGTTGCCGCAACCCCGTCGGCTGCAACCCCGGCGATCAACGCTCAACAGGTGATTCTCCAAGCCGCGGGCGGCGCGGGTGGCGGCGGCGGTGGTGGTGGCCGCGGCGGCCGTGGCGGCGGTGGTGTACCGTTCGTGAGCGGCGGACGCGGCGGCGGCGGTGGTGGATTCGGCGGCGGCGTTGTTGCCGGCCAGGTTGACCCCGGCGTCTACATGGTCCGTCTCACCGTCGGCGACAAGACGTACACGTCCTCGGTCAATGTACTAGAGGATATCTGGATGCGGCCCCAGTAGATCCGGCTGCATCGTGCGAAGTCCCGCCCGGAGCGCTTCGGCGTTCCGGGCCAGGCGCGATTTGCGGGACTCTTGATAGTCTTCCAGGGCGCGGATGAGGTTCTGCACCGCCTCGCGACGTTCATAAAGGCGATCGAGGGCGTGGTCGCGGATCTGATCCATCGACAGTGGGCGAGTTCTTTCCCCGGTGAAAACCCGGGCGGGGACTGTGGTTGTGGGCGTCATCGCATTTCTCCTGGATCAGATCCGTTCTATTTGTGTTCCGTGCGGCACCGTCGCAGGCGCGGCAGCGGAGGCAGCCAGCGCGTCAGGCCCACCGCCACGAGGCCCAGTCCAATCAGGACCGCCGGTGAAGGCTCCGGCACGGGCGACGACGGTGGCGGATCCACCAGGAAGGCCTGCTCCAGCCCGCTCCCGCCGCTCGCATAGCCCGCGTCCACGATGAGACCATAGTTCGCCATGTTGACCGTCTGCCCCGCGGCCTGTGCCTCGAGCGCCGTCCCGCTGTAAGCCGCGGGATCGAATTGCCCCCAGACTTCGTGTTGCAGGAAAACCGAGGTTGCCTCATTGGCTCCCGCCAAATCGAGAAAGGCCAGGACATCGGCCTGCAGCAATGAAGCATAAAGCGATGGCGAACTGTTCGGAAAGTACGCCGCCAGCACCGCGTTGATGGAGGGGTCGGAGAGCGGAACGTAAATCGCTTCCCAGGTGCTGTTGGGGCTGGCGTCGTGCAAGGCATCCACGCACAGGCCTGTGTAATCGGTGCCGTCGAAGGTGAGCGTGACATAGCCGGTGTAGTAGGAGCCGTCGTTCCACCCTTGTCCGTTGCCCAAGCCGGTCAGCGCTACAGGACCTGGAATGGTGTCCGCGCGGGCGGCCAGAGCGGCAATCGTCAAAGTAAGAATCGCGATTAGTTTACGCATTGTTTTCTCTATTCCATGGTGCGGCAAGCCGTCGCGAAAACATAGGTACGGCTGTACTTGTTTGAGTAATGGACCATTTGTCCCAGGCCTGGAGTTCTAAACTTAGACTTCCCGATATAAGGCGCTTATCTTAGAGGATGAGTCGCGTTACTAACCTTAGTGAACGTTTGCCGCCGCAAAGGCCCATGATAGAGTCACGCTTTGGAGGTAGGTGTGAGCATTCGAGACTTCCTGATCAAGCAGCTCATCGATGTCATTCAATGGACCGAAACGGACGAAACACTGCTGGCGTACCGCTATCCCATGCAGGACATGGAGATTCAGAACGGCGGCCAACTCACCGTCCGCGAATCGCAGATGGCGCTATTCGTCAATGAAGGCCGTGTTGCCGACGTCTTCGGACCCGGCCTCTACACGCTGACGACCCGCAACCTGCCGGTGCTGACGGACCTGATGAACTGGGACAAGGGCTTCGAATCGCCGTTCAAATCCGATGTCTATTTCTATTCCTTGCGTCTGCGGCTGGACCAGAAGTGGGGCACAGCTACTCCCATCACGATCCGCGATAAGGAATTCGGCGCCGTGCGGCTGCGCGGCTATGGAATCTATTCCTACCGCATCTCCGATCCCAAGGCCTTTTACACCAATGTGAGCGGCACGCGCGACAGTTACTACGTCTCGGACCTGGAGGGGCAGCTTCGCAATACGATTGTGGCGAAGATGACCGATGTCTTTGCGCCCAGCGAAGTGGCCTTTGTGGATATGGCCGCGAACCAGGCCAAGCTGGCGGATAAGATCGCCGCGGGATTGAAGCCGGCGTTCGCCGGCCTTGGCCTCGATCTCTGCCAGTTCGTAGTGGAGAACCTGTCGCTGCCGGACGAGCTGCAGAAGGTGCTGGACCAGCGCATCGGAATGAACATGGCCGGCGACCCGGCGCGGTACGCTCAATTCCAGGCGGCGCAATCCATGCCCATCGCGGCGGCAAACCCAGGTGGTGCGGCCGGCGCGGGCGTAGGGCTGGGCGCCGGGCTGGCCATGGCGCAGAGCATGATGGGCGCCCTCAAAGCTCCGGCGGCTGAACCGGCAGCGGCGGCCGCGGCCGATTCCAAGTTCTGCATGGACTGCGGAGGGACCATGCCGAAGCGGGCCAAGTTCTGCCCGGATTGCGGCAAGCCACAACCATGAACTGCCCGTCCTGCGGGGCTCCGCTGAGCCTGGAAGGCGACCAGGAGAGCCTGACCTGTGATTACTGCAAGTCCATTTACCTGCCCGGGCAGGATGACGAAGGCGTGCGCCTGCTGGGCGAGGCGGACGGCGCCTCCTGCCCCATCTGCGCGGTCCCGCTGATGCACGCCACGCTCGGCCGGCAGCGCATCCGTACGTGCACGCACTGCCGCGGCATGCTGATTCCGATGGGCAATTTCCTGGCGCTGATTGAGGAGTTGAGGGCCGGCCACACCGGCCACGGCGTACCGCACGCGCCCGACCGCAAGGAACTGGACCGCCGGATCGCATGCCCGCAGTGCCATCAACACATGGACACGCACTATTACGGCGGGCCCGGCAATGTGGTCATCGACGATTGCTCGCGCTGCTTCCTGAACTGGCTGGATCACGGCGAGCTGATGCGGATTGTGGAAGCCCCCGACCGCACGTACGGCGAGGAGTATGGCGACGAGCGCGCGGCCTGCCGCGAGGGGTAGCCAACGTATTACTGGCCGGGCTTCAAACGCAGGCGCAGAAACACGTTGAAGCCGCGCGGATGGCTCCCGTAATACGGTTGGATCGCCGCGGGCAGGCTGTATAGGCTGGCGTTGGCGCCGATTCCCGTTTCAACACCGCGGATAAGATGGGCGAAATCGTGAGTCGCCCCGATAGTGTAAGCGCCGATCCGGAAAGTCGAACCGGCCGTGCGATCCAGCTGCGCTTCCAGATCGGGCGTGTCGCTGAACAGCTCGTCTTTATCCACCAGTTCAACCCGCCCAGTCAGAAAATTCCCGCCGCGGATTGGCAGCAGCGATTCCACCAGATAGGAATTCAGATTGTGATGCGTAAAGGTGTCGTGGTCGCGCCCCCAGATCAAGCTCGATGACCAGCTCTCTTCGCTGAGCATGGGCCGCGTGTAATGGAGCGACGCCGTGGAGCGAACCACGTCGCCGGGTTCCAGGCTCTCTGGATGTGACAGCCGGCCGGCTGACACCTGCGCCATCCAGTTGCCGGAAGGCAGTAGCGACAGCCGCCCGCTCCAGGAATCAATGGCCCCTTGCTGGATGGTCCAACGATTCTCGCCCGGTTCCGCGCCGTGAAACCCGCTGGCCTCCAGGCGGAGCCACCGATGCTTCAGCGCGAGCGTCACCACGTCGTCGGCGATGTGCGTGGAATCCTGCCAGTGGTGGCTGATTGTTGCCTGCGGGATTTCGAACGCGGAAGCGCGATGCGGAAAGGCCACCGGCCCCAGCGCCGGGTCGCCCACAGGCGCTATGTAAACTTCCAGAATGGTATCGCTGCCGAGCGGCCGCGCATAGTGCAAACCCAGTCCCATGATGAAATTGTGCGGGTGTTGTCCGTCGACGATCGGCCGGCCGAATGCCGTTTCCCCGGTCTGGAAAAGCTCCGGGTAGAAGCGTCCGGTGATGGTGGCCGGGTCCAGGCTCAACATCACTTGGACCATGACGCTTCCCCTGCCCACGCTGTGTTCGGCCGTCCCCATGAACCAGTTGGACGAGTAAAACTTATCCCCGCCGCGCGGTCCGGATTGCTGGGTGTCCACCAGGAAGGCCTGCCCCATGAGCATCAGGTTCCAGCTTCCGAGTTGCGGCATGAACATCGGCCCCGGCCACGACGCGGGATTCATGCTGGTGCCGGATGACAGATTCATTAAGTACATTCCGCCTTGATTCATTCCCTGCGCCGCACAGGCGCAGGGCAAGAGAACCGTTGTGAAAAAGATCCATCGATAGCGCACGCACTTTTCCTCGTCGAGTCTTCAAAACAGCAGGCAGCGATCAGAGAGGACGCGGTTAGACCCTGAAAATGGCGGATGTGACTGGCTGGCCGGCAAGCGCCGGACCGGTGTTTACCGGGCTTCGGGCGGGAACTGGCGCCACGCCAGCGTACCATTCGGGCGCTTCCGCCGGTACCGCGCCCATGTACTGTGAGACCGGCGCCGCAGCCGGCTGAATGGAGCTTGTGGCAAGGTACGCCGACGGGTGCGTACAGCACGGCGGATTGGCTTGCTGACGATGGTGGCACGGCGCCGGAGCATCGCCCCGTACCGGTGCACACAGCCCCATTGAGCACAGCGTCACGCACTGCGCGCCAGCCGCTATGCAAGCGATCATGAGGAGCGCAAATACGCGGAACCCAGTCTGGTGCACGTTACTTCGATTATCTCACGGGCGGAAGCCGATGCCCTTCAGGACAATCCCCAGCTCGCGTACGTCCGGGGACGCCGTGAACGTGCGGTCCACTTCAATCTCCACCAGCACTTCGGGCGTTGCCGGCAGCAGCGGCGGCGATTCCAGCGTGTAGTCGCCCGGCGCCGCATAGACCTGCGAGGCCACTTCTTTGCCGTCGATGCGCAAGGTCACGCGGCGCGCCGGCGATTGCGCCGGAATCTGGAAACTCACCGCGAGCGCCGCTGCGGTCCCGGGGCTCTTTAGCGCCACCGTGGCCAGACGCGACATCCAGCGGAAGGAATGATCTTCCAGATCGTAGATGCCGCCGGCAATCTGCGTGGCGGCTTCCGGCGCCGTCATGGGCAGATAGGATAGCGTCGGATGGCGCTCCACCACTTCGACCGCGCGCAGGCGGTCGATCACTCCCGTCGATATGCCGAAGGGAAAGAGGTGGTCGAATGAAGCGCTCGAATAGCCGGAGCGCGTTTCCAAACCGATGATGCGCAGCGGGATGCCCGGGCGGATCTCCACCGGCGGGACGACCGGGGCGGTAGGCGCGCTGATCTTCACCGCGCGGCTGAGTTCACCCGAAACAATGATGTCGCCGGCCCGTAACCGCTCGGATTGGCGCAACGGCAGCGCGCCCTGTTGCTCCATATAGTGGCGCAGACCCCATTCGTCGTCCACCCACACGCGGTGATTCTCAATCGATGGCGCGAGCCCGGCGGCGTAGGCGCGCACCGCGCCCCAATGCTGGTAGTTCATGGCGGCCAGCCCGAGGCTCAGCGTCATCTGGATGGCGAAGCCCGCCGCCAGCCAGCGCCGGGACAAACGCGAAGCCAGCAGCGCCACCGGCGCGGCCATCGGCAGCAGGTAGCGCGCCGATCCGGCGAACAACACCGCCACCGATCCTCCGAAGAAGAGCACGATCCACGCGAGCAGAAAGATGGTCTCCGGCTCGCGCCTGCGCCGCCAGGCCAGCGGCAACGCGGCCGCCGCCAGGGCTGGGAAAACCATGAACCACGAATGGATGAACAGCGCCAGGGCGTTCGAGATCTTCGCTTCGAGCGCCTGGAAACCATAGCTGCGGAAGTAACCGGCCAGCACCGCGGCAGGCATGGCGCCGGTGGTCGAGCGTTCGTAGAGCTGCCACGCCGCAATAGCCGCCGGCGCCGTCCAGATGGTGAGCCAGCGCGCTACGCTCCGGCGGTGAAAGAGCCAGACGTACACCGCCAGGATGGGAGTGAGGAAGACGCCTTGATAGGCCGTCAAGGCCGCCAGAATCATGGCGAGCGCCGCGGGCAGCAATTTGCCGGCGCAGAACAGCGCGACGGCGGCCATCCAGAACGCCAGGAATGGCAGGTCGGTTTCGAGCGAGTTGCCGTTCACCACGAATGTGGGAACGGCCAGAAACAGCAGCGCGGCCCACAACGGCTGCGGCGAGAAGCGGCGCCCGAGCCACCACATGGCCCACGCCGCCATCAGCGAAAACAAAATGTACGCCGCGTGGAACGGCACTTCTTTCACGTCGCCGAAAATCGCCAGCAGCCCGGCCAGAATCCACGCATCCATCGGCGGATGCGAAAGGCCGCGTTGATCCACCGTCTCGCCGCGGAATACGTACGTGGAGTTGTCGGGATGCAGCGGATCGACGAGCGCGTGGGACGCCTCGGCGAGATAAACCGGGTCGTCGCCCTGGATCGCCTGGTTGAGAAACGGAACGCGCAGGAGCAGAACCAGAGCCAGGATCAGCAGCAACGCGGAGCGGCCGGTGGGGGCTTGGTCTCCGGCTGTGATGGCGCTTGTGGGGCAGCCAATCATGGCTGCCGCCGGCTTTCAGCCGGCGTCTGGCTGCGCGCGGGAGTCCTCAGTGTGACCGGCAAGCCGCCTGAAAGGCGGCTGCGGGCAGAATTGCCCGCCCCACGGTGGTGGGCAGCGGAGTTTCTCTGACAAGCGAATGCTACGCCGGCTTCCATCGCAATACCGGCTTGCGCGCGGCGGCCACTTCATCCACGCGGCTGGTGCGCGTGCCGTGGGGCGCCGTTTTGACCAGTTGCGGGTCGGTTTCAATCTCCTGGGCGATCGAGATCATGGCTTCGATGAACTGGTCGATCTCGTGTTTGCCTTCGGTCTCGGTGGGCTCTATCATGAGCGCCCCGTGCACAATCAGCGGAAAGCTCACCGTGTAGGGATGAAAACCGTAGTCGATCAGCCGCTTGGCGATGTCTCCGGTGTGCACGCCCAGCTTGGCCTGGCGGTGGTCGCTGAAGACCACTTCGTGCATGTTGGCCTGGGAGTACGGCAGATCGTAATGCCCTTCCAGCCGCTTGCGGATGTAGACCGCGTTGAGCACCGCGTCCAGCGTGGCATTGCGCAACCCAGGGCCGCCGTGGGCCAGGATGTAAGCCAGCGCGCGCACCAGCACGCCGAAGTTTCCATAGTAAGCCTTCACCCGGCCGATGGATCGCTTGCGGTTGTAATCCCAGGCCCACTTCTTGCCGGTTCGTTTGAGGCGCGGCGCCGGCAGAAATGGCTCCAGCACCTTCTTGACGGCCACCGGACCCGCGCCCGGACCGCCGCCGCCGTGCGGCGTGGAAAATGTCTTGTGCAGGTTGAGGTGCATCACGTCCACGCCGAAATCGCCCGGCCGCGCGATCCCCACCAGCGCGTTCATGTTGGCGCCATCCATGTACAGCATGGCGCCTTTCTTGTGCAGAATCTCGGCAGCCTGGATGATGTTCTCTTCGAAGACCCCCAGCGTATTCGGGTTGGTCACCATCAGCGCCGCCACGTCCTTATCCACGATCTGCGCGAGCGCGCTCACATCCAGCACGCCCGTCGCGCTCGACGGAATGTTCTCGACGGCGTATCCGGCAATCGCCGCCGTAGCCGGATTGGTGCCGTGCGCCGAATCGGGGATCAGGATCTTCTTCCGCGGGTTGCCGCGCTTTTCGAGCAATGCGCGAATCAGCAGAATGCCGGTCAACTCGCCGTGTGCTCCGGCGGCCGGCTGCAGCGTCACCGCGTCCATGCCGGTGATTTCGGCCAGCGCCGCTTCCAGTTGCGCCATCACGGCCATGGAACCTTGCGCCAGCGCCTCCGGCTGATACGGATGCGCCCAGGCCAGGGCTTCCGTGCGGGCCACCAATTCGTTGATCCGCGGGTTGTACTTCATGGTGCACGACCCCAGCGGATACATGCCGTAATCGATGGCATAGTTCCAGGTGGAAAGCCTGGTGAAGTGGCGGATGGCCTCCACTTCGCTGATCTCCGGGAAGCCTTCGATTTCGGCGCGCACGTTGCCGGCGCCCAGGGCCTCGGCCGCGTCGACCGCCGGAACGTCGAGCTCGGGAAGCTGATAGGCCTTCTTGCCGGGCGAGCTCCGCTCGAACACCAGCCGTTCGTTTTGCGAGAGGTGCGGCCTGACTTTCCGGATCATGCCGTCACCCCCGCGGTCCGCAGGATGGCGTCCGCCACTACGTCCATGTCCGCCCGCTTCGTCATCTCGGTCGCGCACAGCAGGACGCTGTCGGAAAGCTCGGGGTAGAAGCGGCCCAACGGCAGGCCGCCGATGATCTTTTTCTTCAGCAACCCTTTGTTCAAGTCGTTTACCGCCTGGCCTGCCAGCTTCACCACGAATTCGTTGAAGAACGGGCCGCTGAAGCGCGGTTTCACTTTCGCCGCCAGGTAGTGCGCCTTGGCCAGGTTTTGCGCCGCCAGTTCGCGCAGCCCCTGCTTGCCGTAGACCGTCATGAACACGGTAGCCATCAGGGCGATGAGCGCCTGGTTGGTGCAGATGTTGGAGGTGGCCTTTTCCCGCCGGATGTGCTGCTCGCGCGTCGCCAGCGTCAGGCAGAAGGCCCGGTTGCCGCGCGAATCCACGCTCTGGCCCACCAGCCGGCCGGGCATCTGGCGCATGTATTTTTCGCGCGTGGCGATGATGCCGGCGAAGGGTCCGCCATAGCTCGGGGAAATCGCGAAGCTCTGCAATTCGCCCGCCACGATATCGGCTTCCGCCGGCGGCTCCAGAATCCCCAGCGATACCGCTTCCGTGAAGACCACCACCAGCAGCGCGCCGCGCGCATGAGCGATCCTCGCGGCCTCCTTCACCTGGTCGGCGATGCCGAAGAAGTTGGGCGTCTGCACAATCACGGCCGCCGTGAAGTCGTCCACCATGCGTTCCAGATCTTCCAGGTCGAGCGTGCCCGTCTCCGGATCGTACCCGAATTCCTTCACCGGCATGCCCTGGTTCTTGGCGTAGGTGAGCAGCACTTCGCGGTATTCCGGATGCACGCTCCGCGCCACCAGCACGCGGCCTTTACCCGTGGCGCGCGCGGCCATCATGGCGGCCTCCGGCACGGCGGTCGAACCGTCGTACATGGAAGCGTTGGCCACGTCCATGCCGGTGAGCTGGCAGATCATGGTCTGGAATTCGAAGATGGTGGTCAGCGTTCCCTGCGCGATTTCGGCCTGGTAGGGCGTATACGACGTGAGGAATTCGCCGCGCGAGACCACCGTATCCACCAGCACCGGCCGGTAGTGATAGTAGACGCCCGCTCCCAGAAACGACGCGTACCCGTTGCCGTTTTCCGCCGCGCGATCCCGGAAATACTGGACGATCTCGTATTCGGAAATACCCGGCGCGAGATGGAGCGGCCGCCCCAGCCTCGCCGGTTCCGGCAGGTGCGCGAACAGCTCTTCGGCTTGCGACACGCCGCAAGCGTCCAGCATCTCGCGGCGCTCGGAATCGGATTTCGGAAGGTAGCGCAACTACTTTTCGGCTCCTATATATGCTTCGTACTCGGCGGCGCTCATCAGGCCCGCCAGTTCCGTCGGCGCGCTCAGCTTGATTTTCACCAGCCACGCCGCGCCATGCGGATCGCTATTGAGAGTTTCCGGCTTTTCCGCCAGCGTCTGGTTGATTTCCGTAACCTCGCCCGAAACCGGCGAGTATACGTCGGAGACAGCCTTCACCGACTCCACCGAGCCGAGCGATTTCCCCTGCTCGATGTGCGTCCCGACTTTCGGCAAGTCGACGTACACGATGTCGCCGAGTTCCTGCTGGGCGTGATCCGTGATGCCGACGGTGCCCGCGTCTCCAACGGCCGCCACCCACTCGTGCTCTTTGGTGTATCGGAAGTTTTCTGGATACATTTCTTATCTCGCTCGCTTGTAAAAGGGAGTTTCCACCGTCACCGCATCCACCGGCTGGTTGCGGATCATGATCTGAATGGATTTGCCGGGCTGCGCGTGTTCCGTGGGAAGGTAGCACAGACCGATGTTCTTATTGAGGGAGGGCGAAGGCGAGCCGCTGGTCACCCAACCGGCCGGCGCGCCATCGATAAAGACTTCGTAGCCCTCGCGGCCAATGCCGCGGCCGCGCATTTCAAAGCCAACCAGCTTGCGTTTAATGCCGCTTTCCTTTTGTTTGAGCAGGGCGGCGCGGCCCACGAAGTCGCCCTTGTCCAGCTTCACGATCCAGGCGAGATCGGCTTCGAGCGGCGAAATGGACGCGTCGATCTCATGGCCGTAGAGCGCCATCTTGGCCTCCAGGCGCAGCGTATTCCGCGCCCCCAGGCCGCAGGGCTTGATGCCGAATTCCTCGCCCGCGCGCAGCACTTCAGTCCACAGGCGGGCCGCTTCGGAGGGCGGCACGTAGATTTCGAATCCGTCTTCTCCGGTGTAGCCGGTGTGCGCGATGCGCGCCGCGGCGCCGGAGACTTCGCCGTCCGTGAACCAGTAATACTTGATGGAGCCCAAGTCCACCGGCGTCAGCTTTTGCAGCGTGGCTTGCGCCTTGGGACCCTGGATGGCAAGCTGCGAATACCGGTCGCTCGAGAACTCCACCTCCGCGTAGAAGCGGTTCTGCGAGCGGATGTGCGCAAAGTCTTTCCCCTGGTTGGAAGCGTTCACGCACAGGAAGAAATGGTCCTCCGCCACCTTATGCACCAGGATGTCGTCCACGAAGCCGCCGTGGCCGTAGAGCAGGCCGGAGTAATGGGCCTGGCCCGGTTTCAGCTTGTGGACGCTGTTGGTGGTGACGAAATCCGTCAGATCTGCAGCCTCGCGCCCGCGGATTTCGATCTCGCCCATGTGGCTGACGTCGAACAGGCCCACGCTGCGGCGGACGGCCAGGTGCTCCTCGATGATGCCCGAATACTGCACGGGCATATCCCAGCCGCCGAAGCCCATCATCTTAGCGCGCAGGGCGCAATGGACGGAGTGTAACGGCGTGGCGCGAAGCGGCTGGTCTGCTGGCATGAAGATTCAGGCTAACAGCACCGAAATCGGGGTGTCAAACGATGGTCGCCGGAGTATCGTAGAGAATGAGCGCGCGAAAGTCGATGGGTAAGCGGATCATGGTGGCCGTGGTGGGAGCCGGAATCGGGTCGCTGGTCGGCCTGGCGGTCTCGTTTCTCGGCGCCGGAAATTGGGCGCTGATTGTGGGAGCCGTACTGGGCGCCGTGGTTCCGCTCCTGGTTCTGGGTCCGCCGTCACCATAAGGACTTGCAAACGGCGCAACATGCGAGTACAGTTCCCTAGGAGGATTCATGCCATTCTGTGCGAGTTGCGGTAGTCCCGTAGAGGGAAAGTTCTGTCCCAAATGTGGTGCGGCGATCGATGCGGCCGCTCAGCCGGCGGCCGGGGCGCCGCCTCCCGGCGCTCAGCCCGTGGCGGCCGCTCCGATGGCTGACAACGTGGCGTCGGCGCTGTGCTACGTGCTGGGCTTGATCACCGGCATCGTGTTCCTGGTGATGGAGCCTTACAGCAAGAGCCGCGCAGTCCGGTTCCACGCCTTCCAGTCGATTTTCATGAACGTGGCGGTCATTGCCGTGGATATCGTGTTCACCATTATCTTCAGCATTATCGTGCGGATCTTCTGGACCGTCGGCGTCGGAGGCCTCGGAGGCTTCGGCCTGTTTGCCTCGCTGATGTCGCTGGTATGGTGGGTGTTCGGGCTAGCCTGCCTCGGACTCTGGCTTTACCTGATCATTTCGGCTTACCAGGGCAAAACCGTGGTGTTGCCAATCATCGGGCCGTTCGCTCAAAAACAGGCGGGGGCCTGAATTTCGGGCAACAATCGCGGGGTCACGCGCGTCTTACGAATGTGACCCGAACCCTGCTCGTGATGGCCTTGGCGTGTGCCGCTTCGGCACAGGCGCCGCATATCGCCAACATCAATTTCTACGGCCTCCACCGGGTCACGGCCGAGAAAATCCGGCAGGCCGGACGCATCGAGCCGGGCGGCGGCCTTCCGCCCTCCAAGGGTGAACTCGAAGACCAGCTCGCAACCATCCCCGGAGTGGTGGCAGTGCGCGTGGAAGCGGTCTGCTGCGACGGCAATGCCACGGACCTGTTCATCGGCATCGAAGAGCAGGGCGCCCCGCATGCCGCGTTCCGCTCCCCGCCCTCGGGAACCACTTCCATGCCGCAGGACCTGCTGGACCTGTACCAGGAATTTCTCGGCGCCGTGCAGCGGGCAGCCGTCAAAGGCGCCGCGGATGAAGACATGACCGCCGGCCACGCCATCATGGCGGACCCGGCCGTGAGCGCCATCCAGCAGAAGTTCATCGATTTTGCGGCCGTCCACCTGGATTTGCTCCGCGACGAATTGCGGACCGGCTCGGTGCCCGAAGAGCGGGCCGTGGCGGCCATGGTGATCGGCTACGCGCCCCGCAAGCTGGACGTCGTCAATGACCTGCAATTCGCCATCGACGATCCCGATGAAGCCGTCCGCGCCAACGCCATGAAGTCGCTCGCCGCCATTGCTGTGATGGCGCATCAGCAGCCCGGCTTCGGAATCAAGATCGCGCCCACCTGGCTCGTCGAGATGCTGAACTCAGTGGTGCTGAGCGATCGCGTGGAAGCCACCAGGGCGCTGCTCACTCTCACCGACGGAGGCAACCCCGCCGCGCTGGACCTGGTGCGCGAGCGCGCCCTTGCCTCGCTGGTCGAAATGGCCCGGTGGAAAACGCTGCGCTATGCCCTTCCCCCGTTCCTGCTGCTCGGACGCGTGGCCGGAATCAGCGACGCCCAGACGCGCCAGGACTGGGAAAAGGGCGACCGCGAAGCGGTGATCGAGAAAGCCGGGAGCGCGCCCAGGAACCGCAAACGCTGACTTATGCCTCTCACCCGGCGCCAGGCGATGAGAGCCATGACCGCGATGGCAGCGATGCCAGCCGGCGCGGCCCGCCTTGCGGCCCAGTCGCGCGGCCCCGGCGCCATGCTTCCGCGCGTCACTCCGGCGGTCTGCCTGTACTCGCGCGTGCTGATCGAGATCGGCCAGGTCGATTTGCCCATGGTGATCGGCGGCCTGGGGTTTGACGGCGTCGATCTTTCCGTCGAGCCCGGCGGCCACGTGCCGCCGGAAAAAACCGGAAACTACCTGATGCCGGCTCTCGAAGGCTTCACCGGCCGGGGCATCGACGTGCCCATGATCACCACCGCGCTTACTTCGCTCGAAGACAAAGACGCGGAAAACATCCTCGGCCTCGCCAGCTATATCAAGGTGCCTTTCTTCCGGTCGGGCCATTGGAAGTTCTCGGGCTCCCCTGCCATCGAAATGCAGCTTGGTCTGGTGCAGAGGCAAATCGCCGGCCTGGCGCAGTTGGCGCGCGCCACCAATATGGCGATGGGCATTCACAATTTCGTGGACTTCGACCATAGCCCCGAAGGCGCCGCTGTCGCCGACATCGCCCGCGTCATCCGCCCCATCGACCCCCATCTGGTGGGTTATTGTTTCGATCCCGGCTATGCCACCGCGCAGGGTGGGTCGAACGGGTTCGCAGCGGCTCTCGAATTGGCGCTGCCGCGTCTGAAGATGGTCGCGGTTCGCGATTTCAAATGGGACCGCGAAACCGGCAGTGTGCCCCGCATCCTGCCTTGCCCCCTTGGCGAAGGCGTGGTCGACTGGCCCAAATTCTTCGCCGCGCTGGCCAAAGCGCACTTCGCGGGCCCGGTGTCATTGCACATCGATTACCAGCCGAAGTCCAAGACCGCTGCCATCAGGAAAGATCTGGCCTTCCTCCGCCAGCAGATCGACACGGCCTACAGCATCGGCAAGTAGCTTTCAGTGGGACAGACCATCGGGTTTCGTGGTCTGTCTTTCCTCGCTAACGAACTGACTCAGCTCAACGTAGATTTTCGGCAAGTGTGTAGCTGGTGCTCCGCCCGCCTTTCGGATTGCGGGCCAAAATTCCGCGCTCGACGAGTTGCAGAATGTCGCGGAGGGCTGTGTCCTGCGAGCACTTGGCGAGCTTGGCGTACTTCGATGTCGCGAGCTTACCCTCGAGGCCATCGAGGAGACGGTTGAGTACCAGGCGCTGCCGGTCATTGATCGCGATGCCGGCTATAACATTCCAAAAGCGGGCCTTCGCGAGGACAGCGCTGAGAGTGGTTTGCGCACCATCGATGGCGCGCCCCAGACAGCCGAGGAACCATTCCATCCAGGGCGTGATATCCAATGTCCCCTTCTGCGTTTTCTCCAGAATCTCGTAATAGGCGGAGCGCTCTTGCCGGATCTGCGACGACATGCTGTAGAAGCGTTGCGGGCTCTTTTCAGAACGCGCCAGAGCCATGTCGGCAATCGCGCGCGCAATGCGGCCGTTGCCGTCATCCAACGGATGGATGGTCACGAACCAGAGATGGGCCAGCCCGGCTTCGAGGACCGGATCTATGCCGGCGTCTGCGTTGAACCAGTCGAGGAACGCCTGCATTTCGCCATCGAGCCGTTTCGCCGGTGGCGCCTGGAAATGAACGTGCTCTTTGCCAATCGCGCCGGAGATAACCTCCATCGGGCCGGTGCCGTCGTCACGCCAGCCCCCTGCCCTGATTTTGGTCATGCCGCTGCGGCCCGTGGGAAACAGGGAGGCATGCCACGAAAAGAGTCTCTCGGCAGTGAGCGGCTGGTCGTACTGGCGCGTGGCGTCGAGCATCATTTCAACGATGCCCTCGACATTGCGGTCCGCGGGCTTGAGTGCGCCGATATCCATGCCGAGACGGCGCGCAACCGAGGACCGGACCTGTTCGACATCCAATTTCTCGCCCTCGATCTCGCTGCTCGTGACCACGTCGGAGGTCAGGGTTTGCAGCACCGCCTCCTGGCGGAGTTGGAAGCCAAGGGCCTCCATATGGCCGATCAGCCGGCCCTGCTGGTGACGAACGGCGGCGAGACGGTCCCCGAGCTGGTCGCGGCTCCAGGAAAACCTGGGCCAGTCCTTAAGCTCATGGATATACATTCTCCGTACCTTCTGCGGAGATTATAACTTGGAATCACTGTGAAGGGCAAGTATTCGCCGCAAGAGATGCGGAGAATAGGCCGTGCAAACGCCGCAAGGGCCAATACCGTTCCCATAGCGGGGTGGGCATCCGGTTTGATGCCACTTCTCC
>JBEKYE010000054.1:0-17290 GCA_049511275.1 Bryobacteraceae bacterium
GAGCGGTCGCCGCGGTACACGAAGCGCGGCCCCGGCAACAATTCGGCGCGCGAGTTCCGCAGGAGCGAGCGGAACACGAGCGCCTCGAGGGCCGTCCGGCAGGCCGCGCCCGCGCGCGTCCAGGGGTTTTCCAGCCACGCCGCGCGAATGCCCGCCAGCGACTTCTGCTGGCCGCAAGTGAGCGTGATGGCAAACGGCACCGGCACGCGCGCCCATGCCACTACCCGCCAGACCATGCCCGCGACGAAAACCGCGAAGCCGAGGTACGCGATGGCGGCGGCGACCATGTTGCTACACGCAGCCGGTGGGCTTGGGCAGGCCCGCCACCTTGCATGCGCCCTTGGCAGGGCCCGAAGGGAACAACTCGTAGATCTGGTTGAGCTTGAAGCCGGTTTCCTTAACGACTTTGCGGATCATGGGGGCGATGCCGAATTGCAGGTAATAGTTGCGAAGGTAGTTGACGATGACCCAATGCGCGTCGGTCATCTCCGCCACGTCCTCCGAGGCGGCGAAATCGCAGGCCACAGTTTCGTTCCACAGATCCGGCTCCTGAAGGAAGCCGTCCTCATCCACCTCGTAAACGCGTCCGTCGTGTTCGTATGTAGGCAACTTAAGCACCTCTCTGCTTGGATCACTGCATATCGATATAGCCGGACGGGCACTCTTCCGCGCAGCGGCTGCAGCCATGACACAGCTCCACCTTGAGTTTGAAGCGGGTCCCCTTGGGAGTTTTTTCGAAGCAGCCGTTGGCGCAGTACATCCAGCAATTGCCGCAACCCATACAGGCGCCGCAGGCGAAGCAGCGGCGGGCTTCGGCTACCGCGTCGGCTTCATTCAGAATCTCTTCGTGCCGCAGCACTTCCACGTACCACGACGTCTTGATGCGGTCCACGGCGATGCGAGGCGGGGCAAGAGCGCGACCAGGGGGTCGCGCGCAGACGAGGGCGTCTGCCCCACTTTGGATGGCTTCCGCTGCCAGCCGGCCCTCCGCGATCACGTGAGGCAACCTCTCAAGCGTGCCGCCGGGATCGGTGAAGGCAACATCGCCGGGCGCCGGTTCCGGCCGCAGCATGACGCCCAGCGCCGCAATGCGCGCGATCTCGCGGTCGAGGATTTCCGCCGGCAGCCCGGGCAAGGAACGCAGAAAGCCTCCTGGCGCAACGGCGTCGAACACCGTGACACGCCATCCCCGGCGGGCCAGTTGATAAGCGCACGAGAGGGCCGCCGGACCGGCGCCCGCCACGGTCACCTCGCCGCGCCGCGCGGCCGGGGCGGCCGGCGCCAGCCCGCGCTCCAGGCCGAAATCGCCTAGGTACCGCTCGAAAGCGCGAATGGCCACCGCGCCGTCCTTGGTCTCCCGCGGGCATACGCCTTCGCAATCGGCCGGGCAGACCCTGCCGCAGACGGCCGGGAACGGATTGCGCGCGGTAATCCTTTCCCACGCCGAGCGCAGCGCCTGCTCGGGCGCGCGGGCGTTGGCCTCGGCGTCGGCCACCGCGGTCAGCCATCCGCGGATATCGCCCACGCTCGGGCAGGCGGCGGTGCACGGCGCCGTCTTGACGGCATACTGCGGCCGTTGCGGTCCGATGTCGCCGCCCGGGGAGGACAGGCGCCGGATCACCGGCTTCTTCACCGGCTTGAACAGCCCGGTCATCATGGCCGCAACCGCATGTGCGTGGAGCGCGCGTAGCTCAGGCCGGCGTACCGGAAATCGTCGATGTGGTAGCGCGTGAAGGGGATGCCGGTAAGCTCGAAGAACCGCGGCCATCCCACGCGCTCCGCCCATTCGCCCAGCCGCTCAAAGCGCCGGGCGTGCTTGGCGTAAACGTCCACGATGTTGACCACCGCGTCCACCACTTCCGGCCAGCGCGGCGGATGGTTGGGCAGGAACGGAATCGCCAGCTTGGAGAACTTCGGCTCGCTGCGGGCGTTGCTCACCTTGCCGCCCACCCAGATGGAGAGGCCGTCGTTCTCCGGGTCGTTCATCTGCATGGCCGCGCACACCGTGTAGCAGTTGGAGCAGTACATGCACTGCTCCTCCACCACGTCCACGGTGCGCTTGCCGTCCACCACCGCGGGCCGAATGGCGCCCGTGGGGCAGGAGGCGATCAGGGTGGGGATCTCGCAGCCCTTGCGCAGCGCGTCGTGCTTGATCTGCGGCGGCTTGCGGTGGATTCCCAGGATGGCGATATCGGAGCAGTGCACGGCGCCGCACATGTTCACGCAGCAGGCCAGCGCCACGCGCAGCTTGGCGGGAAGGTCCTGGCGCGTGAAGTGCGGGTGCAGTTCGTCCATCAGGGCCTTGACGATGCCGGAGGCGTCGGTGGCGGCCGAGTGGCAGTGGATCCAGCCCTGCGTGTGCACCACGTTGCTGATGGAATTGTTGGTGCCGCCTACCGGGAAGCCGGCTTCCCGCAGTTCGCGCTTGAGCGGCTCGATGTTGGCCGGCTGGTCCAGCAGGAACTCGATATTATGCCGGCTGGTGAAGCGCAGGAAGCCGCCCGAGTACTTGTCGGCCAGATCCGCGAAGAGCCGGATGGTGGCGACGCTCAGCAGCCGTGGCGAGCCGGCGCGCACCGTGTAGATGCGCTCGCCCGATTCGGCCACGTGGCACAGCACGCCCGGGGCCAGCGTTTCGTGGTAGCGCCACTGGCCGTAATTCCGCTTGATGAGCGGGTGCAGGAACTTCTCATAGTGCGGAGGACCGATGTCGGTGATGCGCCGGGGCGCCAGGGTGGGCGTCATTTCACGTCCTCCTTCTGGAAGAAGACGTACGGGTTGTCGCGCGGGAAGGCCACCATTTCGGGCCGCGGCTCGAGGCCGATGCCGTCCAGGAACGCGGCCATGCCCACGCGCTGGATCATTTCGCCGACGCGCTCGCGGTTCTTGCCGTACTCGTCCCAGAACTCCCAGATGCGCGCAAGCAGCTCGCGCACGGTTTCCTCGATCTCCGCTTCCGGCACGAACGGAACCAGCACCGAGGAAAGCAGCGCGCCTTGCACGATGGGGGCTTTGGCGCCGATCAGGATAGCCGCGCCGCGCTCCACGCCCGGCCGCAGCGCTTTGGGCATGGCGTTGATGCAGTGCATGCAGCGCTTGCAGTCGCGGTTGTCGATGGCGAGCCTGGCGCCGTCCCAGTCCATGCATTGGCCGGGGCAGCGGCCGCAAACATCGCGCGCGATATCCAGCCCACCTGAGGCGTACTCCGCCACGGCCGCATCGTCCTGCCGGATGTCGTCCTTCCAGATGCCGATCACGGAAAGATCCGCGCGGGCGATCGCCGCCACGCAATCGTTCGGGCAGCCGGACGCTTTCACTTTGAACTTGTAGGGGAACGGCGGGCGGTGCATTTCGTCCTGGTAAGCCTGCGTGAGGTCGTTGCAGAACTTCAAGGTGTCGAAGCAGGCCCACTCGCAGCGCGCCTGCCCCACGCAGCAGGATGGCGTTCGCATGGCCGAACCGGAGCCGCCGAGGTCGAACCCGGCCGCTGTCAGCTCCTGGAAAGTGGCTTCCAGCTCATCCGTGCGGGTACCCAGGAAGATGATGTCGCCGGTGGACCCGTGCAGGTTGGTGAGGCCCGACCCGTGCCGTTCCCAGATGTCCGCCAGGGTGCGCAGGGCGTCGCTGGTGTAGAACCATCCCGAAGGGTTGTTGACCCGCAGGGTGTGGAAGTGAGCGACGTTGGGAAACTCCTCCGGGATGTCGTTGTAGCGCCCGATCACGCCGCTGCCGTAGCCGCGCACCCCCACGATGCCGCCGTGCTTCCAATGGCCCTTCTTGTCTTCATAGGAGCGCTCCAGCAGACCCAGCAGGTCCTCGGCGGCGGGGCTTTTTTCAGCCGCCCGCTTGATCTCGGTTACAAAACTCGGCCAGGGACCGGTCTCGAGTTGATCCAGCAGCGGGGTCGGTTTCGGCTGATTTTCAGACATTTTCATCTCAATAGCTTAAAGATTTCATATATCACGTATGCTGTCAAACCGCGCTCTTCATCTCCATTCCCATTCGAGAAAGCCCGGCTTAACGTCGCGCATGGCGTTCACCACCAACTCGGCCAGCCCTCCATAGAAGATCCGATTGCTGTTCCACAACCCGCGATGAGCCAGCAGATCCCGGAACTGCCCCTTGCAGTTGCTGCACGGCGCGCAAATGTATTTAGGGATGGATGGGTCCATGCAATCGGCAAAGGCGGCCAGCACCTGCTCCATCTTTTTGGCACCGGCGATTTCGAGCCGCCAGTCCAGGAAATTCTTGCCGCTCATCAGGGCAAACCCGCTGCCGCCGCCGCAGCAATAGTTGTCCGTGCGGTTGGGGGACATCTCCCGGACGTCCGGGCAGACGGCGCGGAGCACATCGCGCTGCGCCTCGGTGATGCCCATCAGCCGCGCCATGTTGCAGGGGTCGTGCAGGGTCACGGGAAAGTTGTTGCGGCCGGGGTCGACCGGGAGCCGTCCGCTGAGCACCAGGTCGCGCATCAAGGTCATGGAGCTCTCGCGCGGAAGATTGAGGCCGGAGGGCAGCAGGCGGTCGGCGATCACGGCGAGGGCTTTGTGCGCGTGGCCGCACTCGCCGATCACGATGCGCTTCACCTTGAGTTTGCGGGCGGCTTCGATCTGCCGGAGGGCCACGCGCGCGAACTGCACGTCGTCGTACCACAGGCCATAGTTCACGGCGTCGTAGGCGGTCAGCTCGGAAGAGAGCGTCCAGCTCACGCCGGCAGCGGTCAGCATGACGGCGAAGGCGCCCGGGTTCTCGGGCCACGAGAGCACCTCGCCGGCGTTATGGATCAGGAGCACATCGGCGCCTTCGACGTCCCACGGCGTTTTGACGGAGATGCCGGTTTTTTCGGTCATTTCCTGGTCGATGAAATCGAAATTGTCGCGGGCGGCGGCCGGGTTCATGCCGGTCGTGGAGCCGGTGCGAAGCTGCACCAGCGAACCGGCGGCATGCAGTTCCTTGGGCGCGATCCCCATTTCCTGGCTGAACAGCTTGCGAAGCTCATGCGCCACCAGGCCGTTATCGGCCCCCATTGGACAGGCCTGCGCGCAGCGGCGGCACAGGTTGCAGCGGTAGGCCAGTTCGGCCAGCTCGCAGACCGTCTTCCAGTCGAGTTCCACCGCGCCTTGCCAGCGCCGGTGCTTGATGAACTTGCAATAGAGGCGGCGCAGGATCTCGGAACGGTAGGTGGGCCGGTAGATCTCCTGGCGGCCGCTGCCGGTGAATATGTGGCACGCCTCCGAACAGGTCTGGCAGCGCACACAGTGCTCCACCGTGATCAGCAGCGGGCGAAGGAAGGTCCAGTTGTCCTCGCGGTTGAACAGCTTTTCCAAGCTGCGCAGAAACGCATCCGACAACCCGCGCTCCTCTTCCGGTGATTTCGGCTGTGGCAGCACGAGGGCCGAGTAGCGGTCCGGGCTCACGGCTTCTTCTCCCTGGCCGGATTGGCCATCGCCGGATTGGCCGTCGCCACGTCGGCCCAGGTCTTCTTCCCGTCCGCGCCTACGTGCGGAGCGGACCAGTGCGGCGTGTACTGCAACTGCGCGGCGACGGCCGGGTCCCGGTGGTCGTCCCAGCGGACCTTGTGATAGGCGAAATACTTGGCCACGAAGTGCGCCATGTGAGTGAACGGGATGTAGGCCGCCAGCAGCGCCGCCAATGCCACGCCCACGCCCGCCAGCGGCGGCGCGGGGCGGAACGTAAAGACCGCCCGCCAGACCGCGGCCGGACCCGCTCCTTCGAGCGCGAACGCCGCCAGCGGCACGCCCGCCGCTGCCACGAACCACCCCAGGTTGAAGATGTCCGAAGGGCTGGTGTACGGTTTGAGCGCGGGAGCGAATAGCCGCGCGGCCAGCAGCGCGCAGGACCCCGCCAGCAGCAACACCAGACCCGCCAGCGCCGCGGCTTCGGTAAACCACTCGACGCCGGCCGCCAGCGACGCCAGCGCCGCCGCGCACAGGTAGATTCCCATGTGGAACGGGTACGTGCGGAACCACAGTTTCCGGTTGTTCTGCCATACTCCGCGCAGCAGCAGGATTTCCGCCATCGTATAGCGGATCTGGCCCGCTGATCCGGGGGGAATCGGGTACAACTCCCAGCGCAGCGGGACCGGGGTGCGCGCATATTTCACCGCGCGGAACGCGCTGCCGGCCAGGAAAACCGCGCCGGCCAGGTACACGAGGCAGGAGAGCAGCATGTTCAGACCCTCTTCCCAATATATCGGAATTTATAGTCTGAAATATAGTTTTGCGCCGCTCCTACCAGCGCCGGCGCCCACTCCGGCGTCCCGGTGGCGTGCAGGTGCGTGTAGCCCGCCCAGACGTTGCCCGCCAGCACACCCTCCCGGCCGTCGTAGCACCCGGCGCCGCGCAGCACCGCGCAGGCCGTTTCGGGCCGCTCGCCTTCGGCGATGCGCGAGTAGTGGAACTCGTGGCCGCGGAGTTCCGCGCCCACCGGCAAGAAGGGGTTGGGGCGGTCAACCCGCAGGGTGGTGTACCCGTGGCCCTGCGGGCGCGCGTGCACTTCCACTTCGAATGGCAGCACGCCGGCCATGGCCCAGCGGTCGCCCTGCCACTTGATGGCACGCGCGAGCGCCATCAGCCCGCCGCATTCCGCCCAGATCGGCATGCCCGCCGCCGCGGCGGCGCGAATGCTCCCGAGCAGCTCCGTGTTGGCGGCCAGCACCGCTCCATGCGTCTCCGGGAAGCCGCCGCCGATGTAGAGGGCGTCGAGACCGCGCGGCAGCGCGTTCGGCAGCAGGGAAGAGATCCGGACCAGTTCCGCACCGGCCGCTTCCAGCGCCTCCAGGTTCTCCGGGTAATAGAAGCTGAACGCCGCATCGTTGAGGTAACCGATGCGCACGCGCTGGCCGCCGCGCGCGGCTGCGGTCCCGGCATCCCGTCCTGCGTGAGAGTTGACAACGAGCGAAGGAGCGCGACCGGGGGGTCGCGCGCGGACGAGGGCGTCCGCCCTCCTGTTTCCCTGCGGCGCGGGTTGCGGCACGTCAGCGGCAATCTTCAGGATGGCCGCAAGGTCTAGCCGGCCCGCGGCGAACTTCACGATCTCCCGGTCGAGTTCGCCGATGCCGGAGCACTCCCGGGGAGCCACAAGGCCCAGATGGCGCCCCGGCAGCAGGTTCCCATCGGTTCCCGGCAGCACACCCAGAACCGGTATCCCGCAGACCTCTTCGATGGCCTCCCGCGCCACCGCCGCGTGCCGCTCCCCCGCAATCCGGTTGAGGATCACGCCGGCTATTCGTACCTCGGGGTCCATCATCCGGCAGCCGAGAACCGATGCCGCCGCCGTGCGAGTTACCTTCGCCGCATTCACGACCAAAATGACCGGCGCCTCGAGGGCGCGCGCCAGCGCCGCGGTGCTGTGAGTGCCGCGAGCGTCCACGCCATCGTGCAAGCCGCGGTTACCCTCGATGAGGTTGAAGCCTTGGGGGTCGGCATGGCGCGCGAAGGAGTCCTTGGCGCCGTCGAAGCCCATCAGGTAGGTATCGAGGTTGCGCGCGGGCCGCCCGCAGGCCCAGCCGAGCCAGGCCGGGTCAATGTAATCGGGCCCCTTCTTGAACGCGCGGACGCTTGCGCCGGCGCGCCGGGCCAGGAGAATCACCGCGAGGGAAACCAGCGTCTTTCCGCCGTCGCCGGCGAGGCCGGCGATGGCCACGCGCGGGCTATTTCGGCTCGCCGGATTGGGGAAGCTGGATATAGGACCCGCCCAGGTAGCTGTAGATACAGCGCCCGGAGTCGATCAGGACCCGGATAGCCTGCCGGCAATCTTCCTTGCCGCAGTTTTGCTCGCCGTAGCGCGCGATCATGGACTTGGTCAGGTCGCCGGCCTTCAGATTGCGTTTGCCGGCGCATTCCGCGACCATGCGGAACATTTCGTCCGCGAGCGTTTCAATCGATACGGTAGCGATACGCACCTCCGGGAGAATCAGGCGCTTTCGTAAAGGCGCGTGAGCACGAACTCGCGATGCCCCAGCACTTCGGCATTCGTCAGGCGGCCGTTGACGGTCGAGAACATGCACTCGAGCACGCGGTCGCCGGCCTGGTCCATGTTGATTTCGCGGCGCAGCAGGCCGCTCACGTCCACGTCGATATGCTCTTTCATGGTGCGGACGGTGCGCGGGTTGCCGCAGATCTTGATCACCGGCAGGATGGGGTTGCCGATCACGTTGCACTGGCCCGTGGGGAACAAGTGGACCACGAAGCCCGCGGCCGCCACCAGCGTCACCATTTCGGCCGCGGCGGAGGAAGAATCCATGAACCACAAGCCGGGTCCGGTGGGTGATTCGGCCTTGTCGAGCACGCCGTCCACGACGCACTTCTTTCCGATCTTCTGGATATTGCCGAGGGCCTTCTCCTCGATGGTGGTGAGGCCGCCTGCAATGTTGCCCTTGGTGGGCTGAGAATCCGAAAGATCGCTGGTCTTGTGGAGGTTGATCAGGTCCTGGTAGCGGTTGAACATGGCCATGAACTGGTCGGCAATCTTCGGAGTGCGGCAGCGCTTCACCACCAGCGATTCGCCGCCGGTTATTTCCGTAGTCTCGCCGAAGACCAGCGTCACGCCTTGCGCGTAGAGCTTGTCGTAGGCATTGCCGACGCTGGGATTGCCCGCGCACCCGGAGGTGGTGTCCGACTCGCCGCACTTGGTGGATACCCAGAGATCCTTCAGCGGACACTCCACGCGCCGCAGCGCCGAAGCCGCCTGGACGAATTCCTTGGCCGCACGGGAAGCGCGCGCCACGGTATCGATGTCACCGTGCAGTTCGATGCCGAAGGATGCCACCGGCTTGCCCGTGGCGGCGATGCCATCCGCCACCTTCTTGGCCCAGCCGTCTTCTATCCCGATCACCACCACCGCGGCAACGTTGGGATTCGACCCCGTGCCGATCAGTGTGCGGAAGTGCAGGTCCAGATCCGCGCCGAACTGCAGCCGCCCATAGGGATGCGGTATCGCGAGCGAGCCCTTGATATTGTTGGCGACGGACTCGCAGGCGGCGTTGGACAAATCGTCCACCGGCAGGATGACGACATGGTTGCGCACACCGGCGCGCCCGTTTTCCCGGCGGTAACCCCAAAAGGTCATGTTACTCAGATCGATAGCCACGTTTGCTCTCCTCCGCTCTACCAACGCTTGGTCTTCAGGTTATGCACGTGCACGTGCTCACCGGCCTGGATGGGCGCGACCACCCGGCCGATGTCGACGCCGTATTTGACGACGGTGTCGCCCTTCCCCAGAGGCTTGATGGCGAGTTTATGCCCGATGGGGATCTCGCTGACCGCCTGGTGAGTGATGATCCGGTCCTGGTCCATGATCCATCCGTTGAGCCGGTCACCGGCCCTCACGCCTTCCACCACGACCACCCCTACAGAGTCGTTCTCGTCGTGCACCACAAAGTGAATGTCCATGCGTGTCTCCGTGAAAATGAGCGGTCTTGCAGCCGCCTGAGGCGGCGCGGCGTTACGCCTCGCAGCTTTCTGACTGAGTAGTATATGATATCTCACGTCGCGCGCGACGTCAAGAGAGGATTCGGGTGATCCGGCGGAGTGCCGCCGACATGCGGTCAATTGGCTAAGCCGACCGGTTGCTGGTCTTCCAGGAACTGCAGCAGGCGCTGGCGAACCGTGCGAATATGTTCGCGCATGGCGTGTTCGGCCGCGTCGCCGGATCCCTGTTCGAGCGCCTTAACGATGGCATCGTGGTAATCCGGAGCGGTGCTGCCGGAAAGGTCGTAGGTGCTGCGGCGCGACAGCCAGATCTGGTTCTGGATGTTGTCCAGCACGGTGCAGAGATAGGCGTTGCCGGTGGCATGCGCCAGCAGGGAGTGGAACCGCACGTCCTCCTGAATATAGTGCGGCTTGTCGTTGGCCTTGAGCAGCATGCGCTGGCGTTTGAGGCTCTGGCGGAGTTCCCCGAGCAGCGCCGGCGTGACATTGGCGGTGCGGGCCACGTGCGCTTCCAGCGCCTCGCGAGTATCGTAGAGCTCGTTGATCTCCATGGTGGTGAGCCGTCTCAGGTAGGCGCCTTTGCGCGGCTCGATGCGAATCAGGCCTTCGGCTTCCAGACGGTTCAGCGCCTCGCGGACGGGCGATTTGCTGATGCCCAGCTGGTTGGAGAGGAAATCCTCGGTCAACCGCGAGGTATCGTCGAGCCTGCCCTGCAGGATGTATTCCCGGATGCTGTTATAGGCCAGCGTCGTGAGGTTGCTGGGAATGTCGATCTTCTTCATGCTGCTCCCTCTCAGGGTAAAACTTCGCGCACTAAATTGACAGCCGGCGGAAACCGCCTCCCAACAGCGCCAGGCACAACACGCCCGCGGCGGGCAGCATTCCCGCGATCACAAATACCGGAGCGAACGACAACTTGTCCACCAGGTAACCGGTGAGCAGGGGAAACAGAAGCCCGCTGACGCCTCCGGCGATGCCGGTGAGGCCGGTAAACCTTCCCACCGCACCCTCTGGAAATATATCGGAAATGGCCGCGAACATGTTGGCCGAAAGCGCCGTGTGGCCGAGCATCACCAGGCAAATCAGCCCAATGGCGGTGGCCGCGGAGGGCGCCAGCGTCACGCAGACGCTCAGCGCGCAACAGGCCGCGCCGGTCCACATGGTCCCCAGGCGCGCGGCCGGCAGGCTCACGCCGCGACGCATCAGGAACCCCGCCACCCAGCCGCCGCCCACGCTGCCCACGTCGCCGAACAGGTACGGAATCCATGTGAACATCCCGATCGCCGTGAGGCTCAGGCCGCGCGCCTGATAAAGATAGGCAGGCATCCAAAACCAGTAGAACTGAATCACCGGGCCCACCAGCAGCCGGCAGAGAATCAGGCCCCACGCCGGCGCATGCCGCAGCAGTTCCCGGTTGGCCGGCGGCGGCCCGATTTGCGGCAGGCCGGCGCGGATGTATTCGCGCTCGGCCTGGGTGACGCGCGGGTGACGGTCGAGCGGCCGGTACATGCGGCGCCACCAGATCACCCACACGAACCCCAGCATGCTGGGGCCCAGAAACGCCATGCGCCAGCCGAAATTCAGCGTGATATAGACGATCAGCGGCGGAGTGATGAGCGAGCCGATCATGGAACCGGCGTTGAACACGCCCACTGCGAGGGCCCGTTCGCGCGCCGGAAACCACTCCGACACCACCTTCATTGCGCCCGAGAAATTGCCGCACTCTCCCGTCCCCATCCAGAACCGCACCGCCGAAAACTGGAACGCCGTGCGCGCGAAAGTGTGCATCGCCGCCGCCAGCGACCACCACGTCACCGAGAAGGAGAAGCCGTTGCGCGCGCCGATCCGGTCCATCAGCCATCCCACGGGAAACTCGCCCACCATCATGCCGAACATGAAGGCCGAGACAATGCGTCCATAGTCGGTATTTGTAAGATGCAACTGCTCCCGCAGCACCGGCGCCACCACCGACAGCGTCTGCCGGTGAACGAAGTTGATGACCGTCACCAGGAACAGCAGCGCCAGGATGCGCCATCGGTATTGACGCCACGCGGCAGGCATCACGCCCCCGGCCGGCGCGGCGCTGCTGGTGCTGAAGGACGCCATGCACCCCATAACATATCAAATTTCAGATGTTATAATCTGCGAAGTATGCAACTATTTATCGACACCGCGAAAGTGGACGAAATCCGCACCGCCGCCGATTGGGGCATCCTGGACGGCGTCACCACCAACCCCACCCACATCGCCGCCACCGGCCGCCCCTTCGAGGATGTGCTGCGCGAGATCTTCTCGATTGTCGACGGTCCCATCAGCGTGGAGACCGTCAGTCTGGACGCCGGGGGCATCGTGGCGGAGGGCCGCGCCATCGCGCGCTTCCATCCCAACGCCGTGGTCAAGGTGCCGGTCATGATCGAAGGGCTCAAGGCCGTAAAGCGGCTTTCCGCCGAGAACATCCGGACCAACGTCACTCTCTGTTTCAGCGCCACCCAGGCCTTTCTGGCAGCCAAGGCCGGCGCCACGTACATCAGCCCCTTTATCCACCGCAAGGAGCTGGCGGGCGACGACGGCATGATCTTCGTCCGGCAGATTCGCGAGATCTACGATCGCTACGGATACCAAACCAAAATCCTCGCGGCGAGCATCCGCACCGTGAGGGAAGTGCTCGACTGCCTGCTGGCGGGCGCCGACGTGTGCACCATGCCGTTCGACATGCTGCAAGCGCTCTATAAGCACTCCCTGACCGACGCCGGCCTGGCCATGTTCCTGGACGATTGGAAAAAGGTGCCGCCGGCTAAACTCTTCACCGACGCCCACGCCGGCGCCCGCTGACCTCGCAACGTGATATTTAGTATCTCAGGAGATGAAATGGACAACCAAACCAACAGACGCTCGTTCCTGACGGCAGCGGGAGCTTCCGCGCTGGCCGCGGCCGCCTCCGCGCTCGATGCGCAGACCGAGAAGCCCATCCGCCTCGCCATCATCGGCACCGGAGCTCGCGGTTGGGCCCACCTGGCCATCCTCAAGACCTTGCCGCAATTCCAGGTGGCGGCGCTCGCCGATCCCACCCCCCCGAATCTCGCCCGCGGGGCCTCGCTCGCCCCTGCCGCGACTACCTATTCCGATTACCGCAAGCTGCTCGGCGAACGAAACGACATCGACGCCGTGGTGGTCATCACCCCGAGTTTTCTGCATGCCGAAGTGACCGTGGCGGCTCTGGGTCGCGGGCTCCCGGTTTTGTGCGAGAAGCCCATGGCCACCGCCGTGGAAGACGCCAACCGCATGATTGACGCTTCGCGAACGTCCGGGAAACTACTATACATCGGCTTTCAAAAGCGCCTGGTTCCCACCACGGCCAAGATGCACGAATTGGCCGCCTCCGGGGAAATCGGCGCCATCCAGTTGGTCAGCGGAAATCTTTTCCGGGGTGACTGGAATCCAAATAGCTGGAAGTACACCGACCCGAAGACCGGTGTTTCGACCAACTGGCGATACCTCACCTTCACTGAGGGTAGCGCGCTTCTGGAAGACGGCATTCACGAACTCGATACGCTCAACTGGATCATCAACAGCCCGGTGGCGCGCGTGACTGCGGCCGGCGGCAATAACGTTTTCAAACAGCGCGAAACCGTCGATCATGCCGCGGTTATCGTCGAATACGAGAGTGGCGTCAAGCTGAGCTTCGATTTCTCTCTGTTTGCGCCGAATGCCGGCCCGGGCAGCCGCCGCATGGTGATCATCGGCAGCGACGGCGTGATGGAGCCCGAGCCCGAAAAGGGCCGTGTGGCCATTCGCAGCCGCGGCGGCGCCGTGCGCTACGTCGACGTGGCGGACAGCACCCCTAAAGAAGCCACCGCTAACGCAGTTGGTTCGGCGCAGGATCCGGAGACCTATCAGCAATACCTGAGGTTTGCACAGAGCCTGCGCACGGGAGCCCCGCCGCTGGTCAGTCCGGAGACGGGCAAGACCGTAGCCAAGCTGGTGCTGCTGGCCGAGAAATCTTTGCGCACCCACCGCATCATGAACTGGAGCGATCTGCCCGCATAAAGGCGACAGCTATGCATCGTAGACAGTTTCTGTTTTCTTCCCTGGCCGCAGCCGGCGCGGCCGCCGGGCTGCGCGCCGCCGCGGCCGCCCTGAAGTTCGGTCATCGCCAGGCGAACATGGTCAACGATCCGGGGCCCGCGGTATTCGATCTGGCGAAGCAGATCCAGGGCCTCTCGGGAGTCGAGTTGCAGGTGTATTTCAAGGGCACCACGCTCTGCGACCAGGCAACCCTGGCCGCCTACCAGCGCGCGGCGGAACGAACGGGATTGTCGATCCCTTCGGTCGCTGGAGTCTGGCCGCCGGGAGCTACGCTCCTCCAGCCTGCTGCGGAAGAAAACCTGCGCAACGCCATCCGGGCCGCTGAATCACTGCATGCGACTACCATCCTGGCGGCCTGCTTCGAACAGAATTGCCCCAACATGGACCAGGAGCAATCGTACGGGCCGGTGGTGGCTCTACTGCAAAAAGTATCCGGCGCAGCCCGCGACGCCGGTGTCACGATCGGCATGGAAACCTCCAATGCGCCCGCCGGAGACCGCAAGCTCATCGACCTGGTGGACCGTCCCAGCGTGAAGGTCTATTACGACCTGGACAATGTGGAACGGTACGCTCACACCGGGGAAGCCGTGCCCGGCATCGCAATCTTAAAGAGCCGCATACGTCAGGTCCACCTCAAGAACGAAGACCGGTTGCTGGAGCAGCCTGGCCGCGTCAACTGGGCCGATGCCGTCAAAGGCCTGGCGGCCATCGGCTATGCCGGTTGGTTGGTATTCGAGACGACCCATTCCGATCCGCAGCAGTGCATTGAGGCTACCCGGAAGAACATTGCCTTTGTGACGAGCCACTATGCGTCATAACGCTTTGCCGAGACCCGCGCCAGCGCCCTCTGGCCCCATGGCCACAGCCGCTTTTCCGGGCTTGACAGCCCTGACGATACATGGTATATCATACATCAGTCTAAGTATGCTTCGGTGGTGTGCTGTGTCTCAGCCGCCATTTGGGTTCAGCCCGGACGACGGTCCGGGGGTCCGGCCTGCCCGTGCCCTGGAGGACGCCAGGTCAGAGTTTGTTAGGGTCCCAATCGACAGTGCCCTCCCGCAACGGGCGGGCAAGGAGATCCATGATGTCTCGTAACAGCCGCCTTGTTAGCGTCACTTTCAGTTTATTTCTTCTTTTCTTCCTTTCGTTCCCGATCAATGCTCTTTTCGCCCAAGCCACCGGCCGCATCGGCGGCACCGTGACCGATTCGAGCGGAGCGGTGGTGCCGAATACCGGCATCTCGTGCAAGAACGTGGACACCGGAATCAGTCGTACTGTGCAAACCAATGCCGCCGGCCTTTTCGAGTTTCCCGACCTTCCTATCGGCCAGTACGAGTTGAACTTCACGAAGGACGGCTTCCAGCCGCAGAAGATGGACAAGGTCAACCTGGTGACCGGACAGATCATGGACATGAAGATCCAGTTGCAGGTGGGCGATTCCAAACAGTCGGTCACCGTGACCAGTGAAGCTCCCCTGGTGCAAACTACATCCTCGAGTGTTCAGGCTTCGGTGACCGAGGCGCAGATGCAGGATTTGCCACTGAACGGCCGCAATGCGCTGCAGCTTACGACGCTGACTCCCGGAACAGCCATTACCGACGTGGGCACGGAATCCGGCCAGCAGGACAACCGCGGATTAACCGTAAACGGATTGCGCGCCACGCAGAACAATTTCCAGCTCGACGGCACGATCTACAATGACCGCTTCTTCGACTCCGTACCGACCATGCCCGACCCGGACGCATTGCAGGAGTTCACCATCCAATCGTCTGACTACAGCGCGGAATATGGCGGCGCGGGCGCGCTGGTGCAGTTGTCGACGCGTTCCGGAACCAACGGGCTGCACGGCACGGCTTTCGAATTCCTGCGGAACACCGATCTCGACGCCAGGAATTACTTCGCCTTGAAGCTGCCACCGTATCATCAGAACCAGTTTGGCGGCACGGTTGGCGGGCCCATCAAGAAGAACAGGACGTTTTTCTTCTTCTCCGCGCAGGACACGCAGCGCCGCTCGGCGCCGAGTCCGGTTTCGGTTACCGTGCCGACGGCGGCAGAGCGCACCGGCGATTTCTCGGCCCTGCTTCCCAAGACGATTACGGACCCATCCAACGGCGGCGCGCCGTTCCCGGGCAACATCATTCCGTCCAACAGGCTGGATCCGGTGTCCGTGAAGGTTGCCAATGCCTTGCTGCCGCTGCCGAATAGCGGCACGCAGTGGGTGGGCGTGGAGAATCAGAATCTGGACGATACCCAGTATCTGACCAAGATCGACCACCTGATCACGCAGAACAATCACTTAAGCGGCCGCTATTTCTACGACCAGAACAACTTCCAAAGGCCGTTCGCCGCCCCCACGGGATTCTTCGCCGAGAATCTCTTCCGCAATCAGACCGTGACCTTGAACGATACGCAGATCTTCAGCCCGACCCTCACGCTGGCTCTCTACGGCAGCGCGGGCCGGTTTGCGCGCACACAAATTCCGGAGGACCCCGGCCTGGTGACGCTGCAAGGCTTCGGGCAGAATGTTCCGCTGGGAACCGCCGTGCCGCAATTCCCCGGCATTCGAGACAACATTTCTGGTTTCGTGGACATCTTCTCGGGCGGCTCGCTGCGCCAGGATTCGACGTCCTTTATCTATCGCGCCATCGCCACCAAGATTGCCGGCGCGCATCAGCTTACCTTTGGAGCCGAGTTTGAACGGACGCGCATCGACGCCAACGACTACTCCTATGTTCCCGGCGACAACACTTTCAACGGCCAGAATAGCGGCAACGCCATTTCGGATTTTTATCTGGGCGCCGAATCGAATTTCTTCCAGGACAACGGCCGCACGTTCTACCTGCGGGAGGACCGCTTCTACGCCTTCCTGCAGGACGATTGGAAGATCAGCCACCGGCTGACATTGAACCTGGGGATCCGATGGGAGCCCTGGCTTCCTCCCACCGACCTGAATAATTCACTGACGGCCTTCGTTCCCGGCGTCCAGTCCACCATCGCGCCCAACGCGCCGCTGGGACTGCTGTTTCCCGGAGACAAAGGCATCCAGTCTTCGGTTTTCAAAAAGGACTGGAAGGACTTCGCTCCGCGCATCGGCTTTGCATGGGATGTACTCGGCAACAGCAAGACCATCATCCGGTCGGGTTACGGCATCTTCTACAGTTTCCCGGAAGGCCTCCTCTATCAGCGCACCGACGCCATGCAGCCCACGGATCTGTATCTGAACATTCCGAATCCGCCGAGCTTCGATAATCCGTATCAAGGATTCGCCGGCGGCGATCCATTCCCGCGGCCGCACATTTCGCAGAGTCAGTTCGCCACATATAAGTTCGTGTTGCCGCTTTCCGGCGGCGTGCTGGATCCGTCCTCCCGGGTTGGCTACACGCAGAACTGGAACCTCACGGTGGAACATCAGTTCAAGAATGATGTTGCGATATCGGTCGCGTATGTGGGCAATCACGGCGTGAACATCATGGGTTCCCGGCAGTTCAATCCGGCTATTTATGGCGCTGGCTCTACCGTCGCTAACGAAAATACGCGCCGGCTGTATCCGGGCCTGGCAGCGGTCGAGCTTGCCAGTTCCTACGTCTACGACGAGTTCAATTCGATGCAGATTAACGTGACCAAACGCTTCTCGGGCGGCCTGACGTTGCTGACCAACCTGGTGTGGGGCAAAACCATCGACAACACCTCGAGCGCGACGGAGGGGAACACGGGCCCGCCGAATCCCTTCAATTTCCGCAGCGCGCGCGGGC
>JBEKYE010000055.1:0-17277 GCA_049511275.1 Bryobacteraceae bacterium
GTCTTCTCCTCGCCATGGCCGCGGCTAGCGCCCAGCAGCCGGCCGCCACACGGGCCGACGCGCTGCATGATTTGAGCGCGCAACTGGAAGCGCTCTCGCGCCGCGTCAGCCGGGCGGTGGTGCAGATCTTTGCGACCGGCTACGTGCTGAACGACGAACGCGAGTCCGGCTCGAACGCGGCCATCGTGACGCGGCAGCGGGCCACGGGCTCGGGCGTCATCGTGGCGGCGGACGGTTACATCGTGACGAACGCCCACGTGGTATCGAACGCGCGCCAGGTGCGGGTGCGGATGGCGGACGAAGCGCCGGGCGGGGCGACGGGTGGAACGAACGCCGCGATGCAGCCATCGGGCAAGATTCTGGAGGCGCGCATCGTGGGTGTGGACCGCGAGACGGACCTGGCGGTTCTCAAGGTGGAGCGCACCGATCTGAACCCTCTGCCGCTGGGCGATTCCGACACGCTGCACCAGGGCCAACTGGTGATGGCGTTCGGCAATCCGCTGGGCCTGGAGAATTCCGTCAGTATGGGCGTGGTCAGCTCGGTGGCGCGGCAGATCAAGCCCGACGACACCATGATCTATATCCAGACCGATGCGCCCATCAACCCTGGCAACAGCGGCGGCCCGCTGGTGGATGCGGACGGCCGCGTGATGGGCATCAACACGTTCATTCTTTCGCAATCGGGCGGCAGCGAAGGACTGGGCTTCGCCATTCCGAGCAATATCGTCAAGAACGTGTACGCGCAGATCCGTCAGGAAGGGCACGTGCACCGCAGCGAGATCGGAGTGTTCGCGCAGACCATCACGCCACAGATGGCGGCGGGGCTGGGGCTCTCGCAGGATTGGGGCGTGCTGCTTTCGGATGTGGAACCGGGCGGACCGGGGGACGTGGCGGGGTTGCAGCCAGGCGATATCTTGGCGAGCCTGAACGGCCAGAGCATGACGAATGCGCGGCAGACGGAAGTCGATCTGTACCGCTACCCGGTGGGCGCGAAGATCGACGTGCAGGTGATTCGCAATGGTACGAAGCAGACCATCCAGGTGGTGACGGTGGAGCAGCACGGCGATCCGCTACGCTTCGCCGACATGGCGGACCCGACCAAAAACCTGGTGAACCGGCTGGGGATTCTGGGGATCGATGTGGACCAGAACGTGGCCGCGCTTCTGCCCGATCTGCGGAAGCACTACGGCGTGGTGGTGGCGGCGCGGGGCGGCGATTCGCCGTACTCGGGCGACAGTCTGCAACTCGGCGACGTGATCTATTCGGTGAACAATATGCCGGTGACGGGCGTGGCGTCGCTGCGCAAAGCGCTGGACGGGTTGAAGGAGGCCGATCCGCTGGTGCTGCAAGTGGAACGGAACGGCCGGCTGATGTACGTGACGCTGGAGATTGAGTAGCCGCCTTGTTTTTGACGACCGGCGCGGGCCGGGCTGCGCCCGGCTGGACCGATTGACAATCGGTCCGCAGGTTAACAACCCGCCCCACCGAAGGCTACTCCAGCAGGTGGCCCATCTTTTCTTTCTTGGTGCGCAGGTAGGCTTCGCGGGTGTCGAGGACGTCGGCCAGGCAGGGGATGCGTTCCACCACGGCGACGCCGGCCGTCTCCGCGGCTCGCACTTTCTCCGGATTGTTGGATAACAGGCGGATAGCCTGGAGACCGAAATAGCCCAGGATGGCGCCGGGCAGCGCGTAGCTGCGGAGGTCGGAATCGAAGCCGAGCTGCTGGTTGGCTTCCACGGTGTCGGCACCCTGGTCCTGCAGTTCGTAGGCGCGCAACTTGTTGAGCAGTCCGATGCCGCGGCCTTCCTGGTGCTCATAGATCAAGAGCCCGCGGCCTTCGCGGGCGATGGAAGTGAGCGCGATTTCCAGTTGCGCGCGGCAATCGCAGCGCAAGCTGTGAAAGACGTCGCCAGTGAGACACTCGGAATGAATGCGCACCAGGGGGGCCGGGCCATCCGCCAGGTTGCCCATGCGGAGCACCACGGCCTCTTCCACGCGATCGGCGAAAACGCCTTCGAAGCCAAAGATGCGGAACAGGCCGAACTGGGTTGGAAAATCCGCTTCGGCCACTTTTCGAAGCCGCAGCGCGGAGGTATTATTCATGCGAACTATTGGGGACCTTGCTGGTTCCATTATAATGGCTTCCGGCACCGAATGTCCGATCCGCTGCAAGGTTATCTGGTATCGCTGCTGGTCAAACTGGCGGCGATGGCCGCCATCGCCAGCGTTCTGGCGCGATCCAATTCGTTCCAAGCCATGCTGATGCGGGAAAGCCGCACACTCCGCCAGCGGCTCTCTCTGGCGCTCTGGCTTTCCGTGGTGTTCGCCTCCAGCGTGGCGGTGCGCGTGGCGGGCAAGAATAATTATCAAGGCGCCGACCTGGGACTGGAAGGCAGCCTGATCGCGGGCCTGCTGGGCGGGTATATCACCGGGCTGGTATCGGGAATCCTGATTTCTCTGCCCACATTTCTTCGCGGCGAGTTTTTGACACTGCCGCTGTTCGCGGCGGCCGGCGTGCTGGGTGGGCTGTTGCGCGATCTGGCTCCCAGCCCCGAAGAGGTCTGGCGATTCTCGCCGTTCTTCGACCTCAGCATCTACCGCTTCTTCAAGGAAAAGCGCAACCACTGGGGAACCGGCTTCCAACTGATTTTCTTCGCGGCCATCCTGTGCGCCGAAGGATTGCGCCAAATGCTGGGCAGCCAATGGGACGACAGGGTTTTTCGTCTGAAGCCGCCGGGTTCGGACCCCTGGGCCATTGCCGCGCTCTACGCCACCACGCTGTTCGCCGTGGCCATCCCGCTCAAGATCTGGAACAACACGCGCAACGAAAAGAAACTGGAGGAACAGGCGCGGCTGCTAGTGGAAGCGCGGCTGGCCGCGCTGACCAGCCAGATCAACCCGCACTTCCTTTTCAACACGCTGAATTCGGTCTCGTCGTTGATTCGCACCAACCCGAACCAGGCGCGCGTGATGGTGGTGAAGCTTTCCAAGGTGCTGCGCCGGCTGCTGCGCAAGCACGATCATTTCAGCGCGTTGCGCGACGAGCTCAGCTTCATTGAAGACTACCTGTCCATCGAAGTGATACGCTTTGGAGACAAGCTCCGATTTGAGCCAGACGTGGCGGGCGATACCATGGACATGCTGGTGCCCAGCATGCTGCTGCAACCGCTGGTGGAAAACTGCGTCAAGCACGGACTGAGCAACAAGGTGGATGGCGGCACCATCCGGATCCGTACGCACCGCAGCGAAACCAGGCTGCACCTGCTGGTGGAGGATGACGGCATCGGGATTCCGGAGGAGAAGCTGGCAACCCTGCTGGAACGGGGCATTGGAGTGAGCAACGTGAACGAGCGGCTGAAGGTGCTGTTCGGCAACGAGTATCGGATGTGGATCGAAAGCCAGCCGGGAAACGGCACGCGGGTGCAGATTGAGATGCCGGAGTTGCGGACCAATCTGGCGGCGGTTTCCTGAATCGAGCGGGGCGAGGAGACGTCTTGGACAGAATTGAAGAATCCGTGAACGCCTGGCCGGTGAACGGCTTGCCGGCGACCCTGGCCGACAGAACGAGGCGCGTTTACGACCGCATGGCGGCGGTTTACCCGGTATCGACCATGCTGTTCCATTCCCGCGCGCACCGGTGCGCGCTGGAGGCCTCGGGAATCGCGGACGGCATGCGGGTGCTGGAAGTGGCCACCGGCAGCGGCGAGATGTTCCGCCGGCTGGTGAAGGCCAACGCGAGCGGCGCCACCATCGGAGTGGACCTTTCGCCCAACATGGCGGCGCGGACGCAGCGGGCGGCGCGGCGCAAGTTCCCGCAAGCGCGCACGCATTGCCAGGCGGTGGACGCGCGCCACATGCCATTCCGCGGCGAAGTCTTCGACGCGGTGTTCTGCTGCTACATGCTGGAATTGCTGTCCACGGAAGATATCGGGCGGGCATTGCGCGAGTTCCGCCGGGTGCTGCGGCCCGAGGGGCGGCTGACGCTGGTGCTGATCGGCCAGAACACGGCGCTATTCAACGCCGCGTACAAAGTGGGAGGCCGCGTGGCTCCGGCGTTCTGGGGCCGGCAGGTGGAGCGGAGCGTTCCGGAGCTGATCGCATCGGCGCGCTTCGAGATTCTGGACGACCGGACGGTGCAGCAGACGTTTTATCCGTCGCGCGTGCTGGTGGCGCGGAGATAAGTTCAAGGCGTGCGAATCACCATCTCCAAAGAAAACTACCTCAAGGCCATCGCCGAGGCCGAGTCGGAAGGCGAGACGGTCAAGGCCGTCACGTTGACGCGTTGGTTGCACGTTTCGGCGCCGGCGGTCACCATGGCGATCAAGCGGCTGAAGCGGGACGCGCTGATCCGCGTGGGCGCCGAAGGACAGATTACGCTCACGGCGGCGGGCCGGGAGATTGCCAGCCGGTTGCGGAACCGGCACCACCTGATCGAGCGCATGCTGACCGAGATTTTCGGTTTGGAATGGTACAAGGTGCACGACGAGGCCGAACAACTGGAGCACGCCGTTTCGGCCGATTTCGAGCGCAAGCTGGTGGAACGGCTGGGGACGGCCGGCACGTGCCCGCACGGCAACATTGTGGGGATGGATTCGCCCGCCGACCGGCGCCGGCGCGGCCTCAAGCCCCTGCTGGAGGCGCAGCCCGGGGAGCGCATTACGGTAGTCAGCGTCTTCGAGCGGGACCGCAAGCTGCTCGAATACCTGGATCAGTCCGGTGTCCGCCCGGGCACGCGTCTGGAAGCCCTCTCGGCGGGGGAATCGCTCGAACTGCGCAAGGGGCGACGGCGCATTCGCCTGGATGCGCACGTCGGCGCGAAGATCTGGGTAAAGGCGTAGCTGTGGGGCAGACCCCTGGTCTGCGCGGGACGCCCCGTCCCGCTGCCGGAACAACGGTTTCGGCGTTTTCGTAGAGCGCACACAGGCCGACGGGAGCGTCGGCCGCAGACCAGGGGGTCTGCCCCGCTATTCGGCCTTCGAATAGTAATACGTGTACTTGCTGTACAGCTCGGAGGCGCGGGCGCCGTTGGCCACGATTCCGAGGACGTTGTTCTCGCACAGCGACTGCATGGCGCGGGTGACGTTGTCGAAGGTGGTGGCGCCGATCTTGACCACCAGCACGGCGCCATCGGCGAGCGTGGCCAGCAGGTTGGCGTCGGCCGAAAACAGCAGCGGGGGGGTATCGAAAATCGCCCAGTTGAAACTGCGCGGCAGCTCTTCAAACAGCGACTTCACCTGGCGCAGGTTCAGGAGTTCGAGCGGGTTCTTGACCGGAGATCCGGCCGGCAGCAGGTAGAGGTCCATGCCTTGGACGTGGCGCAGGGCCTGCGGGAAGGTGCAGCGGCCGGTCAGGTAATCGGAGAGGCCGGGTGCGCGGTCGATCTGGAAGAGATTGTGGATGATGGGGCGGCGGAGATCGAAATCGCCCAGCAGGACCGAGCTTTCAGCCAGGTTAGCTTCCGCCAGAGCCAGGTTGACCGCGGTGAAGGTCTTGCCTTCGGCGGGCGAGGGGCTGGTCACGATGACGGAGTGCAAAGGCTGCAGAGTCTGCAGGTGGTTCAGGCGGGTGCGCAGCGTGCGGAACTCTTCCGCGGGCGTCTCGTGCGAGTTGTTGAGATCCAGCAAGTGGGATTCGGGCGCGGGCTGGTAGGGCACCACCACCACTTCCTGCAGCATGCCGGGGTGAATGTTCAGCCGTACGCCGGGCGCGGCCCCGGGATTCAGGGGCAGGTATTCCAAGGCTGGCGCCGGACTGGCAGGCTCCGGTTGTTCTGCGGCGGGAGTTCCGCCCTCAGCCCTCCGTAGTGCATCGTGTACTCGGCTCATTTTCTCTCCACTGAGGCTTTCGATTTAGCTGGGGCCCGACCGGCCGGCCACATAATAATACGCCGCGCCACTCATCAGAATTCCTCCGATGACGATGGCGCTCGACCAGGCCAGCCAGGCCAGGCGGCGTTTGCGCCGCACCAGCAGCGCATTTTCGAGCAGCGGCACGCTACTCAGAACCGGCAAATTGGTGTACGCCCGGACGTCCTTCAAATTCTTCAGGGACGTGTTCTTCAATTCCTTCGCGCCGGCCATGCCGCAGCCGGCCAGCAAGCCGATGAACGTGCCGAGCCCGACGATGGCCCAGCGGTTGGGTTCCGCGGCGGTCTCGGGCAAGTCGGCCGATTCCAGCAACTCCAGGGTTTCACCGGCGTGGTGCTCTTCCAGGCTCTCGGCGGTCTGCGACTTGTCCCGCATCTTGCTCTCCGAGTCGTAGGCCTGCTTGGCCAGGTTGAATTCGCCCTGCAGTTCGTTGTAGTGCTGGACCACGCCGGGGCTCGCCGCCACCTTGGATTGCAGGCTCTGCAGTTCATTCTGCAATTGGCCCAGGCGTTTATTTCCGCGGTCGATTTCCATCTGAAGGTTGGCAATCGCGCCGGAGGCGAGTTTCTCGCCCGCCTGCAACTCCTGAACCTTCTGAATGGCTTGCGGATTCCGCACTAATCTGCTTTGGGGTGCTGTCTGGGCCGGCGAGGCCGAGTCGGCCTTCTCGAGCTCGGCCCGCTGGTCTTCGAGCGTCTTGATATATGCTTTTTGCGACTTGACTTCGGGATAGTCGTCCTTGTAGATCGTCTGCAACCCTCTCAGGCGCTGATTCGCATCGTTAATGGTCTTATCCAAATTCAGGATCCGGTCATTCTTCAGGGAAACGTTGGGCAGGACTTGGGTCTGTTCCACGTTGGCGGCCGCATCGGCTTCCGCGAGCCTCAGATTCTGGAGTTGGATTTCGTTCTCCAATTTCTGCGCCTGGCTGCGGCCGACCGAGTCCTCGACGCTGTGGATCTCCTGCTCCTTGCTGTTCACCAGCGTCGTGTTGGTTGCGGCGTCCTGGGGCAACTCGCCGGGATGTTGAGCGGCGAATTGCGCGAGTTGCTGCTCGGCGGCGTCCACCCGTTCCTTGGCTCTCTTCAACTCGTCGGTGAGGAAGTTGGCGGTGGTGCTGGCCTGGGTGCGCTGCAGGGAAAAGTTGTTCTCCTGAAACTTGCCGGTGATCTCGCGCACCACAGCCTGCGCCTTGAAGCGGTCGGGGTAGCGGAAGCGAATTTCGAAAGCCTGGGCCCCGCGCGCGGTCGAGGCGCCGGGCGCTTCGTAGAGGTGGATATGGACGTCCTTGATGCGCATGTTTTCGGCCACTTCATCCAGCGTGAGGTGGGCCCGCTCTTTCTTGTACAAATCCAAGGCCGGTTCCTGGATGAGGGCCATCAGAGAGGAGCGGCCCAGGATTTGGACCTCCATCTGTTCGAGCCGCTGGGCCATCGAGTTCATGCCGACGCCTTCGACCAGAGTGGCGGGAACCGCTTGCGGGGTGATCCGCATGATGGCGCGGGATTCGAAAGTGTCCGGCCAGCAGAAGGCCACCACCACCGCAATCACCAGTCCGGCGAAGGTAGGGCCAATTACCCAGGAACGGTAGCGCCGCAACATATCGATGTAGTCCTCGATATCCGGTTGGCGGCGCGTAACGCTCACATAATTCTGTGCAGATCCCATAAAGCGTCCTCCCTTACTGCTATTGTTCCCCTCAAATCCGGCATCCTGCCCACCCACTCATTTGACGATTACGTGGTCGTTGGGCTTCAACAGGATGTTCTTTTCCGGGCGCTTGCCATTGACCAGGTCGTTGTAACTCACCGTCACCAGGATCTTGCCATCCCGCTGGACCTTGATGTGTCTCTTGTCGGCGAAGTCCTTGAAGCCGCCGCGCGCCGAGATGGCTTCAAACAGATGCAGCGGCAACATGTAAGGCATTTCGCCTGGCGAGGCGATGCCTTCGCCGTCGAAATAGATCTTTTTGCTCTTGACCGCCTCCACCTGCACGGCGGTGTGGGCCACATTGAGGAACTTGAGAGCGGTCTCATTAATGGCGTCTTCCAGTTGGAGGGGTGTAAGCCCGGCAGCGCGGATGGGGCCCAGCAGGGGAATCGAAATGGTGCCGTCGGGCAGCACATTATAATTGCCGTTGAAGCTGGGGTTTTCCCAGACTCTCACTCCCAGAACGTCCTCGGGGCCAATGATGTACGCATCGCCGACAGGAGCGCCGCCTTGCTTCTTGCCGGGGGCTTCGGCCATGACTGCCGGATTGGGGGCGTCCACCGGCATCACCGGCGAGAGACTGACGGGCTTCTGTTGCTGTGCAGGCTTCGGTGGCGACTGCTCTTCCGGCTTGGGCGGAGCAGTCTTTTCCTGCACGGGGGGAGTCGCGTCCTGCGCCTGCCTGCTCCACGCAGGCAGCACCGCCAGTAGTGCGGCCAATATTGCCGTTCTCATCGCATACCTCTGAAATCCCTGTCGAACGTGGAAGCGGCTTCCCGTCGTGGACGGAGCCTCCGGCGGCGCTTTCCTCAGAATTCTCTTCACTAGTGTACAGCATTTGCAGCCGAATTCGAATGGTCCCAGAACTACCAAGACGAGTACTGAGTTTACCTGGGGCAATTCCCCAAAAACCACAGCCAGGGTGGTGCCCGTTTGTTCCACAGGCTGTGTAGGCCGTGATACACGCCGGCATAGTGGCTTTCTCCCGAAAACCGGATTGCAAGCCCTCTCAGGTTTGTAAGTGATAGATAATCCTGCTATTCTTGATACGATTTGGTGAATTTGAGACGGCATCAAACGTGCTCCGAAGTGGCGGACTAATAGTCCCGCTGGGGGATTGCGGCAGCCACCATGTTCCAGGAACTCAAGTTCCAGCTATCGACTGCGATACTGACGATTCTCACACTGGCCGCCGGCGTTGCCGCCATCGTCAACTTCGGACAGTACGAACATTTTCGCTTACCCGACGACGGAGTGATCTGGGTGGACCGCGCCGGCCACGTGGAAGCGCTCTACGTGGCGCCGGATGGTCCGGCCGCCAACTGGATTCAGCCGGGGGACCGGTTGATATCGATTGGCCGGGAACCGGCCAACCGCCCGGAGACCATCGGCCAAGGGGAAGCTCTGGCGCGGCGGGAAGCTCCCGCGCCGGTGGAGATCCACGAGGCGCTGGACGTGCCGAAAGTGCTGGTAGCGATTAAGTCCTGGAATCGCGCCAAGTACATTGTGGAGCATGGCACGGTGCAGGTTGAGCCCACGCTGATTGTGGGCGAAGTGCCCAAGAACCCCGCCGTGATCTATCAGTACGTGGTGGGTATCGCGTTCCTGCTGATCGGGCTATTCGTTTATTTCCGGCGCGGCAGCGCGCAGAAGGCGCAGCACTTTTACGTGTTCTGCCTGGCGTCGTTTATCAGCCTCGCGTTTCATTACACCGGCTACCTGGACGCCTTCGACAGCCTGATCCTGATCGGCAACGTGGCGGCCGGGCTGATTGCGCCCACGCTGTTTCTGCACTTCTGCCTGACCTTCCCCGAGCCCCGCAAGTGGCTCCAGAAGCCGGCGCGGGTGGCGCTGCTGTATGTGCCGGCGGCGCTGCTGATCACGTTCTACCTGGGGGTGGCGAGCGGGGCCATCCGGACTTCCATCCCGCCGTCGGAAATGCGCTGGCACCTGGACCGCCTTTTCCTGCTGGTGGAGGCGGCGCTTTACATCGCGGGCGGCTTCGCGCTCAGTGCGGAATACCGCAGGACCGAAGACATGATCGTGCGCCAGCAACTGAAGTGGCTGCGCAACGGCGCGTTTCTGGGCATGGGTCCGTACGCGGTGGTGTATATATTGCCCTATGCCATGGGCGCCATCCCCAACCATTATCAAAACTGGGCGGTGCTCTCCATGGTGCTGGTTCCGCTGACGCTGGCCTATGCCATCGTGCGCTACCGGCTGATGGACGTCGACATTCTCTTTCGCCGCGGCTACGCCTATACGCTGGCCACGGTGTGCGTGCTGGCGGCCTTTTGGGGCGTCACCTTTTTCCTGGGAACCCTGTTCCTGAAGAGCGGCAGCCAGCCCCGCACCGGGCCATCCATCCTGGTGATGCTGATTGCCGCGTTCCTGTTCCAGCCCATCCGCACCTGGATGCAGGAACGGCTGGACAAGCATTTTTACCGCGACCGCTACGACTACCGCCGCACGCTGGTTGAGTTCGCGCGCGAGTTGAGCGCGCAGATGGATCTGGAAACCATGCTGGCGTCGGTGGGCGAGCGCCTGCTGAAGACGCTCTCCATCCGGCAACTGGGCTTTTTCCTGGCCGAGGAAAGCGCGGAGGGCCCGCAATTCCGCCTGAAGACCGTGATGGGTTCGAACCCGCGTCAAGCGCGGGCGTGGGGAGACGACCTGGACCTCAGCTTTCTGGACTGGAAGCTTCCGGAATCGTACCTGTTCTTCGAGCGGACGCGGCACCAGCTGGATGCGGTCTCGCGGTCGTGGCCGGCGTCGGTGCGGCGCACCATCGCCGAGCTGGATTTCACCTACTACCTGCCGTGCAAGGTGCGCGGCCGCACCATCGCCTACATGGGGGTGAGCCGCACCACGGATGGCGAATATCTTTCGAGCGTGGACGTGGAGTTGCTGCTCACGCTGACGGGTTACGTGGCCATCGCCATCGAGAACGCCTCGCTTTACCATTCGCTGCAGCGCAAAGTGGAGGAATACGAGCGGCTGAAGGAATTCAGCGAGAACATCGTGGAATCGATCAACGTGGGAATCCTGGCGGCCGACCTGGAAGACCGGGTGGAAAGCTGGAATTCGCAGATCGAGCAGTTGAGCGGAATCACGCGCGAGCATGCCCTGGGAAAGAGGCTCTCGGATCTGTTTCCGGCGGAGCTTTCCGAACAGTTCGACCGGGTGCGCGGGCAAACCGGGATCCACAATATTTACAAGTTCGTGCTGAAGCCGGCGGTCAACGGAAACGGCAACGGGCTGCCGGCGCGTTTCCGCGAAGCCACTTTGAACGTGGCGATCGCTCCCCTGGTCTCGCGCGAGCAGGAACAGATCGGCCGGCTGATCATTTTCGACGACGTGACGGACCGCGCCGAGCTGGAGCAGCGGCTGGTGCAGGCGGACAAGCTGTCGAGCATCGGCCTGCTGGCGGCGGGCGTGGCTCACGAGGTGAACACGCCGCTGGCGGTGATCTCCACCTACGCGCAGATGCTGGCCAAGCAGGTGGCGGGAGATTCGCAGAAGACCGTGATTCTCGACAAGATCGCCAAGCAGACTTTCCGCGCCAGCGAAATTGTGAATTCGCTGCTGAACTTCTCGCGTACGTCGAGCACGTCTTTCGGCGACTTGAGCCTGAACAAGGTGATCCAGGAGACGCTTTCGCTGCTGGACCACCAGCTGCAGAAGGCAGGCATCCAGGTGAAGACCGAGATGGAGGCGAACCTGCCGGCGGTGCACGGCAACACGGGCAAGCTGCAGCAGGTGTTTCTCAACCTGTTCCTGAACGCGCGCGACGCTATGGCGGCGGGCGGCACACTGGAAGTGCGCACCTGGTCGGAAGGCTTGGGCGTGAAGGCGGAAGTGGCCGATTCGGGGCCGGGGATTGCGCCGGAGAACCTGCATCGCATCTACGATCCTTTCTTTACCACCAAGGCGGCGCGCAAAGGCACGGGGCTGGGACTTTCGGTGACCTACGGTATCATTCAAGAGCATGGCGGCTCGATTGAAGTTGCCAACCGGCCGGGCGGCGGCGCCCGCTTCCGCCTGGAATTGCCGGTGGCGCGGGCCGCGGCGAGGACCCCGGTGAATGCCGCCTGAAATGACTGTTCCCCTAGCCAAGCCCCAAGAATCCAAAGGCAACATCCTGGTAGTCGACGACGAAGCCGACATCCGCGAAGGCCTCGAGGACCTGCTCGCCTCCGAAGGCTACGCGGTAGACCTGGCGAACAACGGCACTGAGGGCCTCCACAAAATGGAGACCCGCGGCTACGACCTGGTGCTGCTCGACCTGATGATGCCGGACCGTTCCGGGATGGAGGTATTGCAGGAAGTCCGCGAGCGCGACCGCGAGACTCCCATCTTCCTGATCACGGCTTATGGCTCGGTGGATGCCGCGGTGCAGGCGCTCAAGCTGGGCGCCAACGATTATTTTTCGAAGCCCTGGGACAACGACAAGCTGGTCATCGAAATCGACCGCATGATCGCGCGGCGGCGTCTCGAATACGAGAACACGTACCTAAAGCGGGCTTTCAAGCAGCGCTACAGCTTTCCCAACATCATCGGCAAGAGCGAACGCATGGTGCGGATGCTCGACCTGGTGGCCCAGGTGGCGACCAGCCGGTCCACCATCCTGATCACCGGGGAGACCGGCACGGGCAAGGAGCTGGTGGCCAAAGCCATCCACGCCAACTCTCCGCGGTCGGAGAAGATGTTCGTGGCGGTCAACAGCGGATCGCTGCCGGCGGAGCTGCTGGAATCGACGCTGTTCGGCCACATGCGGGGCGCTTTCACCAGCGCCGTGCAAACCAAGAAAGGCTACTTCGAAGTAGCCGACGGCGGGACCATTTTCTTCGACGAGATCGGCACGATCGGGCCGGAGACCCAGATCAAGCTGCTGCGCGTGTTCGAAGACCGCGAGTTCACGCCGCTGGGCTCGACCGATCCGATCAAGGTGGACGTGCGCATTCTGGCGGCCACCAATGCCGACCTCCACGAGCTGGTGCGGGTGGGCCGTTTTCGCGAAGATCTCTATTACCGTCTGAACGTGATTCAGATCGGGCTGCCGGCGTTGCGCGAGCGCAAAGAGGACATCCCGGCGCTGGTCGATCACTTCTTCACGCAATACTGCCGGGACAACGGGAAATTCCTGGACCCTTCCGGAAAGTCGATGCTGCATTTCGCCGCCGACGCCATGCAGGTGCTGATGGAGCACAACTGGCCGGGCAACGTGCGCGAGCTCGAGAACGTGGTGGAGCGCGCAGTGGTTTTGGCGTCGGCCACGGAAGTGCCGCTGGACGTTTTGCCGGAGGCGCTGCTGGCGGCCAACGGCGTCCGGGTGCAGCGTGGCGACGGCGCTCCACTGGCCGCCAACGCTTCGTTATTCGAGATTGTCAACGACTACGAGCGGCGCGTCATCCTGGAGCGGCTCGAACAGTGCAACTGGAGCCAGACCGAAGCCGCCGAAAGCCTGAGTGTTCCGCTGAGCACGCTGAACCAGAAGATCAAGCGGCTGGATATCAAGATCCGCAAGAAATCCGATGGGTGAGTGGGGCCTCGGGTTGTGCCGTCCGTCAGGCGCCGTTTCCAAGCGAGGCAGGACAGACCACAAAGGGCGATGGTCTGTCCCACTGGCCGGTTTGCCTCCGGCCAGCCAACGGTGTATATCATTAACTAGCTGGAGGAGCAATCATGGACGAAGATACCAAGCCCTGCCCGGTCTGCGGAGAAACCATTAAGGCGGTAGCGCTCAAGTGCCGTTTCTGCAATACCGACCTCTCGGCATTCGCCGCGACCAAAGACGCCGAAACCGAAAAGGACCTGTTTGCCGGCCACCCGGCCGCGATCTACAGCATCGGCCAGATCACGCCATTCCTGGTGGTGTTGGCCGTGGCAATAGCGGTTGGCTATTTCCATACCGACATCGGCATCGACATCGGGTATGTGATCCTCGGCTTCGTGCTGGTGTGCGGCATCATCTGCGCACGGTATTACGCCAGGAGCCGGAGCATCCACTTCGAAATCACGACGCAGCGGATCAAAGTGGAACGGGGCCTGCTTTCCAAGGTTCAGGAGAGCCTGGAACTGTTCCGCATCGACCACTTCGAGTTGCGCAAGCCGCTGGGAATGCGCCTGCTCGGGCAAGCCTCCCTGCACCTGTACACGACGGACACGGAACTCGCCAGCTTTTACATCTACGGCGTTCCGAATCTGGGGCCGATGTCCGACACGCTGCGCAACTGCCAGCTTCGCGAACGCACGCGGCGCGGTTTGACGACGTTTGTGAAGGCATAGGCGTTGCGGGGCGCCGGCTGAAAGCCAGCGGCAGCCACGATTCGCTGCCCCACAGAGCAGTGGGGACTGCTCCGCTCGATCACCTGCGGCGTCAAGCGGTACGTGCCCCGGCAGGAACGCGAACCTGGAGCTAGTGCGCGGGTCCCAGAGTGACTGTCTGGCCTACACCCTTGATTGAGAGCTGTCCAGCGGTTCCGGCGGCCAGTTGCCCAAGGCTGGCTTGTCTGAAAAAGACATAAGCGCCACTCTTGTCAGTCCATGTGTGATAGGTCTTGCCGGCGACAGAAAGCGTAACTGCTTCACCTGGCAGCGGCTTTCCCGACACATCCAGTGCCGTTCCCTGTTTGAGAATCACGATTTGAGGGGAAGTCACCGCGGTCGGAACGAACAAGAACGATCCGAACAGATTGTCCCAATAGATGGCCATCAGGGTCGGACCCTGGTAGCTCGGGGAGGGACAGGTAATCGTGGCGGTAGCCGACTGACTGGAATCGGTAGTGTCGTCTTTTGTCGAGCTGGTGGTCCATGTGAATGTCTGGCTCGAGCTGTCGCCGGCGCTCAAAATACCCGAGGCTGCAGATAGCTGCTCCTTAAGGCCCGCCGAGTACTGAATCTGGGATGCCGTTGCAGTGCTTGTCTGGAGCTCATTCTTGATGACCCCCGAAAACGCCAGGCAGTTACACGTTCCGTTGTTGCATTGCGATTCCTGCAGAGGTGGTTCGTAGGGAAAGGAATAAGTCGTGGCCAAAAAGCGCTTGGGATCTATGGTGATTGGCCCATTCGCAATGGGTGTCGATCCAATCGCAGTGGTTATCGACCCACTGGCAATGGGTGCGAATCGGAGGGTATCTATTGTGGTAGCCACGCCCGCGTTCGCAAAAGGGTCGGCCGAAAGTATGGTTTGGTAATCGCTATTGGTAAACCCGAGAGCCTGGAAAGTCTGAGCTACAGCCAGTGGCATGGAAGAGGGATTCGTCAACCACGCGACCGGCAGGGTCTGCAAATCCTCGGTTGCCGAAGAGCCCGATAGGCCCATGTACCAGTTAATCGCCTGCTGGCTGCATTGATTGTTGATGGCGACGGCCGGGTTGATCAGGAGGATGAATTCGTCCTGGCTGTGGTCAACCCCGTCTTTGCTGCCGGTAGCCGCGATGCCAAGGCCCGTCGCTTTCGTTATGGTTTCAGAAGTTGTATCGGTGGAAGTGACGGCATAACTTCCGCTTGCGGTGGCCCCGAGTTGAACCGCGCCAGTTACTTTGAAATCCGTACTGACGGTGGCACTTTGTTTAAAAGACTTTTCCGTCGATACTTTGGTTCCCATCGAACTGGTAGCCTGGTAATTCGCGGTACTAGCGGAACACTTCAGGGCGGAAGTGCTCGTGCAGCCAGACGGTGCATATACCAAGCCAAGAATGTAATACTTCGGGAACAGAGCCCCGGTGAAATTCGCACAGGTTTGTCCATTGCACGGTTGTTCGCAGGCATTCAGGCATTGGTTGAATCTTACTTTGTCTAAGTTTTGATACGGCGCGCATTGAGTCAGGCATTGCTGCACTTGCGTGCTGGTACATTGGGCCCAAAGCGAGGGCGTCAACGGAAGAAACAGAGCGATCGGCAGAAGACGAGAAACCATGTACGCAACCTCCAGTCAGATTAGACCCCAGGGCCGCAATCAGTATACACGAAGCCGCCTTCCTTTGATCCTGCGAGTTGAGTTTTTTTGGAGGCTTCGGACCCGGCTGCGGAAGCGTCGTCGCGGCCTGCGACCGACTCATGGATCGCAATACACCGGCCTATTCCCGCGCGGCCGCCGCTCGAGGAAGCGTCTTGACGAACGAAATCACCGCGCCGTCGGGATCGGCTACTGTCAGCATGGTTGAGTTATTCGTCTGGGTGGTCTGGGCGGCCAAGCCCAGGCCGGTCAGGATCCCGGCGGCCTGTTTGAGGTCGGCGACGCCGAACCGGATGCCGGATTTGACGTCCGGGCCGGCAGGCGCGATATCCACCTCCTGTCCGGAATCGCCGGGCATGCGCAGGCGCGCGGGATTCCCGCGGTCGATTTCGGTGAAGCCCAGCTTCTCCAGGTAGAAATTCCGTACCGCCGCGGGATCGCGCGCCGGCGCTATGGCTCCCAACATCAACTGCGCCACGCGTTGGGCACCGAGGTGCTTGCCGCGATCCTCGAAGTGCCGCGACCCGGGCATGTACTCGGTGTACTCGATGGTCTGGCCCTCGGGATCCTTCAGGGTCATCAGGAGGTTGCCGGCTCCGGCTTTGCGCACATCCGAAACCGTCAGCCCGCGCTTGACGTAGTCGGCGTGCAGCGCCTCGAGGTCGCTCGATTCGTAGCAGACGTGCATCAGGCCAATGGGCTGTGACGGGTCGGTTTGCGGATACAGCTCGATGAACTGATGGTCGTTGACCTTGAGGAAGGCTTCGGTGGTCCGATCTCCCTGCTTCATCTCAAAGAACTGCTCGAAGCCCAGCTTGTTGTAGAAGGCCCGCGCGGCTTCGAGCGAGGTGACGCGGAAGGCGACGTGAGCGATCCCGGCTTGGTTCGCCGGTTGCGCCCAACCGAGCGAAGCGCAGAAGAGGCCAGTCAATAATGATGTCACTCGCATACTCTGGAAATCCGGATCGGTTTCATGATACCGCGGCTTTCCCTGCTCTCGGGTCTCGACTTACGTCTTCCCCGCGTCTCTGCGCCTCCGCGTTGAATTCGCGGATTACATCACCGGACCAATCCGCCAGGGTACGAATTCCTGGTGGCCCATCTGTTCGGCGCAGGTACGCCGCCCGGAAGCCACATCGAGCAGCAGGTCGAAGATTTCGCGGCCCACGGTTTGCACGGTGGCTTCGCCATCGGCGATGCGTCCCGCGTTCACATCCATGTTCTCGCGCATGCGGCGGAAGGTGTCGCTGTTGGAGGCGATCTTGACGACCGGAATAGTCGGGAAGCCGATGGCGCTGCCGCGCCCGGTGGTGAACGCGATCAGGTTGCAGCCGCCGGCGGCGAGGCCGGCCAGCGATGGCGGGTCATACCCCGGCGTGTTCATGAAAACGAAGCCCGGCGCCGTCACCGCTTCGGCGTATTGGTAGACATCGATCAGCGGCGAGGTGCCGGCTTTGGCCACCGCGCCCAGCGATTTCTCCAGGATGTTGCTCAACCCGCCGGCTTTGTTCCCGGGCGTGGGATTGTCGTCGAAACTGCCCTCAAACCGGCTCAAGTATCGCTTGTAATCGCGGATGATATCTAGCAGTTTCTGGGCCACTTCCCGGTTTCGCGCGCGCTTCACCAGCAAATGCTCGGCGCCGAAAATCTCAGGCGTCTCGGCGAGCACCGCTGTGCCTCCGATCCCGGCGAGGAGGTCCGAGCAATAGCCCAGCGCGGGATTAGCGGTGATGCCGGAGA
>JBEKYE010000056.1:0-17272 GCA_049511275.1 Bryobacteraceae bacterium
CGCCGTTGGTGTAACCTTCAACCAGAAACTCGATCTCTTCTGGAGCGAGTTCTTTCCCGTCGCGCTTGCGCTGGATCAAGTCAACTGTACGCATTATGAGACACTTAGCGTAACATTCCAAGCACTCTAATGTAAAGGAAGGGTTTAGTTCGGCTTTGGCGGCACCAGCGCCTGCACCACCGTTGGGCGGGTACAAGCTCCGGGCGGAGACTGTCGTTACGGCCTGGTCCAGTCCTGCACTTTCAGCCCCTTGACTCTGCCAAACACCCGGTCGTTCGTCACCAGGATAAGTGCGGATGCCAGCGCATGTGCGTCAATCATCCTGTTCATGGGCTCCCTGTTACGATAGAACTAATGACTCCCAATCAACCGGGCCAACCGCCCAAGATGCCCATCCCTGGTGTCCGTAGTCTGATCGCCGTCGGTAGCGGCAAAGGCGGTGTCGGCAAGACCACTGTGGCCGTCAACCTGGCCGTCGGCCTGGGCGCTCTGGGCTATCGCGCCGGCCTGATGGATGCCGACGTCTACGGCCCCAATGTGCCCCTCATGATGGGCGTCAATCGCACTCCCATGGCCAGCGGGGACCGCATTCAGCCGCTCGAACAGTTCGGCGTCAAGCTCATGTCGATGGGTTTCCTCAATCCCGGCGACAAGCCGCTGGTCTGGCGCGGCCCCATGCTCCATAGCGTCGTCCAGCAGTTCCTGCGCGGCGTCGATTGGGGCGAACTCGATTACCTGGTCATCGATCTCCCGCCCGGCACCGGCGACGTGCAGCTCTCGCTCATCCAGACGGCTCCCATCACCGGCGCGGTCGTGGTTACTACTCCTTCCGACGTTTCGCTCGAAGACGCCCGCAAGGCCGTCCACATGTTCCACCAGGTGCGCGTGCCGATTCTCGGGATTGTCGAGAATATGAGCTTCCTCATTTGCCCGCACTGCCACGAACGCATCGACGTCTTCAGCCACGGCGGCGGCCGCCGCACGGCCGCTGAGATGCAGGTGAACTTCCTGGCGGAACTGCCGCTCGACCCGCAGGTGCGCATCGGCGGCGATACCGGCAGCCCCATCGTGTTGCGGAAAGGCGAAGGCGCGCCCTTCCTGGAGATGGCCCGCGACGCCGCCGCGCGTTGCGACGAAGCCGCCAAAGAGAGCGGCCCCAGGATCGAGATCAGCGACTAGCGGCGATGCGGACGGCGGCTTGGCATCGACGCCTCTGGCTGGCTCTGCCGCTCGCCCTGTACCTGCTGGTTCCCACGCGCAACTACTACTGGGACGGCCTCACCTTCGCCATCAATATCGAGAAGCGGCTGCCCCTGCGCGAATTGCTCTCCCCAAGCCACCTGATCTACCCGGTAGTGGGCCTCTGGCTGTACAAGGCGGCGCTGCTGATCGGCCTGAAGACGCGCGCCCTTTTTCTGCTGCAGACGGCGAACGCGGTGATGGCGGGCGCGTGCGTTCCGCTGGTCGAGCGGGCCCTGCGACGCCGCGGCGCATCCACCGGAGCCGCCGTGGCCGGGGCTCTGGCCTTCGCCTTCGCGGCCACCTGGTGGAAATTCGCCACCGATGCAAACGCCTACGTTCCGGCGATTCTCCTGGTGCTGTGCGCCAACCATCTGCTGGAAACCCGCCGCAGCGCGTGGTGGGCCGGCCTGGCGAATGCCGCGGCCATGCTGTTCCACCAACTGGCGATCCTGTACTTGGTGGTCGCGCTGGTTCGACTGAAGGCCCCGTCCTCCGCGATGTCCGGTGCCGCCGGCGCCCGCGCTCCCGCAACCAGCCGCGGCCGCAAGGGAGCGGTTTCCCTCCTCATCTATGCCGCCGCTGCGCTGGCGCCGGTCGCAGCGGTGTTTCTGCTGGCGTATCGGACCGTGTCCGGGGGCCTGGATCTGACGGGATTGCCGGCTTGGCTGACCACGCATTCCCCGGACGCGGGGTTCTCCTTTGCGCCGGTCTCCGGCTTGGCTTTGACGCTTCGAGGCACGCTGCGCTTGTTCTTTGGCGGCAAGGTGGGCAGTCCGTGGGCCGCACTTGGCGTAGTGGCTGGGGTGGTGCTGGTCTGGCGATTCTCGCGGCCGGAGGCCAGCCAACCAGCCAGGCACGAGAGTCTGCCGGACCTGGTATGGCTGGGTGTCTATGTGGCGTTTCTGTTCTTCTGGATGCCGCAGAACACGTTTTACCGCCTGTTCTACCTGGCGCCTCTGGTATTCCTGGCTGCCGGCCGCGTGAATCGCCGTCTGCTGCGACTGCTATGCGCGGCGCTGTTCCTGTGGAACGCGGTCTTTCTGATCTACCCGCAATCGCGCGTCGAGAACAACGTCCCGCTGCGTTTCGCGTTGGCGCAACGCGACCGCTGGCCGTCCGGCACGCCCATCGCCTTCCACCAGTTTCACCCCGATCTGTGGACTATCAGCTACTTCAATCCGCAAGCCTCCTGGATCGGATTGCCGGCGATGGACGTAGCGGTCCTGGAGCGCAGCCGCGCCGACGCCGGCCAGCGCGGCCAACCCCTCTGGCTGGAGGCGACGGCCTACGACCTGGCCATCGCCGACGAGGCAGGCCGTCGCTGGTTGGCGTCCCACCCCGTGACCCAAACGGTGCGCTTCAAAGACCCCAGGCACGAGTACCGGTTCTACGAGGTGCGCTGAGTGGGGCCAGCAACAGCGCTGGCGCGCTCTGCCTTATCGCCTTCGTCAAACGAAGAGAGCGTAAGCTGCCCGGTAAGTGGTGTGAATCGCAAACTGCAAAGGCCCGTAAGAGCACACTTCCCAAACCGCCCTTACACCCTGGGCTTGGGCGGTGGCAGTTCGCGCGCCACTACCGTATCCGAGAAGGCTTCCCGGTGGTGGGCGCCGTCGCAAAACGGCTTGTTGGCCGAGTGGCCGCAACGGCACAAGGAAATCGCCGTTCTTCCGGCCAGGCCGAAAGAGGCGCCGCTGGGGTCCAGGATCTCGAATTCCCCTTCAATCCGTATCGGACCGTTGTTCTGGGGCGTAATCTTCGCAGGCATTCCTGGATCGTATCACGTCCCCTTCGGTGGGGCAGACCCCTGGTCCGCGCGGGACGCCCCGTCCCGCGGCCCGTACAACCATGTCGGCATTTTGCACGACGGGAAAGCCGGCGAGGGCGCCGGCTGCGGACCAGGGCGTCCGCTTTACTGTTTCTTGGTCGGCGGCGCCGTGGTGCCCTTCTTGTCGTCCACCACGCCTCCGAACTTGATCGTCGACCTGCCTTCGTACCGCTTGTAGTCCTGGTACTTCACCGTCATGCGGATGCGCTGGTCCATATCTTTAAAGTGCAGCGTATCGTCGGCATGCGTGTAGGTTGGAAACCAGTACTTCCCGTCGACCTGCTCGCGGTACGTCTCGAACTTCGGGAACTGGTGCTCTTTGCCGATCAGGCCCACGCCTTTGCCGTTCGTCTTGACAATCTGGAAATCGCGGTCGTCCACCCAGATCTGGCCTTCAAAGTAGCGCTCGCCCTTCACCATTTTCTTGGGCTTCACGGAAAACGTATAGCAGCCGATCTCGTCGACCTTCTCGCGCCCCAGGTAATCGATTTGGTACTTAGGAAGATCGGGGGTGGTCAGAACAAACGGCTGCACGTCGCGCAAGTCTTTCACGTCTTCCGGATCCAGTAGGATGTGCTGGAGCGAGACCACCGGCATATAGATCCCCTTCTCCATGCGCTTGCCGTCGGGCGAGAAGATGATGTCGTCCACCTCTTCCCACCTCCCGCCGGTGGGATTGCCGCCCATGTCCAGCTCTTCCATTTTCACCGTCTGCCGGTAGGTGTAGTTGTTGCGCGCTTCCCGGAATTCGGCCTCTTTGGCGGCAAACTTCTGGATAATCTGCTGCGGGTCCACCTGGTCCTGATTGCTCGCCGGCGGCTTCCCGACACATATCGCCGCCAGGGCGGCGCCAATAATCAACGTACGCATTTTGCCCCTCATCGGTGAGACGGACTCACTTGCCCAACAGTTTCTTGGCCACCGTCAGCAACTGCATGTTGCTGGTGCCTTCGTAAATTCGCCCGATCTTGGCGTCCCGGTACAGCTTCTCCACCGGATAATCTTTCGTCACTCCCACGCCGCCGTGCACTTCGATGGACTTCGACGCCGCCTTCTCCGCGATCTCCGAGCTGTAATACTTGGCCATCGCCGCCTCCACCAGGAACGGCATCCCGGCGTCCCGCAGCCGCGCGGCGTTGTACACCAGCAGCCGCGCCGCTTCCACCTCGATGGCCATCTTCGCCAGCTCAAACTGCACGCCCTGGAATTCCCCGATGGTCTTGCCGAACTGCTTGCGCTCCTTGGCGTACGCCACCGCGTGCTCCAGCGCTCCGCGCGCCAGGCCGATCATCTGCGCCCCAATCGCAATCCGTCCTTCGTTCAGCGTCTCGATCGCGACTTTGTAGCCCTGTCCCACTTCGCCCATCACGTTCTCGCGCGGCACCCGGCAATTGTCCATCAGCAGCTCGCACGTCGACGACGCGCGCAGCCCCAGCTTGTCTTCCTTCTTCCCCACCTGGAACCCGGGGAAGTCGCGCTCGACGAGGAAGGCCGTCACGCCCTTGTACCCGGCGGCCGGGTTGGCATTCGCGAACAACAGGAAAAAGCCGGCCTCGGCGGCGTTGGTGATCCACAATTTGCGCCCGTTCAACAGGAAGTGGTCGCCATGATCGGCCGCCGTGGTGGCCATGGCGAACGCATCCGAGCCCGATCCGGCCTCCGACAGCGCGTACGACGCCACCATGTTCTCCGCCAGGCGCGGCAGGTACTTCTTCTTCTGTTGCGCCGTCGCCCATTTCAGCAGCGCGTTGTTGCAGATGGTGTTTTGCACGTCCACGATCACGCCCGCCGAGGGGTCCACCGCCGACAGTTCTTCCACCGCCAGGATCGCCTGAAAAAAGCTGCCGCCCTGCCCGCCGTATTCCTCGGGGATCTCGATCCCCATGAGACCCATCTCAAAAAACTGTTTGATGATGTCCGGGCGGAAGTGTGCGGCTTCGTCCATCTCCCGCACATGCGGCCGGATCTCGTCGCGCGCGAACTTGCGCACGGTGGCCTGGAAAAACTTTTCTTCTTCAGTGAGCCGTGTCAGCGGCTGTGGAACGGCATCCACGGTTTCGGGGGGCGCTGCCATACCTATAGTGTACCGGGGACTGAGGAATCTGTCCCGAGGCGCCGCTTTTGCCCGGTCAGCCCCTGAGGAGCCCCTTGATTCTCCGGATTGCCAAAGCGATTTCTCCGTCGGATCCCTTCATGCACAGACGAATCTGGTCCTGGCCCCCGAACATTTCAAAGGGATAGGTGACGATGCCGAGATTGGCAAGCTCCATGGATGCCTGATGCGAAGACAGACCCCGCTCCCGCAACCGGCTAGGAACCGGGAGCCGCAGGAATAGGGTGCCGTCGTTTCGGGCGGCGTCATCCCATCCGGCCTCTTGCAGGCCCTCGACAATCATGGCTTCCAGGCGCCGGTATTCTTCCCGCGTTTCCTCAAAAAACTCGTACTCCAGGACGGCCGCCGCCATGGCCGCCTGGGTGGCAGGATCCCCGCCTTCGCTGATACGCGACTTGGCGCGAAACACCTGCTCGACAATCCCCTCGTTCCCCAACAGGGCGCCGCCCTTCAAACCAGGCCATTGCAGCGCCTTGGACCACGATAACGTCGACACCACCTTGCCCCGAATGGCCTGCGGTACCGCTTTGAAAATGCTGGGGACCGGATTGCGGCGGTAGACATGGCGGTAGGCATCGTCGGCAAACAGGACGACGTTCCGCTTGTCGGTGGCTTCAAACACGCGGCGCATTTCATCTTCAGTAATCAATGTAGTAGTCGGATTGTCGAACGAGTTGATGACGGCGACGCCGCTGTGAGCCTGTTCCAGCTCCTCGATCAGGCAATCGGCATAGCGGCGGTGGCCGTAACGGATGAGGTGCGTCTCGACGCAAGGCAGTTTCGTGGCCTCGACATGGCGGGCATAGTACGGAACCGGCAGGTAAACATGGACGGGTCTGCTCGATTCATCCTGCAGAAGCGCTTTGAGCAGCAGCTCCAGAAACCAACAGGTTCCCGCCTCTGAAATGAAAATGTTCTTTTGCGGATCCAACCGTACGCCGTCCACATCCGCGGAGAACTTCGCTACCGCCTCGAGAGTTTCCGGCACGCCTCTGCCGGGCGCGTAAAAATTTCCGCCGTAGACATCGGCAACTTTCGCCCGCACCATGCGTGCCTTCAGCGGAGGTTGCCGCGCGGGGTTGCCCAGTCCCCAATCCACGACCAGGCCGGACGGCGCGGTGCGGGCGGTGGCTTCAATCTGTTCTCGTATGGTCAAATTCCACCTCGTGTGTCCGAAATTCAGAGTAACATCGGGACGCGCCGGGATGCGGGTGCAGGCCGCTATTCCAGCGCCTCGGCCACAATTGCCGACTGCTCCTGCTGGTGGCGCTTGCCCGATCCGGTCGCCGGGCTGGCGCTCTCCGGCCGTCCCACGTAGCGAATCCGCCTTGCGGAGGAATCCAGCAGCGGTTGAATGCGCTCCGCCAGGAATCGCCACGGGCCCATGTTGCGCGGCTCCTCCTGGGCCCAGACCACTTCCGCGTTGGACGCATAGTGCGCCAGAATCTCCGCCACGCGGGCGCCGTCAAAGGGATAGAGTTGCTCGACGCGCACCAGCGCCACGTGAGCGGCCTTGCGCTCGTCGCGCCCGGCCAGCAAATCGTAATAGACCTTGCCGGAACAGAAGACCACCCGCGAGACGGCCGCCCGCTCCGCCGGCTGGTCGTCCAGGACCTCCTGGAAACCGCCCGCCGTGAGATCGTGTATCGTGGAAACGGCTCGCGGGTGGCGCAGCAGGCTCTTGGGCGTGAAGATCACCAGCGGCTTGCGCACGCCGCGCCGGTCCGCGCCGCCGTACATCTGGCGGCGCAGCAGGTGAAAATATTGCGCCGGCGTGGTACAGTTGGCCGCCTGCATATTGTTTTCGGCGCACAAGGTGAGGTAGCGCTCGATGCGCGCGCTCGAGTGCTCCGGGCCTTGTCCCTCGAACCCGTGCGGCAGCAGCATCGCCAGTCCGCTGGGCTGTCCCCATTTCTGTTCGCAGCAGGAGATGAACTGGTCGATCATGATCTGCGCGCCGTTGGCGAAGTCGCCGAACTGCGCCTCCCAGATCACCAGCGTCAGCGGATCCGCCACGCTGTAGCCGAACTCGAAGCCCAGCACCGCGTATTCGCTGAGCGAACTGTCCAGCGAGTCGAAGTGCGCCTGGTCGGGCGAGATATGCTGCATCGGAATGTAGCGTTTGCTGGTTTCGAAATCGAAAAACGCCAGGTGGCGCTGGCTGAACGTGCCACGGCTGGAATCCTGCCCGCTCAGCCGCACCGCCGTGCCCTCCAGCACCAGCGTGCCGAAGGCCAGAGCTTCGCCGAAGGCCCAGTCGATATTGCCGCCCTTCGCAATCGTATCGCGGCGCTTCTCGACGAAGCCGCGCAGCTTGGGATGCAGGTGGAAGCATTCGGGGAAACTGGTGATGCCGCGCACTACGCGCTCGATCACCGCCTGGTTCACCGCGGTTCGGGGGCAGAAGCTCGGGACGTCGTCGCGCGAAATCGCGCTCAGCTCCGGCAACTGGTAGCTCTCGGACTTCTTTTGCACGGCGTCGTAGGCTTCCGACAGGCGTTCCGATACCGCGCGCCGCATGGCCGCGATTTCTTCGGCCGTCAACACGCCCTCCCGCGCCAGCCGTTCCGCATACTGCTTCGCCACCGAAGGATGTTCCTTGATCTTGCGGTAGAGAATCGGCTGCGTGTAGCTGGGATCGTCGCCTTCGTTGTGGCCGTGGCGGCGGTAGCAGTACATGTCGATCACTACGTCCTTCTTGAACTGCTGGCGGTAATCGAAAGCGATCTGCACCGCGCGGATGGCGGCCTGCGGGCTGTCGCCGTTCACGTGGAAGATGGGCGCCTGCACCCCGCGCGCCACGTCCGTGGAATAGGGCGTGGAGCGCGATTCGTCGGGCAGCGTGGTGAAGCCGATCTGGTTGTTGATGATCAGGTGGATGGTGCCGCCCGTAGAATACCCTTCGAGTTGCGAAAGGTTGAGCGTCTCCGCCACTACTCCCTGTCCGGCGAAGGCCGCGTCGCCATGCACCAGCACCGGAATCACGCGCTCGCGTTTGGTATCGCCCAGGCGGTCCTGCTTCGGCCGCACCAGGCCTTCCACCACCGGGTCCACCGCTTCCAGGTGGCTTGGATTGGGCGAGAGCGATACCGCAATGGTGTGGCCCGAATCGGTGGTCCGCACGCCCGTCGCGCCCAGATGATACTTCACGTCGCCGGAGCCCTGCGTGCTCGAAGGATCCAGCTCGCCTTCGAACTCCGAGAAAATCTGCTTGACGTCTTTGCCGATCACGTTGGCCAGGATGTTGAGGCGGCCGCGGTGGGCCATCCCCATCACCGCCTCGGCCACGTTGTTGGCGGCCGCGCGCTCCAGAATCTCTTCCAGAATGGCCATGGCGGTTTCGCCCCCCTCCAGTGCGAAGCGCTTCTGTCCCACAAAGCGCGCGTGCAGGAAGTGTTCGAACTCCTCCGCCGCGATGAGGCTGCGCACAATCCGCACTCGCGTCTCCCGCGAGAGCGGCCACTGGTTGGCCTCCGGCTCCATGCGCTGTTGCAGCCAGCGCTTCTGCTCGGGCACCTGGATATTCATGTACTCGCAGCCGATTTTCCCGCAGTAGGTCTTGCGCAGCGTTTCCAGAATCTCGCGCAGCGTGGCCACGGGTCTAAGGCTGGCTTCCCCGATGCCGTGTCCCAGGTTGCCGGTCAGGAATTCGCGGTCCAGGTCCCAGATCGTCAGCCCGTAGGTCTCCGGGTCGAGCTCCGGATGGTAGCTCGGCTCGGCGCCCAGCGGGTCCAGGTCGGCGATCAGGTGGCCGCGCACGCGGTACGCGTTGATCATTTGCAGGATGGCCGCTTCCTTGGCGATCTCGTCAGTGCGCGCGCCGGTCATGCCGGCCAGCATCGGCCGCCGGTCGGTCTCCCAATGCACCGGCCGGTGCGGCATGCGCAGGTGGTCGAAGACCTCCTCGTAAAAGCCGTCTTCGCCGTCCAGCAGGGCCTGTACGCGCCCCAGAAACGCCCCCGATTCGGCGCCCTGAATGATGCGGTGGTCGTACGTGCAGGTGAGCGTCATCACTTTGCCGATCCCGAGAATCGCCCTCGTCTCGGAAGCCGTCCCCTGGTATTCGGCGGGGTAGTCGATGGCACCGGCGGCGATGATGGCCCCTTGCCCGGGCATCAACCGCGGGTTGGACGCCACCGTGCCCACCGTTCCCGGATTCGTCAGCGAGATGGTGGTGCCCTGAAAATCGGCCGGCGTGAGTTTGCTCTGGCGGGCGCGCGTCACCAGGTCGTCGAATGCCGTCAGGTATTCCTGGAAATTGAGCGCGCCGGCGTCCTTGATGCTGGGAACCAGAAGGTTCCGGCCTCCATCCTTGCCCGCGACATCGATCGCGATCCCCAGGTTGATCTGCGGCTGCACCACGCGGTAGGGCTGTCCATCTTTTTCTATGAAGGCGTGATTCAGCGCCGGCTGCGTTTCGAGCGCTTTCACCACCGCCCAACCGATCAGGTGCGTATAGGAGACCTTGCCGCTGGCCAGCAGCACCCGGTGCTGGTTGATGATGCGCCGGTTCTCATCCATCACCTTCACCGCGATGGTTCGCTGCGAGGTGGCCAGCGGGATCGCGAGACTCGCGGTCATGTTCTCCGCGACGCGTCCCGCGGCGCCGCGCAGCGGCTGGAACGAATGCGGCAGGATGGCGGCCGGTGGGGCCGTCGCGGCCGTCGCGCCGTCGGCTTCCTCGAAGAGGTGCTTCCAGCTTTCGTCTACGGCCGAGCGGTCGTGCAGATACTGCTCATACAGTTCGGCCTCAAGCCAGCTATTGATTCCTAAATCCGGTTCCGGTTTTGACGGCATGGGGGCGAAGGCTCTCTAACAATGATAACGTGCGAGCCCTCACCAGACCGGCAGCCGCCGGATTCCGAACCGGCGCCGGCCTACGCGGCCGTCGGCGGGTCAAACGCAATTCCGATTTGGTGCTGTCTGCCCCGGGCGGCGCAGTGCACCACCACCCCTTCGGCGGCGAGATGGCCCGTATCGACCTGCACCCTGGTGCCTGGATCGACGGCGCGCTCCACCAACAGGCTGATCCCGGACTGGCTGATATCGTAGACTTCGGCCGCGAGCCGTTCCTGGTCGGCAGCCATCACGGTGACTAGCCCTTTCGAGCGGATCCGTTCTTCGGAACGCCTTTCGTCTTTCATCAGCCACCAGATCGGCGCCGCGCGAGAAAAACTGTATAGCGGCCAGCGGTTTGATAAACTGGGAGAAGCATTCCTCCACACCACAAGCAGGGCCGGTAGCTCAGGTGGTAGAGCATGTGCCTTTTAAGCACAGGGTCGCGGGTTCGAGTCCCGCCCGGCTCACCAGCATTTTCAATCACTTACTGTCCGCTGGGCGTCCGCAAAACTCCGGTTCCTGATAGGGCGGATGAGTGAGTTGATCGCGGCTCTGGCCACTGGCTTCCAGCAAGCGGTCCATGGTGCGGATCGAGCAATGATAATCGCCTTGATCGAGCAAGGCCGCGTAGACCTGCGCCAGCGAACAGTCCTGAAAGCGCTCCTTGTGAAGACAGGCTAGAACTGTGGACTGTTCGCTTTCCGATAGCGCCCGAGGCGAATGCCGCTGCGCGGCCCCAGCAGGAAAAACTCCTACCGGACGGTGGCGCATGCCGAAGTTCTTCTGCCGCTATGTTGTCTCGCGATTGTCAGCACGGCGGTAGACCTTGGGAGTTTCTTGTCTGATCGGTACTAAATGGACTTCTAAAGCCCACTTCCGTGAGGCATTTAGACCCTTGTTTTTGTTGAATAAATCAACAATCCGTGAGCTTCAAGGGGGATTTTGGATATATAGTGTAAAACTTTATAGTAAAATACCCCAAACTCCGAATATAATCATGTCTGTAAACCACGTTTTGTTTAGGGACTTTTACAAGATTGGAGTTTTTAGAGATGGGGGTCAAAATGGACTACCGACTTTCTCGAGCGCTAGCTGGTCTTTCCGCACTGGCGCTGATGGCTGTGGCCGCAACGACCACATTGAATGCGCAAACGACTTTATTGGCGCCGCGTCTGGCGCTGAGGGCGTTAACGCCCGGAGATATTGCAACTTATAAGCTGCCTTCCACGTCGCAGGTGTCGGCTGGATTGGGAACAGTAGGGCTCGGCGAGCCACTGTATATGGAGGTGCAGGTTGACGCTACGATCCCGGCGAGCCAGTTAGGCGGCGTGACCTGGGCGATTACGGAAGCGCCATCCGGCACCAAGGCCGTGCTGGCGGCGAGCCCGCTGCCATTAACGGTACCGATTGCAGAACCCTCCGACCGCCTGATTTATCAGGTGGCCGGCCGGCAGTTTCTGAAGCCGGACGTTCACGGGCTTTACGTAGTGAGTGCCACCGTGACGATCAATGGCAACAGTACCGCGCTCTATCAATCGTATATCGCGGGTACGTATGTCGGCGTAGCGGTCTGCACGCAGTGCCATGGCGGCGGGCTCGCTGAGCCGCTGGTAACTCCGTGGTCGAACACGGAGCACGCGAGCGTCTTCACCTACGTCATCAACGGCGGCCTCGCAGGCGAGACCGAAAGCGCGTCTTGTGCCCCCTGCCATACCGTGGGCTATGACGCCAATTCCACCGTCAATGACGGCGGCTTCTCTTACCTGGCCACGCAGTTGAAGTGGGCGTTTCCGGCCACCGGCCAAGCCGGCAATTTCCAGGCCATGCCGCAGACGCTGCAGAATGTGGCGAATGTGCAGTGCGAGAACTGCCACGGACCGGGCAGCGAGCATGCCTACTACGGCGGTGACGTGATTGCGGTGGCGATCCCGTCCAACACAGGGGCGTGCAGCCAGTGCCATGACGAGCCTACCCACCATATAAAGACCGCCACTTGGAGCGCTTCCGTGCATGCCGTGACCACCACCGATCCTGCCGGAAACGCGAGCTGTGTGGGTTGCCATACCGGCACCGGCTTCATCGCCAAAATGAATGGCGAGAGCCCGATTACCGAAACGGCGTACCATTCCATCGATTGCTACACATGCCATGAACCGCACGGCGTGACCGCGCCAGCGAGTGATACGCACCTGATCCGCAACATGGCGTCGGTGACGCTGGCCAATGGAACGAAGGTGACCAATGCCGGAGAAGGCATTCTGTGCATGCAGTGCCATCAGAGCCGTATGGCCGCCTCGGCCGTGGATACCACGGCGGGATCTGCCCATTTCGGTCCGCACGAAGGGCCGCAGGCCGATATGCTGATGGGCACCAACGGATACACCTACGGCCAAGTAATCCCGAGTTCCGCACACCAATACGTGACGACGAACACCTGCGTCGACTGCCACATGCAGACCGTGGCCAGCACCGACCCAGCGTTCATGAAAGCCGGCGACCATACCTTCAGCACCACCTATGCTCCGGCGGGACAACCGGCGGAAGACATCGTGGGCGCTTGCCAGGCATGCCACGGAACGGACCTTACGACGTTCAATTTCGAGATTTTCAACTTCTCCGGGACCGGCGCCCCTGCGGGCGTGCAGACACAGGTGCAGGCGCTGCTCAATCAGCTCTCCACTCTGTTGCCTCCAAACAATCAGGTGAAAACTTCCCTGACCATCGATTCCACGTGGACCAAGCCGCAGTTGGAAGCGGCCTACAACTGGCTGTTCGTAACTAACGACGGCAGCAAGGGAATCCACAATCTCGACTACACGGTTGGCCTGTTGCAGGCCTCCATCGCGAATTTGCAGGGTCAGAAGTAGGATACGGTCTGGCGGGCGTGGCTCCCGGCGGTTTGCGGGAGTCACGCTGGCCAGGCGTGCAAATTGTTAGGACGGCGCGGGATCTCCGCGTTCCAGGGAGATGCCTGCCGGGGTTCAATGTGGGGGCGGCGCCGGCTGTCGTCAGTTTCGCGATCAGCGGTGCGGCGCGCTGCTGGACATCGTGAAATTCAGCGTGGTGACCACGAAGTCACTGCGCTCGCCAAGTAACGAGTCGGCCGGCGTTCGCGCAGGCGCCGGAAACGCGATCGTTTCGCCGGTTCGGCTAGCACGCGGTCAAAAGTGTTCGACAAAGCGCCGACAGGGCGGTAGCTACATGGACATTGCCTCAGGGTGCTGAGAACATGGGGCGGGCGAATGGCCTCCTGCCCAGGGGTCAGTCTTTGAGCCCGAGACTTTTCAACGCAGCCTTGGCGGGTTCATTGCCGGTAGCGGCTGCCTTGCGATACCAGGCGATGGCCTGGTCGCGGTTCTGGGTGATGCCGAGGCCGCCCTCCCACAGCACACCCAGGTTGTACATGGCTGTGTCGTTGCCCGCATCGGCTGCCTTTAGATACCACCTCATGGCTTCGGCGTAATCCATGGCGACGCCGAGACCCTGCTGGTACATCACGCCGATGGCGTTGGCGGCCCTGCTATCCCCTTCGCCCGCTGCCCTTCGGAACCATCGCAGGGCCTCGGCGTAGTTCACGGACACTCCCAGCCCATCGCGGTATTGCACGCCAATGTTGAACATCGCTTCGGTGTTGCCGGAAGTCGCGGCTCGACGGAACCAGCCCAAGGCGTCGCGGTAGCTTTTCGGCTGGCCCAGCCCCTGAAAGTACAAAAGGCCGATGTTGCACATGGCCTGACTGTTGCCGGCATCGGCCGCCTGCCGGAACCAGGTCATAGACGCCGCGTAGTCCACGTCCACACCGCGACCGGTTCCATACATCACGCCGAGGTACATCATGGCATCCACGTCACCGATAGCCGCGGCCCGGCGGAAAATGACCAGCGCAGCGGAATTGTTCCCGGCATCGTACGCCTCCACACCGTGATCCGTCAGGGCCTTGGCACTGGCTACGGTTTCGGATTGAACCGTGGAAGCGCCGGACTGAGCCCGGGCCGGTGAGCCGCAGAAGAGAACGGCCGCGACGCCGATGACCCACACAAGTGGGGCTGACCGCAAACGACGGCGTTGGTTGACGGCAAAACCCATCTCACCATTATGACGTTCCATCGGCTGACTGGGTTGCCGGCCTGCATGATTGAGCTGACCGATGTCCAAGGTGCTGAGAATGGAACTTCGGGATAAGGGCGATACTTGATTTGGACCCTCAGGCTCGACCCAAAAATCGAGTGGTGTTGCTGCGGCGCGCGGCAGCAGGGTAAGATTGGGCGATGAACTCGCATTGGTATTTTCGCTCTGTTATCCGGACATCAGTTTGCGTGGCCGCCTCGCTGGCCGCGCCAGTCTCTTTCGGAGCGGCAGCCGACCGGCAGCAGGCGCAAGCGCAGTTGCTCGATCACGCTGAATTTCTTTGCGACAATTGCTTTTTCGGAGCGAGCGACTATTATTACTGCTTTGCGGCGGACAATAAGATCCTGGTCGGCTATCAAAGGACTCCGGTTTTGAACTGGCGGGACAAATCGAAGAATTACTTGACGCCGGTCCACCCCGCATGGGCGGCCTGGACCGCGCCGGGCCAGACCGTGCCGATCGGATATGACGCCAAGCACATCTGGGTCAATCGAGCGAAACAAGTAAGGCGGGGTTTCTGGGCGCATCTGAAGTCAATCGCCTTCTGGGTCAGTCGAGGGGACGATAAGCAAGTCACGCTCACGCGGAGCTCCATGCGGGACATCTTCGCTAACAACGACCGATGCCGTGCTGCCGATTCGGCTACCACCCATTAGCCGGCGTTCCCAATTCGCCAGCCGGTCGAGCCGAACGGTCAATGACGTTGCTTCTGCTCCTCCGCGGCGCCTTTTTGCGTGCCCTGCGGATCGGCCCCTGCCACCGTACGAAGAGCATTGCCCGAAGGCAGGTTCGAAGCGTCCCAACCGCCGCCGAGGGCCTTGACAAGATCCACTGCCGCGGTCATGCGCCGCTGCAAGATGGTGATGGCCGTCTGCTGGTCGCCTAATGCGATGATCTGGGTGGTGATGACATTGAGATAGGAATCCGTTCCCGCCCGATACCGTTGCAACTCCAGAGCCAGCGCCTGCTGCGAAGCCACCACGGCCTCCTGCTCCTGCACGGCTTCTTCCGCCAGGTAACGCAGACTCGCCAGATCGTCCTCCACTTCCTGAAAGGCGGAGAGCACCGTCTGCCGGTAAGCGGCAACCGTCCCGTCGTATGCGGCTTCGGCGTTCTCCAGCGCGGCGCCGCGGCGGCCAAAATCAAACAGCGTCTGTGAGAGCGAGGGGCCTGCGGACCAACTGCGGCTCGCGTAGCTGAAGAGATTCACCAGGGTTGACGATAGAAGACCGGCGCTGGCGGAAAGAGTCAGCGTGGGATAGTAAGCGGTCTCGGCGATACCCACGTTCGCGTTGGCGGCCGCCACCTGGCGCTCACTCGCCGCAATGTCGGGACGCCGCTCCAGAAGCTGTGACGGAATACCCATCGGAATGGGCGGCGGGGGGCGCGGGATCGTGCTGGTGCCAATGTCCAGAGCCGCTGGCGGCTGGCCGGTCAGCACGGCTATGGCATGCTCGTCCTGCGCTCGCGCGATGTGTAGATCCGTGCTCTCAGCCTTCGCGCCGGCCAACTGGGTTTGCGCCAGGGTAATATCCGACTTCGACGCCACTCCGCCGTTGTAGCGGTTGATGGTGAGCTGCAGGTTCTTGTCGTAAGCCTGGATGGTGTCGTTGAGCACCTTGAGCTGCATGTCCTGCGCCGCCAGCAGAAAGTAATCGGTCGCCAGCAGCGCCTGCTGGCTGAGCCGGATATTCTCCAGATCGGCCGCGCTCACCTGCGCGTTGTTCACCGCGTTCTCCACCGACAAACGAACCCGGCCCCACAGGTCCGGTTCCCAGGTCGCCACCGCGGGCAAAGAAAAACTCTGGCTGGTCCCGCTGCCCCTACCCGTATTTCGTCCCACGTCGCTTTGGGTGATCGCCGGGGTCGACCCGATAGTCGGATAGTAGTTGGCGTGATTGGCTAAAACCAGGGCCCGCGCCTGCCGGAACTGTGCTTCCGCCTGCTTTACGTTCTGATTATCGACGTTGACTAACTCTTCCAGCCGGTTCAGTTCCGGATCGCCGAATATCTCCCACCACTTGCCCTTGAGCAGGCCATCGCTGGGAGTGGCCATCTTCCACTCGTCGTTGCCGGCCATGGCTTTGAAGGTCACCGGCGCATGTGCCACGGGCCGTTGGTATTTTGGGCCGATGGTGCAACCTGAGCAGAGCACTGAGGCCAGAACTACGGTTTTCGAAAATCGCGTCATCAATCGCCGCTCTCCACGGCCCCGCCAGGAATCAGAAAACCGGGACGGCGCCGGAAACCCGGCTGGCGCCGCGTGAAACGCTTGCGCAGCCGGTCGAAGTAAAGATAAATCACGGGCGTGGTGAACAAGGTCAGCATCTGGCTGACTAAGAGGCCGCCTACAATGGCAATCCCCAGCGGCTTCCGCAACTCCGCTCCAGCGCCCCATCCCAGCGCCAGCGGCATGCCGCCCAGCAGCGCGCACATGGTGGTCATCATGATGGGCCGGAACCGCAGCAGACAGGCCTGGTAGATGGCATCGCGCGAATTCATCCCTTCGTTCCGCTCGGCCGCCAGCGCGAAATCGATCATCATGATGGCGTTCTTCTTCACAATGCCAATCAGCAGGATAATTCCGATCATGCCCATCAGGTCCAGGTTGCTCTTGAACAGCACCATGGCCACCAGCGCTCCCACGCCGGCCGAGGGCAGCGTGGAGATGATGGTCAAAGGGTGGATCAGGCTCTCGTACAGGATCCCCAGCACGATATAAACGGCGATCAGCGCCGTCAAGATCAGGATGGGCTGATTCGCCAGTGCATCCTGATAGGCCCGCGCGGTGCCGGCAAACTTGCCAGTGATGTTGGCTGGCAGCCCCATTTCCACTTCCGCCCGGTTGATCGCGTTCACGGCGTCGCTCAGCGCGACATTTTCCGAGGCCAGATTGAACGAAAGCGTGGTCGCCGGGAACTGCCCCTGGTGGGGCAGCGAAATTGGCGTGAGCCCTTGCGTGAAGTGCGTGAAGGTGGACAAGGGAACATCGGTGCCTTTGGGCGTCTGAACGTAGATCGTGTTCAGGAAGTCCGGGCTTGACCACCATTGCTGTTGCAGCGCCAGAACCACGTGGTATTGATTGATCGACTTGTACATCACCGAGACCTGCCGCTGGCCAAATG
>JBEKYE010000057.1:0-21517 GCA_049511275.1 Bryobacteraceae bacterium
AGCATCGGATAATGTTCCAGCTTGTGCAGCAGCTCCACCGTGATGGGCACCGCGCTGGTCCCCGGAATGTGATACAGGTGCACCGGGATCCTGGCCGCTTCGAGCACTTGCGAATAATACCGGTAGAGTCCTTCCAGGCTCGGGTTCTTGTAATAGAACGGCGGGATGCAAAGCGCCCCATCGGCTCCATTGGCCGCCGCGTGCGCCAGCAGTTCCAGCGTCTCGGGCAGGTTGGGCGTGCCCACCTGCACGATCATGTCCAGCCCCGAGCGGTGCTTCAGCGCGGTCTCGGCAATCTTCTTGCGCTCCAAGCAGGAGAACATGGGAAACTCGCCGGTGGTGCCGAGGGCCACCACGCCATCGGCCCCGCGCTCCTTGAAATAGGGCATCATGTCGCGGTAAAGGGCTTCGTCGAACTTACCCTTGCTATCGCACGGCGTCACCGCCGCCACATAAAATTTTGGGGCCGGCTTCACGAAGCCGGTGCTGGCCGGGCGCGGGACGGCAGCCGCTGTTGCCGCCACGCCTACGACACCGAGAAAACTTCTTCTGGTAGCTTCCATGAGTTCACCTCTTCTATCGCCAAATCGCTCCCTTACGGTCGCGGCTCGGTTAGTAAATCGGGCACCGGCGCCGGCCGCAGCCGCCGTTGGTAGAGCCATGCCAGGCCGTAAATTGAGCAGCCGATCCCAACCGCCAGCACCGCATTCACCGCCAGCACCGAGATGGCGGTCGCCAGAAACGCGCCGGCATCCACGCGGCTCATCTTGGGCAGCCGCCGCCACGCGCTCCAATCCAGCAGGCACAGCCCCATCCATGCCGTCACGCCCGCCAATGCCGGAATCGGAATGCGCTCCACCACGCCCGAGCCCAGCCAGAGAATCCCCACCAGGAAGAGCGCGTGCATCAGATTCGCGATGCGCGTCGTGCCGCCGCACCGCACCACCGCCAGGCTGCGCGCCGGAATGCCCACGCTGGGCGGCGCGCCGAACAACCCGCCCAGGATGTTGGCCGTCCCATAAGCGCTCAATTCCGCATCCGCATCGGCGGGCTTCATACGCTTGTGGCGCCCTCGAAAATGCTCCACCACGCGCGACGTGATCAGAATATTCACCGCCGAGACAAATGCCAGCCCGGCCGCCGAGGGCATGGCGGCCAGCACTTCGCGCAACTTCCAGGAAATGCCCGCCAAGGGCGGCAGCATGGCCGGTAAGGCGCCCACTTCTTTGGTGTGAAAACCGAAAAAGCGGCCGATCAAAATCGCCAGCGCTACGCCGATGAGCGGCGCCGGCGCGTGGTGCGAAAGACGCGCCGCCAGCGTGGCGGCTACGATCACGCTCACGCCCAGGATCAACGGCACGGCCCGCACCTCTCCCAGATGACGGAGCACCGCCCACAATTGCGCGATCGCCGAGCCGGCCGGGCGCGTCAGCGGCGACGCCACTCCGAACATGATGTCGAGCTGCGACACCAGCATCATGCCGCCGATGCCGCATGAGAATCCCGTCACCACCGCGTGCGGCACCCGCGTGATGTAGCGCCCCAGCTTCAGAAATCCGAAGCCGATCAGAATCACCGACGCCAGAATGGAAAGCCGCGCCGCCGCCGCCACGCCGCCCGCGCGCGCCGCCACGGCGATGAATGGGACCGTGGCGCTGGCCGTGCCGCCGATCAGCACCGGGTTGCGTCCCATCAGCGAAATTACCGGGGCGGTCAGAATCGAGGTGAAGATGCCCAGCACCGGCGGCAACCCCATGGCCGCGGCCAGAGCGAGACCGTAGGGCAGCGCGATGAGCGCCGCGATTACCCCGCCCGCACAATCTCCCAGAAATCTGCTCCAACCGTAATTTGCGCGAGGCGGGCTCATTCTTCGCAGAATGGCCCTTGGGTTCAAGCCATCACCTTGAGGAAGGCTGCCTTGAACTTGTCCATCTCTTCCTGCGTGCCCACCGTAACACGCACGTGCGTCGGCCAAACCGGCCAGGGGCGCCCGATGTACACCTTTTCGCGAGCCATGGCGCCGATGACATCGCGGGCGGGGCGCTTGGTATCCACCATGAAGCAGTTGGAAACCGAGGGCACGCACTTGAAGCTGTGCTGGTCTAGGAAATCGAGGACGTCGTTGCGCACGTCGGCGATGTACTTGCGCCGTTCCGGCACCAAGGTTTTCGACTGCAGGCTGGCGCTGGCCGCGGCCATGGAGGTGATCGGCATCATGCCGCTATGGCCCCAGCCGCGGATCTTAGCCAACAGGTCGGGCCGGGCCATGGCCGCGCCGGCGCGCAGGCCCGCCATGCCGTAGATCTTGGAGAACGTGCGCAGGATCACGACATCCTTGTCCGCCGCCACCATATCGTTGCAGAACGGGCCGCCCGCAATGTGGGTGTAGGCTTCGTCGATCATGACGATCGAGCCCTTGGGCTTGTTGGCCACCAGCCAGTCCAGATCGGACCTCTTGGTCATCGTGCCGGTCGGATTGTTGGGGTTGCAGATGTAGATCAGGCCGGCGGTGGGACTGGCTGCCGCCATGGCTTTCACATCGTGCGCATAATCCTTGGCCAATGGAACGCGAATCACCGGCGCGCCGATGAATTGGGCCGCGGCGCCGCCCGCCTCGTACCCGGGGTCCGCCAGCACGTACGGTTTGGCGGGTGAGCAGAAGGCGATCACGGCTTGATGCAGCGGGCTGCTCGATCCGGCGTAGATGTTTACGTGGTTGGGTGTCAACCCTTCCTGCTCGGAGAGGATGGTCAGCACCTTGCCGGCCTCCCCGAACAGGTAACGGCCACCCTGCTCCACCATTTTGTGGGCGGCTTCCCGTGCTTCCTTGCATGGGCCCAACGGATTCTCGTTGGAGTTGATCATCACCGCGTCCGGCGGCGCATCCACCCGCGAGAGTTGTGCCAGAGCGGGCTCGTTATAAAACGGCAGCGCCGCGCCGGCAGTTAAGATGCTGGCAATCCGGCCGAAAGTCCGGCGCGAAAAGCCGCGATTCAGAAGCTCTTGTTGTTGGTTTTCGGATAGAACGGTCGTCATATTGCTCCCCTCGCAGGTCGCCTATTGGAAGCAGATTACCAGGTTCGGGGCCCGATGTCACCTGGGTGCGGGAGAGCGGGACGAGGGGGAGCGGGTCCAGGGGGACCCGCGCAGACCAGGGGGTCTGCCCCACTACGGGCGGCCCTCCAGGAATTCTTGCAAGGCGTCGAAGGAAATCCCCCAGGCCGTGCTCGGCCCTTCGTAACCCTTCAGCTCCACTTCGCGTTTGGCAAAAGGGGAACTCGAGCCCGCCGTCAACATCAGTTCCTGGAACGTCCGCGCGCCCAGCGCCACGCCCAAGCCAATCTGCTTGGTGGCCGCTTCCAGCCGGAATGCCGCGTTCACGGTGTCGCCCAGCGCGGTGAATTCCGCGCCGCCCACGATCGCCGGACCCGTATTCACGCCCGCCCCGATGCGCAGGGGCCCCGGCAGCGGCAGCGCCTGGCTGATTTCCGCCGTCGCCGTATTGATCTCGCTCACCGCCCGCAGCGCCTTCACCAAATCGGCCGCCAGGCTCTCCGGGCGGTCGTGAACCCACACCGCCATTACCGCGTCCCCGATGTATCTCTGCGCCCAACTCCCCAGCCGTTGCGTAATCTGCCCGGCCCGCAGAAACCAGGTGCCGATGGTCTGCGAAAGCAGCGATTCCGAAACCGTCCGCGCCAGCGGCGTGAAGTCGCGGATATCCACCACCACGATCGTAGTGAGACTGTGCGTGTGGATCGCCGTAGTCGGCATATTGCGCGGATTCATCTCAGCAATCGGGATTCCCGCGCCGCCACCCGCCGCGCTGCAGAAGATCAGTTCCTGATCCCCAAACAGCAACCGATCCTTGTGGTTCAGCACCAGCGGCAGGCTCACCCGCCGCGCATTCACAAACGACCCGTTGCGGCTCCCCAGGTCCACCAGTGAAAAATCCCCCGCGTCCCTCCTTTGGATCAGCGCGTGCAACCGCGACACCGACCGGCTGTCCAGCATCACAGCGCAGCCGTCGCCGCGGCCAATGGCCCAGGTCTGTCCGTCGCCCAGCGGATAGCGCCGCCCGCTCGATTCCTGCAGCAGGTATGCTTCGATGGCCGGCGGTGTCATTCCACACCAATTTAACAAAATGTGCCCCGCCGTCATGGAACGTTTTCTATAAATGTCCTGTTTTGTACTAGAACCACGCCTTGCAGGGATGGCACGAATGGTACATTCCGGCGGCTTCTTTTCGAGGAAGTAAGGGTAAACTATTTTCAGGAAGCGCCGATCTAAGTACTTTGGAAAAACGCTGATGGCAATTCAGTACGTATTTATCTATCTGCAGTTGCTGGACCTGCTGACCACCCTCGTGGGTTTCAGGCTGGGCGCCACTGAGGCCAGCCCGTTCATCCGCCTGTTTATGCACGCCGGTCCCGCGCTGGGGATATTTGCTTCCAAGGCCGTCGCTTTGGCTTTAGGCGCTTTCTGCGTGTACGCCCGGAAAAACTATGTCATCCGCTGGGCTACCTATTGGTATAGCGGCCTGATCGTATGGAACCTCATGATCGTGCTGGTGTGCGCGAGCCGCCCCGGGGCGTAGGACAGGCGAACGGGTCCAAGGGGACCCGCGCAGACCAGGGGGTCTGCCCCACAAATTCCGGCGAGTTCTTCACTCCCTCAGCCCCGGACCAGCCACGACGACGCCATCACCATGGCCGCCAGCAGGGCCACTTCGGCCACCAACTGGAACACGTTTATCCGGCCGGCAGCGTCTCCGATAAAGGATCCCATTCCGTACTTCCGCATGGCATACCTGCTCTCAGTTCTTTGACCACCATCTTCCCGTTTTCGTCCAGGTCCACCTGGTAGAGCGGCAAGTCGCTCTCCCGCACCACGTACACGCCCATCTGCAACTCCCACGATTGCTCGTAGGAGTAAGCCACGTACGGATTCCGTGCTTTCGCCCGTATGCGGAACTGGGCCGTCGACGGCTCGTAGTTGGCGTAGCTGTAACAATGGCCGATGCACACCCGGTCGATCATGTGCGCCAGCGCGTTCACCCGCAGACCGGAATCCTGGACCGCGCTGATCACCCGCCGGCCCGGCGCGAGTTTCGCCACCGTATCCTGCATCCGGTCCTCAAAGGAATTCAGCGCGCGCTCGTCGCGGTACAGGAACCCGAAGAACACCATCGTCACCAGGGCCAGGGCATACATCTCCAGGCGCTTCGGCCGCGCCGCGCCCAATAGCGCGCACACGCACACTCCCACCCCCAGGGACATGCGCTCGGCGATGAACGCCAGCGAATGCTGAAACCCCGGAAGCAGCACCGCGGTCGGCAGAATGAACACGCCCGCCGCACTGATGGTGCAGAGCTGGAACGGGATCCCCGAAACCACCTGGCGCGCCCCCGACAGGTGAATCACGTTCAGGAACAGCAGCCCCCATACCACCACCAGCCCCACCATCACCACGTAGTACTTCGAGTCGAACACCCACACCTGGTCGACGCCCGTGGACAAGTCGATTTGCTGCAGAGACCACTGCGTGACCATCGTGCGGCCGATCACCGCGTGCAGCAGCACCATCGCTATCAGCGATGCCGCAACCAGATATACCCTCAGCCGCGGCGACAGGTTGCGCGCAATCAGCAGGTAGCCCACCAGGCACGCCGCCCACACTACCGGCAGCGCGTGGGCCACGTACGCCACCACAAAAATCGGCGCCGCCATCGCCATCCGCCGCCCGCTCCAGTCCCAAACCACGGAGAGGCCCCAGAAACACAGCCCCAGGCTGAGATAGAAATTGAAGAATCCCATGTGGTACACCCAGCCATAGGCCAGCATGGCGATCGACGGCAGCAGGTGCCACGGCCGGCGGCCCGCCACCGCTCCGATGAACGCGAAGGCGCCCCACACAAAAGTGAGCACCGCCAGCGATACGGCAATCCGTTGCGCCGCTTCGGGCCCCACCACTTTGAACAGCCCGCTCAGAATCAGGTCGAAAAGAATGTTGGTGGTCTGCTGCACCATCACCAACCCTTGCAGCCGGCCGCTCTCGATCATTTGGGAAAGCCACGAGTTGTAAATGTGGCTTGAAAGATCCCCCGCCTGGATGCGCGGCTGCCAGTAGCAGGGAATCAGAAACAGAAGCGATAGCAGTGCGAAGACCCACTTCGAACCCATGAGGGCGGCAATCGCCGCGCGGCCGCGGCGGGCGGCGGTGGGGACGGAGCGGTCGGTCGGTCCAGTGTGCATTTAACTATTCTCCAACCGAATGGATTGAAATTCAGGGATGAGGTCGAAGGGAGTCTGGACGGACGCGATGCTTTCGCCGGTCTGCCGGATGCTCCGCTCCGCAATATGGGCCTCAATTCCGTCCGACGCCAATTGCAGATACCCGATGCGCATGGGATCGATCCGCATGATCCGGCAACACGTGGCGTCCACGGCCACCGGGTCGGCGCCCGCCACCAGCACTCCCACTTTCTTCGGAACGCCTTGGATCGGACCGTTCCCCTGCATGCCGACAATCCCGTCCACAATCGCGAACTGCCGCGGGAACAGCGCGTGCAGGTCCGCGATGCTTTCCTCGATCCCCGCCCAGTGCAGCACGTTCTTGGGCCAGCCGTAGACGGCGCCCGGCACCACCCCGAACAGGTTCTTCATGGAGAGCGTCGCGCCCACCCAGTGGTGCGTCTTCATCTTGGGCATCGACACCAGCAGGTCCGCGCCCAGCGCCGTGTTCGGCAGGTAGAGCTTCTTCATGCGGGAAAACGACCGTGGCGGAGTCACCCGGCTCACGTCGTCCAGGTTGAGGTCCACGAACAGGTCCTCGAAGCGCGGCACCGTCTTGAAGTATCCCGCCGCTTCCGCCAGGTCCAGGGTGTTGCGCCGGTGCCCCGGGCCTTCCGCGATGCGCACACTCGCCGCGCCCCGCGCCCGGAACGCTTCCAGCGCCGCATGAACCACCAGGGGGTTGGTGTTGATGCTGCTCTCCGGCTCGAACTCCACCAGGTTGGGCTTCAGCACGACATTGCGTCCGCGGACGTTGACCTGGTGTTCGTCCAGCAGGCGCCGCATGGTGTCGTAGACGCCCTGGCCGTAGGCCGGCGCCCGCGCCACGGAGACGCTGGACGGCGTGGTCGGCTTTTGGACGTTGCACGCCGAAAGCACCGCCGCGCCCGCGGCTGCCGCCAGCAATTCGCGCCTGGTGATGGTCTTGTGCATCTTCAGCCCCAAAACAAGTCGCTGCCTTTTTGTACCGCGCATACCAGCATATCGAGCGACGTATCCGGCAGCGTGCGGCTGGCCACTCCCGGCGGCACGCAGTAACCCTGCGGCAGCTCTTCGTGCGCCAGCAGGCCCAGCCGCAGCCAGTTCAGCGCCTCCGCCGAGCGGCATTCGGCCAGAAACCGCCGGGCCACCTTCAGCGCCTTTTCCACTTCCGGAGAACGAACCCCGCGCAATGCCGCCAGCGCCTGCCCGGTGGTCTCCGGATACGGCAGCGATTCGTAGCCCAACGCCCGCACCGACCCGTGGTTCCATCCTCCGTCGCGGCACATCCGCCGCATCAGGAATACCCGGCCTTCTTCCACCCGCCGCTGCATGTCCGCCTGTGGCCTCCGGGTATTCTCCCTTTCCAACGCCAGGATCGCCAGCGAGGTCGGTCCCACCCAAGCCGCCGTGCCCGGCACCCAGGGCCACCCCGCAAACTCCTTGTCCGTCAGCCGCGCATTGCCCAGCAGCCACTCCCGCATGCGATACGTCAGGGTGGATTCCTCACCCGTCATCCCCAGCAGCCATGCGATGGCGCGCCGGTGTGCTTCCTGCCCCAGTTGTTCCGGAGGCAGCAAAGCCACCAGGGCGGTCACCCACATGCTTTGGTCCATTCCCGCCTGCGCCGGCCAGCCGCCGTCCGGGCGTCCATGCCGCACAATCCACGCCAGGCCCCGCCGCGCGTACCCCGTCTCGCCGGCCGCCAACAACGCCAGGACGGCGTACACCGTCGGCTCCGTCCACGACGTCCCGCGGACATACGGCCAACCCCCGTCCTGGTTCTGCTTGGCGACCAGTTCCTCAATCGACATGATAACCATCGGGAGCTGGCGAAAATCGCCCCCAGTTTTCCCGCCAGCCCTATAGCGCACTCGTTACCGCAACACCCGGCGCCGGCGGCGGCGGGAAAGCAGGACAACCAGCGTCACGCCCGCCCCCAGCCAGATCGCTCCTTGAATCGCGAGCTCCATTTTTTGTCTCCTTTCGTCTATTGGCCTCTCTCCGTTTTTGACGCGTTTAGCGCTGCTGTCTGCGCGCACGGCGGCGCCGCAGGAAGATCAGCAGGGTTCCGCCGGCTCCCAGCCAAATGGCCGCTTGAATGAAAGTATCAGACATCGTCGTTTTCTCCTTTTTAGTTTCTAACTACCCCATGTGCTTCATCATCGGGAACAGATACTTGAAGATCTGCAGGATGCCCGGGCCCGCCGCCACAATCAACATCGACGGCAAGATAAAAAAGAAAATCGGGAACACCAGCTTCACGCCCACTTTGCCGGCGCGCTCTTCGGCTTCCTGGCGGCGCGCAATCCGCAAGAAGTCGGAGTGCGTGCGCAGGGACTCGCCCATGCTGGTGCCGAACCGGTCGTTCTGGATCAGGATCGCCACCAGCTTGCGGATTTCCGATTCGCCGGTGCGCTCCGCGAAATTCCGCAGCGCGTCCGAGCGCCGTTTGCCGGCTCGCATTTCGAGCATTACCAGCATGAGCTCTTCGCTCAGTTGCGGATGGCTTAGTTGCAGTTCCCGCCCCACGTGCTGGATGGCCTGGTCCAGTCCCAACCCGGCTTCCACCGAGACCACCAGCAGGTCCAGCGCGTCGGGCAGCGAAAGCCGCAGGATCTCCTGGCGGTGGGCCACCCGCTTTTCGAGGAAGAAGCGCGGCATAATCCATCCGGCCGCGCACCCCGAGATCATCAGCATGAGCTTCAACATCGGGTTGGGAGGCAGGTGCGGTTCCATCGCCACGCACACCACCAGCATGGCCAGCGTCGCGAGGATGCGGATTCCGACGAATACCGGCACCGCGTTTTCCGATCGGAAACCGGCCCGCACCAGAGTGGCCCGCATAGTGGCCACGTCCGCGTCCGAAGACGGTATTTTATTCCCGAGTTGGTGCAGGAATGTGACGACCGTGCTGGCGCTCGGCTCGCTGGAATCTTCCACCACGCGCCGCGATTCGGTGATGACCGGCCGTCCGAGCTGTTTCAGGAATTTGCCCGGCTTATAGAAAATCCGGTATCCCAGCCACGTCAGCAGGATCAACAGCAGCAGGAATGCAAAAGCGGCGAATACAATGGGATTCAGCATACTATACCTTGATGTTGATGATCTTCTTGATGAAAAAATTCCCCAGGATCTGCGCGAAAATGGCGCCGCCGATCATCCACTTGCCGTCGCTGTCGGCCGCCATGCCTTGCAGATAACCGGGAGCCACCACCAGCAAGGCCAGCATCGTCCCCACCGGCAACAGCGTCAGGATGGTGGCCGTCAACCGGCCGTGCGCGCTGGCCGCCTTCACCTGCCCCTTGAGGCGGAATCGTTCGCGGATCACGTACGCCAGCCGCGACAGAATTTCGCTCAAGTTGCCGCCCGTCTGCTTCTGCAAAAGCACCGACGAAGTGAAGAACCGCACATCCAGCAAAGGCACTCGCTCCGAAAAGTTGCGCAGCGCCGTTTCCAGCGGAGCTCCCAGGTTCTGCTCGTTGAACAGCGCCCGAAACTCCTGCCCCAAGGGATCAGCCATCTCTTCGCCCAGCATTTCCAGGCTGATCGAAAATGCGTGTCCTGCCCGCATCGATCGCGCCAGAAAGTCCAGCGCGTCCGGGAACTGCGCTTCCAGCGTGTCCAGCCGCACTTTGCGCTTGTGCCGCACCACCAGGTACGGAATCGAGCCGGTGACCAGCGCGAAGACCACCGCCGACGTCGGCCCGTTCAGTAGAATCTTCCACCACGCGCCCAGTCCCAGGCCGGGGATGGTCGCGAGGCCCATGGCCACGATCAGGCGCGCCGACGACCAGCTCAATCCCGCCTGCTGGATCTGCTGTTGCGCGTGCCGCGAAAACTGGAACGACGCCAGCACCCGCTTGAATCCCGTGGGCTTGTCGAGATCGATATCCTTCAGCAGGTTGGTGACTACTGTCACCTGCTCGCCGGAGGCCGTCTGCAACATCTCCGCCACCTGGCTCTTGCGCCGGGCGTCGAAGAATTTCAGCCCCACGCTCACTGCCAGCAGCACGAGCGCGAATAACACCATGAAGGAGACGGCTACCGCGATCTGCATTTAGTTGATCTCCACTACCGTTTGGAACAGTTGCGTCGGCAGGGTGATTCCGCAGGCCTTCAGGCGTTCGTAGAACTTCGGCCGGATTCCGGTTGCCCGGAACCGCCCTCTCACCTTGCCGGTTTCCGTAATCCCGGTCTTCTCGAACAGGAAAATGTCTTGCAGCGTGATGACGTCCTGCTCCATCCCGACCACTTCCGTGATGTGCGTCACCCGCCGCGTTCCGTCGCTGAACCGCGACGTCTGCAGGAACAGGTCCACCGCCGACGCGATCTGCTGCCGCACCGAGCGGATTCCCATGTTGGCGTTGGCCATGCCCACCATCACCTCAAGGCGGCCCAAGCCGTCGCGAGGCGTGTTCGCGTGGATGGTGGTCAACGATCCGTCGTGGCCGGTGTTCATGGCCTGCAACATATCCAGCGCCTCTTCCCCGCGAACTTCGCCGACGATGATGCGGTCCGGCCGCATACGCAGGGCGTTGATCACCAGTTGCCGGATGTGGATCGCGCCCACGCCTTCCACGTTGGGCGGCCGCGTCTCCATGCGCGCCACGTGGGTCTGCTGCAGCCGCAGTTCGGCCGCGTCTTCGATGGTCACAATCCGCTCGTCTTCCGGAATGTACCCCGACAGCGCATTCAATAGCGTCGTCTTGCCGGAACCGGTTCCGCCGCAGATCAGGATGTTCAGCCGCGCCTTCACGCAGGCCTTCAGCAGGTCCAGCATGCCTTCGGTCATCGCCAGCTTGGAGACCAGGTCCTCGCCCTTCATGGCGTGCCGGCCGAATCGACGGATCGACAGCAACGGTCCATCCACCGCCACCGGCGGGATGGCCGCATTCACGCGCGAGCCGTCCGGCAGGCGCGCGTCCACCAGGGGCGACGATTCGTCCACCCGCCGGCCTACCCGCGATACCACTTTCTCGATGATCCGCAGCAGGTGCGCGTCGTCTTTGAACTCCACCGGCGTGCGGTACAGTTTGCCCGCCCGCTCCACGTACACCAGGCGCGGCGTGGTCACCAGAATGTCGCTGATGGTGGGATCCTGCAAAAGCGGCTCGAGCGGCCCCAGGCCGAATACCTCGTCCAGAATCTCTTCAATCACCCGGTCTTTTTCCACCAGGCTCAGAGGCGTCTTCTCTTCCTCCACCAGCTTGGCTACGGCCGCGCGAATTTCCGCGCGTACGCGTTCTCCGGCCATCGAGGAGAGGGCCTCCAGATTGATGCGGTCCAGCAGCTTGCGGTGCAGCGTGAATTTGAGCTCCTGGTATTCCGGCGTGTACCCCTCTTTGGTAAAGAGGCGATTGACCCACCCGGTTTCCCGGTTCTCGCCTGGTCTTGGTACCGTATCTAGCAGGTTCGCCATCGTGATTGTCCTTTAGCCGAACAGCGCAAACTTCTTCTTTCCGGTTTTCTCTTCCCCCATGCTCGACAGTTTGCCTGCCAGCTTCGCCATATGCTTGCCCAGGTCGGAATTGCGGTTTAACATCCGTCCCTCCGCATAGGTCTCGTACAACTCCGTATAGTCGTTGGGCACCATGCAAAAAATCGGCAGCCCGAGCATCTTCTCCAACTCGCCCGGCGTGATGTCCAACCGCTTGGGGGAACGGTTCAGGATCAGCTTGATGCGGTTCTTGCCGTATCCACTGTCGAGCAGCGTCTGCACAATCTGTTTGGATTGGTGCAGCGCCGGTACTTCCAGCGTGGTGACCAGACACGCCTCGTCGATCTCTTCCAGCGCCGCCATCGCCATGCGGCTCAAACTGCGCCCCAGGTCCACCAGCGTCCAGTCGTAGTGCGGCCGCACGAACGCCAGGATGTTGCGGATCTGCTCGTCTTTGATCTGCACCTTGGACGCCATCGCCAAAGGCGCGGGCACAATCTCCACTCCCGGAATCCCGTTCGACACCAGCGCCTTCCAGTAGTGGATGTCCAGCCGGTGCAGATTGTTCACCGCATCCAGAATCGAATACACCGATTTGGTCTTGGTGATGAATCCGACCATGCCGGAATCCAGGTCCAGGTCCGCCAGCAATACTTTCTGGTTGAGCCGCCCCAGTTCCGCGGCCACGTGGGTCACCAGGGTGGTCGCCCCGCATCCGCCCTTGGCCGATAGGAACGCAAAACTCTTGCCGCCCGCCTTGGCGCCCGCCACGCTCCGCCGGCTGCGTTCCGCCGATCGCTTTTCGAGCGCCTTGCGCAGGCTTTCCTGCAACGGCGGATACAGGTATTCGTTGATCCCCGCGCGCATCGACGACAGAATCGAGTCCGAATCCGCCACGGTGTTCAACGCAATGATCATGGGGTCGCCGATGGCGCCGCGAATCGACGCTACCAGCCCCTCCAGCGGCTCTCTCCAGCCGCTGATATCGATCAGCACCACGTCCGGCCGCATGCGTTCCAGCCGGTCGATGAAGTTGCCTACGTCGCCCAGGTCCTGATGCTCGACGATGATCCGGAATGGCAGCGTGGTCAGGCTGGCCTGCGCCTGCTCCCACAACTCCCGATTCTCAATCGCCATTCCTATGGTCAGCGGGTACATGATGGGTTTCCGGGCGAGCAGCTCACTCGCCGTTGCCTCCTCCCATAGCGCGACTCGGTACGTAGGTTACTTTTGCCAAAGGCATGTGGCTTTCCCCCGCAGCCTCCGTTTTCCATTCTTCTTGTGTCGTCATTCCGGCCCCGAGTTCCGCTGATAGTAACGGAGCAAGTGCAGCGCGTCCGCGTCGATTTTGCTGGAATCCAAATCCTGGCAGCGCCATACGGCGCAATATGTCGAATGGTATTGTCCGGTGCAAGCATCTCCGAATTTCGCGCCGGCGAAGCTTAACGCAGTAAAGGAGTGGATTGTGAGCAGACCTATCAGCGCGACCAACATGACGTAGCATTCGACAATTTGCATGACCAGCTTGCGTTGGATCAGTTTTCTCAGGGCCAGCCCGGCATATACGATAAGGAACGGAATCACCGGCAACCAGAACCTGGGGTCATAGAACGGCCACATCAGAATAATTGCCACGTAGCTGATGAAATATGTTTCGACTATGCCGAACGGCTTGCGCCACCAGACACCGGCAAAAACCAGCGCCAGCGCCAAGGTTCCAACCATGGGAAGTATCCCCCGCAGAGCCAATGGCACTACATAGAATGGCAGGTTGACTGCAGTCTCGCCGAGTTCTTTCAAACGAAACGCCAGAACCATATGTACCGAGTCGATCAAGGTGCGACCCGCGAGAACCGACCTGAAATCCGCCAGTGTCAAAGTGGAAGCGATTACCCAAATCAAGACGCCGCCGGCCGCGGCGGCAATCGGAATGATGGCCGCTTTCATCCTGGCGGAGAGCCGCATAAAATGGCGCGCGACGGGATGGGAGAGCAGCATATACAGGAATGCCGGGATTAGCGCAATGCCGATTCGGCGGATGCATATCGATGTGATAACCAAAATTGCGCTGCCCATGAGTCTGCGCCAGCTGAACTCTGCCGCCTGCTTCCGCATCAAGGCAAGGCAACACATGGAAACGCCGAAGAAGATCGGGTCGGTCAATGGAATCGCCGAGTACTTGATGAAGACAAACGACAGGAGCGATAGAATACAGACGCCCAGCAGAGCAGCTTCGCTGAATTTATCCAATCGAAAGATATAGCAGACTGCCGACAAGCCGATCGCCACGAACACGACATTGAGGCCGACAATCACCCAGAGATGAGCCAGATTTGCTCTGATCAGAAATGCCAGCAACATTGGGTACCCGGGGGGAAAGACCGTGGGTTGCCCATGATAGAGATACCCGCCTCCATGCGCCGCAGTCTCTGCAACCGAAAGCAACACAACCGTATCGGGGTGAAGACGCAGGGGAGTAGCCATCTGTAGGAAATAGATGGCTACCAGTAACAAAACCGCGCCGTACAGGATCGTTCTTTTCACCCCGAACGGATAACTCATGCCGCGGCCCTCGGCGTGTGCAGAGCGCCATCTTGTGTCGTACAGATGAAAGCGGACTTACTCATATCGGTAACCTTGGCTTATACCGCTCCCAAGTCTTGCGGGGCGCCACCACCGGCAGCCCCTCCGCCACCTCCGCCGCCCGGCGGAGGAGTAGCCGGAGGAGTCGCCGGCGGCTGCCCTGAATTATCTGTTCCGCCACCCGTGCCCGTTCCGCCGCCCGGGGCTGGAGGCGTCGCCGGCTGAGTCTGCGTGGGGGTCGGAGCGGCTTGCCCCTGCCTCGGCAGGATCTGGATCAACTGTTCCACCGGCATGGTCGGATTCGGCGGATGCACCGGCACGGGTCCGGTCTTATCCATTCCCGGATGCCCCATGAACCCGCCCGTGTTGTCCTCCATGAACGGTTTCGGCGCTTTCAACTCCGGAAGCACCGCCTGCGCCGGAATCGGCCTTACCAGCTCCGGCGTGATGATCACCATCAACTCTGAATTGTTCTTAGTCACCGACTTGGTCTGGAACAGCTTTCCCAGGATCGGGATGCTTCCCAAGCCCGGTATTTTCGAAAAGGAATCGGTGGTCTGCTTGTCCAGCAGTCCCGCGATCACAAAACTCTGCCCGCTCTCCAGTTCGAGTTCCGTCTCCACGCGCCGCACCGACGTGCCCGGAATGGTGAAGCCTTGCAGCGTCACCGCATTGGTGTAATCGAGCGAGCTGACTTCCGGCTGGATGTGCAACCGGATGGTGCCCCGCGGCGTGATGGTCGGCAGGAAATTCAGCCGGATGCCGTATTCCTTGAACGTGATGGTCACCGCCGATCCGCCGCCCGACGAACCGGGCTGGATCATGGGATAGGGAAACTCGCCGCCCGCCAAGAAGCTCGCCGCCTTGTTGTTGATGGTCACCAGGTTCGGTTCGGCCAGAATTTCCAGCAGGTTCTTGCCTTCCAGCGCCGTGATGGCCGCCTGCAGGTTAATGTCCTTTCGCATCGCAAAAATGGTCACCAGCGAGCCCAACGTGCCTGCCGTCCCCGGGTCCGTCCCCAGGAGACCAGCGCCGGCCGGGCCCACCCCCGTGGTCTGGTTGAACGCCCCCGTCAGGAAATTCGCGCTCAGGTTCAGAGTCGCGCTCCGGTCAACGTCGGCGAACCGCACCTTCAGCAGAATCTGCGATTCCACCGGCGGCACGTCCACCCGCAGCAGGTTGACCGCCTTGCCCAGCGTGCCGACAATGGCCATGATGCGGTCCGACGAAACCACATCCCGCACCGTGCCCCGCACGAATGCCGTATCGTTGTCGAACGTCACGTTGATGTCGGCGTCCGGAAAGTCCCGCGCGATTTGTTCCCGCACGGCGTTCAGCCGCGACGGGCTCATCCGCACCGTGAGGTCGTAGATCAGCCGCGTATCGTTGTCCTGCCAGATAATCAGCGACGTCTCGCCCGGCAGCTTGCCGTTGATCAACACTTCTTTCGGCCCGATCGCCACGGCTTCCACCAGGAGGCCGTTGGCCGTCGAGAGCCGCTTGATTGCCAGCGGGCTGTCGATGGTCAGCGACTTCCCGACCGTCACCGTCAGCCTGCCGATTACACCCGGTGCGGCCGCCTTCGACACACCTTCTGGTTGCGCCGCCGCCGCTTGGGCCGGGGTGATGGGATCGTCGGCGCGCACGGGCCCCGCCAGCACGCATGCGCTCGCCGCCAGCGCGATTCGAACTACTTGACCCGTTGTGAACACCTATTTACCCTCCCCGCTCTTATCGAACTTGACTTCTGTCTTGCTGGTTCCCGAAATGATTTCCATGTTGAAGGGCACTTCCTTCTTCACAGGGGGTGGTGGCGCCACCAGGGCCACCGGCTTCGGCGCGGGCGCCCGGCGCGGCTTCTGGGCTGGCGGCTCATCGGTGTCCAGCGCCGTCGGCTTCAGCCCCTTCCCGGCGTTGCCCCACATAGCGGCCAGGTTGGTACCCGGCGTTTTGGCCACATCGTGGTCCAGCGGATTGCGCAGCACCATGCGGATGCTTGTCTGGCCCGTCGCCAGGCTCAGCACCTCCGCCTGTTCCGGCGTCACCAGCACGTTCACCACCTGCACTGCCATCGGCTTGCCTTCCGGATCCTTCTTGAAATCTTGTCCTGCCGAGAGAATTTCGAGGTTCTGCAGCAGCGTCCGGCTCAACGTGCCCTGGCTGCCGCTCCCGCCCGGGCTGGTCCCGGAGATCAGCAGGTCTACGTGCTGTCCCGCGGTGACGAACCCCGCCACGCCCACTACCTCGTTCACCGGAATGGTGAACGCGCGCATGCCTTTGGGGATCATCGCCGCCAGGCCGCCGCCGGCGCCCTTGGGAGCCAGCCGCGATTCGATCACCGGCTCTTTGGCGTAGATCGGCGTGGTGACGCCGCGCCCGTAAAGATCCGACGGCTTGTTGGTGGCGCCGGCGGGCAATGCACCCGACCAGTCCGCCAGGTACAAATCGCCTTCCTTCAGCACGGTCCCGAGCTCCAGATCCTTCGAAGCCAGCACCACCTGTACCGACGGCGCCGTGGCCTTGGCCGCTTGAGACCGGCTCATGAGCGACTTGTAGGTAATCAGTCCTCCGGCCGTGGCGACCATGAAAGCAAATATCAGAACACCGACAAATCTCTTATTCATGCCATTCCTCGTTCCGCACTGCCAACACTGCCTGCCGTCCGGGCGGCAGCAGGCCGGCATGGGCATGCCGGCCTGCTCCATCCAGGTGTGTTAGCTCGCGTTGGTGGCGGCGTTCGCCAACTGAGCATTGGTGATCGTCCAAATGTTCTTAATGCTGCCGCCGGCGCCCAAAAACAGAGCGGCCGAAGCCAGCGCTACGAACGCCATGAGCAGGGTGTACTCGATGAGGTCCTGCCCCTGTTCGTCCTTCCAGAGATTACGCAAAAACGTCATTGTGTTCGCTCCTAAGTTTTGTTTTGTTCTCTGTGATCGCTTGATCACGTGCCTGTGTTTTCGTGACCTCGCGATCACGGCCTGCTCCGCTGCCCTGGTGGGCCACGGATGTCGTTTTGCCCGCGGTCTTTTGATTCGACCGGAAAATCAGAGCCACGCCGTCGTCGTACACCACCCGCCAGCGGCTCGATTCCTTCAGCGCGCCGGCCAGCGGCACGTCAGGGGGCAATAGAATCGTGTCGACGTCGAACCCGCTGAGGATGCGCTCCCAGTCGTATTTCACGTTCAGAACGTCGGTGTATTTTTCTTCGAAGGCCGAGCCGTAGAAATCGCTGCGGCCGTCCACAAATACCTTGTCCGAGGGGTAGAGGCGCCAGATCAGGTAGTCGCCCCACTGGTCGTCCGTAAAGATCCGCGGCTGCGGCATCCGCCGCAAGGCTTCGATGGCCTTCGCCGGGTAGGATTGCGGGTCGAATTCCGCGCGAAACCGTTTGGGCGGCGCCGGCGCGAACAACAATGCCACCACCATCGCCAGGCCCAGCACGCTCACCAGGTGCCACCGCGGAATCTGGTCCGTTTCCGCCGTGCGCGCCGCCATCTGGTTGTACTTGGCCGCGGCCCGCCGCACCCACTGCGCCAATTCCAACTCCGGCAACCCGTTCAGCCACGCCTGCACCAGGCCCGCCACCGGCGGCGCCGCCACCAGCACGAAGAGCGGAATGTTGCGCGCCGCCACCAGAGCCACGTGTCCGAGCCCCAGCAGCAGCAGCGATTCCGTGTACCGTCCCCGCCGCGCATACCAGAAAACCGAAACCGCCGACAGCAACAGCATGGTCTCGAAGAAGATCGCCGCCGGATGGTGGAAGCTCAGCGTGAAGAACTCCATGATGTGCTGCGGAGCGTACGGATCGCGCAGATACTCGAACAGGTGTACGTGCAGGTGGTACGTATAGGGGTTGATGAGGCTCGCCGCCAGGCACGCCCCGGCGCATCCGAAATATCGTTTGGCCCGCTGCCACGCCGGCCCGCGCGCTTCCGGGTTGGCCGTCAGCGCCATCTGCGCCAGTTCGCCCGCGCCGTATGTCCCCACCAGCGCGATCCCCACGAAGAACCCTCCGTGCAGGTTGGTCCACGGGATCATGGCCACCGGCAGCAGCGCCAGGTATGGCAACCGCCCCCATCGCGTCTGCCCTTCCCGCACCCGCTCCAGCGCCGCGTAGAAAAGAATCACGAACAGCATCGTGAACAAGTGCGGTCGCGCCAGCCAGTGCACCGACGAGGCCACCGCCGCCACCGCCGTCACCAGGATGGCGGTCACCGGATTGGCCCTGCGCCGCGCCACCAGGAACAGCGCTGTAAACGTCGCACTCAGCAGCAGGATGCTCAGCAGCACCACGCCGCGCAGTCCCCACATGCCGTTCAGTCCGGCGAAGATCACATCCGAAAGCCATTCCCACGCGAACCACGCGCCACCCGGCTTGGAGAAGGAAAACACGTCGTGCGTCGGAACCAGATGGTTCGAGACGATCCATTCGCCCGTGCGAATGTGCCATCCCGTGTCGCAATCGCCGAGCAGCGTCTTCACGCCTTGCAGACGCCCGAAAAGCAGCACGATGGGCGTCAGGAACGCGAAGTCCGCCAGTGACGGCAGCCACTTGATCGCGAATTGGGAGCCTCTGTTTTCCATCGCAGAATCACGCCATCCAGGAACTCGCCACCGGCATCAGCGCCTCAACCGCCCGCAGGCGATCGTGAAAGGAACGGAAATCCATGTAGTTCACGCGCAGCGCCACGTTCGGGCTTTCCGGCGCCCCCGTCACCCGCGTCACGGTTCCCTGACAGTGAATGCATTTCTGTCCGAATCCGTGATTTGCCGGCAGCTCGAGCTCCACCGTCACAATCTGGCCCACGCCCGGCACCGGCGCCTCCGGCCCTTCTCTGTTCCAGGCGACCAAAATCCCGCTGCGGCTGACGTTCTCCGTCGTCATCGTGGTTCGCACCCACAGCGCCGGCGACGTAACGTGACACCGGAGCTGGATTTCAATTCGCGGGCTCTCGCGCCGGTTGATGTTCTTCATTTCCTTGGACGCCATGGTGAATTTAGCGCCCAAGACCCTCGCGATCAATATAGGAAAAGGGCTATCCCCCGCTGTTGCCGAAGGTTATCAAGAAATATTGCCCTCCTTTCACCCCGTTCCCGAAGCCTCCCAATTCCCCGTCGCCACCCAGTTTGCGGGGTAAAGGTAACTATCCAGGGCGTATGCGATAGCGTTATTGGCCGTAAATTATCGAATATTTTATTTAAATTCCATGCCTCTCGGAAGCTATTCAACAAAGCGGACAAGATATTGAAAATAAAAGAATTACATTTTATATTTGAATATAAGAAATATCTCTTCAAAACTATTTATAGACTTATAAATAGATAGTAATTTTCATAAAATCATGTAAATTGTTATTGACAATCGGAGTACACAATTGGATAATACATAAGAAAAGGTCAGGCGAATTCCGGGAATAATTAATGGATGTTTCCGGCGGCCGGAAAAGCGGTCGCGGCTGGCCTGAAAAGGTGGAGAATATGACGCGAATTCTTCTTTATAGTGATGAACCGATCTTGGCCAAAGGACTGGAGTCTGTCCTCCGCCAGGTGGACGGCTTCGAACTGCTGCCAACCTGCGGCAGCGTCGCATCGCTAGTCGAGCAAATGACCCAGGGCTCCCCCGAACTGGTACTGATGGACCTCACCCCCGAGATTACCTTCGCCGTGCTCAATGAAATGAAGCACGCCATGATGAGCTGCAAGATCGTGCTCTGGGTGAACACCATTTCCACCGAGCTGGCCTTCCAGGCCATGGGGCTGGGAGTGCGCGGGATCCTCCGCAAAACTCTGCCCACCGACCTCCAGGTGAAGTGCCTGCAGAAGGTCCAGGCCGGCGAGCTGTGGTTCGAGAAGGCTCTCACCGACAGTTTCCTGTGCGCACGCCGCGTGGCCCTTACGCAGCGCGAAGGGCAACTCGTCAGCCTGCTTTCGCAGGGTCTTAAGAATAAGGAGATCGCCTCCACCCTGCTGATCTCGGAAGGCACCGTGAAGGTCTACCTGTCGCGGCTCTTCCAGAAGGTGGGAGTCAAAGACCGCTTCGAACTGGCTCTGTTCGGTCTCAAGAACCTCACCACCGGGCAACTTCCGGTCGGCGAAAAAGGCCAGCGCGTCGGCGCCAGCTCCATGCCCGGGCTGCGCTCTCTGGTGCTCGAACGGCCCGCCGAGCGCGCCGAAACTCCCACTCGCACCTTCGCTACGCCCTTGCGTCCCATCGCCGGGGGGCGTTACTGAACTCGCGCCGCACGGCTCGGGTGAACGTCAGGAAGAAATCGCCGACCTCACCCGGGCCAGCGGCGCATGCGCGCGGGCCGGCAAGCGGTCCGGCAATACGCGAGCGGACGATGACAAGCTCCGCGCCGTGTTCCAGCCGGCGTTGACGTGACAAGTCCGGCGGTTCCGATCTCCTACCCTCAGAATCGCAATCGCATCTCCAAACGGCGCGAACGCTGGATTCGTCATTGATCTCCTGGAGAGGCTCACCAAAAACTGATCCTTACGGAACCGGATACGGCGCGACCGTGGCAGGCCGCCGGTCGGCCTCCACCAGCCATGCGCGGCGATCGCGAAAGTATTGGATGAGGGCGCGGTTGGAGGGCTCATCCAGCTCGTGTGCCCAAACCACGGGAGAATCGTCGATGGACGCGTCGTTGTAGACCCACTCCTCAAAAAAGTTGTGTGTGGGCGCGTAGCGCACGATGGCCAACTGGCGGCCAGGCTCGCGGGCGAGCCGATCCAGAATGCGCGCGCGCTCGGTGTTGCCGGGCTGGGTGTAGTACCAGGTCATGGGCCAATCGGGCGGCATGTAGAAGCTGAGCGGCTGGGCGACGACGCGCAGCGCCGCCATGCCGAGGCAGACCAGGGGAATGGAGCGCGCCAACAGAAGCCCGGCGGGCGAGCCGCGGCGGCATCCGGCTCGCATGTGCCGCATGCCTTGCAGAACCACCGCGTAGATCACACCCGTGATGGGCGCAGCATAATGCGGATAGAACCAGGTGTTGAGGGCCAAGCCGGTGAGAGAAAGCGCGCCAATAACGAGTAGCGGCCGTATGCGGCTGTCTCGGGTAGGCCGCAGGAAGAATAGCGGCACCGTGAAGGCCGGGCCGAGAAAGAACATCCAGAAGGCCCCAGCCTTGCCGAGAAGATTGGTGGCAAAACCAATCGGGTGCTTGGCCTCCATAAACTGCGTCAACTCCCACCCCACGTAGAAATCGCGCATGGCCTG
>JBEKYE010000058.1:0-16937 GCA_049511275.1 Bryobacteraceae bacterium
GTCGACACCTGCAGGAAGTAAAGGTATCGCACGGTCTCGTCTTCGATCCGGTCCATCATCGCCGTGAACAGCTCGAACGATTCCTTCTTGTACTCCACCAGCGGGTCCTTTTGCCCGTATGCGCGGTTGCCGATTCCCTGCTTCAGCTCGTCCATCGTGAGCAGGTGGTCCTTCCACTGGTTGTCGATCACCTGCAGCATCACGATGCGCTCGGTCTGCCGCATCACATCGGCGCCCACCATTTCCTCTTTTTCCTGGTACTTCTGCTTCAGCCGTTCCAGCACCGTGTCCGACATCTCGGTGCGCGTCTTGTCGCCCAGCTCCGCCAGGTCGATCTTCGCTCCGAAGGCGCTCAGGATGTCGTTGCGCAGCGTGGCCAGGTCCCAGGTGTCGGGGTGCTTGTCGTCGGGGCAGCGCATGTCGATCAGTTGATCGACGATGCCCTGCACCATCTCCATCACCCGCTCCTTCTGGTCGATCCCTTCCAGCAACTGGCGCCGCATTCCGTAGACCGCCTTGCGCTGCTTGTTCATCACATCGTCGTATTCCAGCAGGTGTTTGCGCGCCTCGAAATTCTGCATTTCGACGGCTTCCTGCGCCTTGGCGATGCGCTTGGTGATGAGCCCGCTTTCGATCGGCACGTCCTCTTCCATGCCCAGACGCAGCATCAGGTTCTGCATCCGCTCGCCGCCGAAAATCCGCAGCAGGTCGTCCTGCAAAGAGAGGAAGAACTTCGAGCTGCCGGGGTCGCCCTGGCGGCCGGCGCGCCCGCGAAGCTGGTTATCGATGCGCCGCGATTCGTGCCGCTCCGTCGCCACAATGTGCAGCCCGCCCAACCCCACCACTTCGTCGTGCTCCCGTTCGGTTTCTGCCTTGTAACGCGCAAAAATTTCGTCCCACTTGTCGCGTCGCACGCGGTAGAACTGGTCCAGGTGCGTGAAAAAGTAGAAATGTTCGTCGGCTATATACTGCGCTTCGCTCTCCGACAACCGCTCCGCCACCTTCTCCTTCAGGCAGGCGTCCTTGGTCATGAATTCCGGGTTTCCGCCCAGCAGGATATCCGTGCCGCGGCCGGCCATGTTGGTGGAAACCGTCACAGTGCCCTTGCGCCCGGCCTGCGCCACGATGCTGGCTTCGCGCTCGTGGTTCTTGGCGTTCAGCACTTCGTGCCGCACGCCCATCTTCTTCAGAATGCCCGAGAGCTTCTCGGATTTCTCGACCGAGATGGTGCCCACCAGCACCGGCTGTCCCTTGGAGTTGAGTTCCTTGATCTCCTTCGCGGCGTTGCGGAACTTCTCCTCCTCGGTCCGGTAAACCATGTCCTGGTTTTCTTTGCGGATCATCGGCATGTTGGTGGGAATCACCGTGACGTCGATGTTGTAGGTCTTCTGAAACTCCGCGGCTTCGGTCTCCGCCGTGCCGGTCATCCCCGCCAGCTTCTTGTACATGCGGAAATAATTCTGGAACGTGATGGTGGCCAGCGTCTGGTTCTCGCGCTGGATCTTCACGCCTTCCTTGGCTTCCACCGCCTGGTGCAGCCCGTCGGACCAGCGCCGTCCCGGCATCAGGCGCCCCGTGAACTCGTCCACGATGATCACTTCCGGACCTTCGTCGCCGTCCTTGATCACGTATTCGCGATCCCGCTGGTAGATTACATGCGCCTTCAAAGCCGCTTCTACGTGGTGCTTCCATTCCTGGGTTTCGTAGCTGTAGATATCGGGAAGGTTCAGCAACTTGGCCACTTTGTCGAAGCCCTCTTCGGTGAGCGCCACGGCTTTGTGCTTCTCGTCCATCGTGTAATCGCCCGTGGTGATGCCTTTTTCGCTCGGATCCTGGGTCTCGATCACTTCGCCGCGCACCAGTCTCGGGATGATGCGATTGGCCTTGTAATACTTATCCGTGGATTCCTCGCTCGGACCCGAAATGATCAGCGGCGTCCGCGCTTCGTCGATCAGGATCGAATCCACTTCGTCCACGATGGCGTACTGATACTCGCGCTGCACGCAGTCCGCGATCCGGAACTTCATGTTGTCGCGCAGGTAGTCGAAACCGAATTCGTTGTTCGTCCCGTACGTGATGTCGGCGCCGTAGGCCGCCGTGCGCTCCGCGTCGTCCAGGTCGTGCACGATCACGCCCACGTGCAGGCCCAGAAACTTGTGCAGCCGGCCCATCCATTCCGAGTCGCGCTTGGCCAGGTAATCGTTCACCGTCACCACGTGCACACCCTTGCCTTCGAGCGCGTTCAGGTAGCACGGCAGCGTGGCCACCAGCGTCTTGCCTTCGCCGGTCTTCATTTCGGCGATCTTGCCTTTGTGCAGTACCATGCCGCCGATCAACTGCACGTCGAAATGCCGCATGTTCAGCACGCGCCGTCCGGCTTCGCGCACCACTGCGAAGCTCTCAATCAACAAATCGTCCAGCGGCGCGCCCTGCGCCAGTCTTTCTTTGAACTCGATGGTCTTGGCGGCGAGGTCGATATCCGACAATTGCCGCATGGCCGGCTCGAAATCGTTGATGGCCGCCACGGTGGGCTGCATCTCTTTGATCTCGCGCTCGGTTTTGGTGCCGAAGACTTTCGCCAGGATGGTGTCAACAATCATGAATGGTCTCGGTACGGTGGGAAGCCCGCAACTTCTATTTTAGCTTGTATGCAAAGAAGACGGACCGGGCCGCCGCGGCTTAGCGGCCAATTCTCCGCCGGCTTCTCCCCGCGCACCGCCCGCCGCCCTTGATACCATCCTAGTATGGCTGGTCTGGCGCGCGGCTTTTCGCGCAGAGGGTTCCTGTTTTCGGGCTTTGCGGCTGGTTTGCTCGCCCAGGAAAGGCCGGGCGCCAGCTTTCCCTCCGCCGTCAAGCGGTATTCCGACCCCACCACTGAGCTGGATGTCTACCGCCTCACCGACCCCTCTTATTCCAGCACGCTGCCCGCCGCCTACAACCGCGTCATCGCGCACAACAACGCATCGATGCTCTTCTGTTGCGGGCGCAATGGCTCGCCGCAGGCCTTCCGCCTCGATCTCAGGTCGGGCGAGACCAGGGAGCTCACCACAGTCGAAGACCTCGACGGCAGTTCCCTCACCCTGACTCCCGACAGCCGCTCCTTCTGCTTTTTCGGCGGCCGCTCTCTGTTCCTGGCGGGCCTGGGCAGCCGGCCGCGTGAACTCTACAAGATTCCCGACGGCTGGGAACGCACCGAGGGCCTGAGCGTGGGCCCCGACGGCACGCACGCCACCTTCGCCGAACGCCAGGCCGATGGCTCGCGCCTGCGCATGGTTTCGCTGGCGCAAGGCGCCGCCCGCACCGTGGTGGAGTCGGCCTTCGTAATGAACCACCCCATCGTGCGGCCCATGCGCGCCCAGATTCTCTTCCGGCAAGGTGACGGCGCCCTCTGGCTGGTGAATTCCGACGGCACCCAGAAGCACTCGCTCAAGCTCGCCGCCGGCCGCGTGGGTCCGGCCGATTGGGCGCCCGACGGCAAGACCGTCCTCTACCTGAGTTTTCCCGAGGATTCCAGACAGTTGACCGCCATCCGCGAATGCAACCCCGACGCAGCTTCCGACAAGCTCGTGGCCAAGACCAGCCAGTTCGCGCACTTCGGATTCAATCGCGATACTTCGGTGTTCGTGGGCGCCAGCCGCAGCACCGCATCGCCCACCATCCTCCTCCTGCTGCGCATTACGCAGCGGGAATTGACGCTCTGCGAACACAAGGCCAGCCACCCGGAAACCACCGCGCCGCGCTTCTCACCCGACGCCCAGCGCATCTACTTCCAGAGCGACCGCGACGGCAAGCCGGCCATCTACTGCGTGCACGTCGAGCGCTTAGTGGAGAGAATCGACGCGGAGTCCCGCGCCGCAAAACGGGGACTGCTGTCAATTCCCGCCTTTGGAATTGGATAGCTGTCCCCGGTTTGCCCCGTTCCGGCGTTATCGGGGCGCCATGTCTTTAGGCGTCGAAAGATAGCCGACGATCTGGTCTTTCCCTACCTTGTTGATCACTATCTCGTACGGCGTGTGGCCACCCTTGGCTGTGTAGAACTGTACCGGCTCGTTCAGGCTCTTGTCCTTCTTTTCGGTGAGCTTGTCGTCGGCCATCACATCCACCGTGTACTTGTTCTTCTTGGGGTCAACAGCCTTCAGCGTCAGGGTAATGTCGGCGAACCGCTTGCCCTTCTTGTCGCTCTTGCTGAGCGTGATATCCACGTAGTTGCGCTCGCCCTTCAGTCTCAGGGCCGCCAGCTCAGTGGCGTTGGTGGCGATCAAGCCGCTCTGCACACCCAGATCACCGCGCGCCGACTTCAGCTCGGAGATGGTCTTCTGCAGCTCGGCGTCGGTAGCGCTCAAATGCGTCTTCACGCCTCCGACGTCGGTGGTTACATCGGCAATCTTCGCATTGGCCGCGGTGGCCGCCTGCTGCACGTCGCCGATCTGCGACTGCTGCGCCGCCACCTGCGCCCCCATTTTGGCTTCTTCTTCCGCAAGCTGTCTCGCCAGCGCATCCGCGTGCGCCGTGGCTGCCTTTTGCGCCTGAGCCGATAGGTTCTTGGCCTGCGCCGCGTTCTGCTCGCGCGTCGCTTCCAGATCTGCCTTCAGCGCTTCGATGCGTTTCTGTTGGGATGACGTTCTCTCCGCTGCCGCATCCTTCTCGTTGGTCATCGCGGTCATCATCTTGTCTTGCAGTTTGGCCAAATCGGTTTGCAGGTGGTCGATCTGCACGAACAGATAAATAACCGCGGCCAGCAGGGCGATAATCGCGCCGGCCACCAGCGCGGTCATCAGGCCAGAGCGATCTCTTTCTTCATGTGTGGGGCTCACGTAACTTATACTCCTTGTACTCTACAGTATAGATGGAAAGCCGGGCGGTTTTGGTTTGGTTTCGCCTATCCCAACTCAAAGCTCTGTCCGGGTGACGGAACCACCACCTCCAGCCCGTAAGTGGAGTGGAGCAGTTTCGCCAGAACCGCGGCTTGTTGCGGCTCCCCGTGCACCAGAAACACTTTCCGCAAAGAGGGCGCCAGCGGCTCAATCCACTGCAACAATTCGTGCTGGTCGGCATGGCCGCTCAGCTCGTCCAGGCTCGAAATTTCCGCGCGCACCCGCAGCGGTTCGCCAAAGATCGAGACTTCCGGCCATTTCTCCACTAATTTCCGTCCCAGGGTGTCCTGCGCCTGGAACCCCGTGATCAGCACCGTATTCCGCGGATCTTCAATATTGTTGCGCAAGTGGTGGAGAATCCGGCCCTGCTCGCACATCCCCGAGGCCGAGATCACCACGAACGGCCCGTGCAGGTCGTTCAGCTTTTTCGAATCCTCGGCCGAGCGAACATACTGCAAACGCCCGAACCCGAAGGGATCCTCGCCGTGAGTCAGGAAGTCGCGGGTTTCGTCGTCGAAGCACTCCGGGTGGTCGCGATGCACCTGCGTGACGTTGAGCGCCAGCGGGCTGTCGACGAAAATCGGGATATCCGGAATCTCCTTGGCGTTTGCCAGTTCGTGCAGCAGCAGCACCAGTTGCTGCGTGCGCCCCACCGCGAACGCCGGCACGATGATCCGGCCGCCGCGCTTGGCCGTGCGGATCACCACCTCGCGCAGCTTGTTGATGACGTGGCTGGTGCTCTTATGCAGCCGGCCGCCGTAGGTGCTCTCCATGATCAGGTATTCGGCCGGCGGCATGCTCTCCGGGTCGCGGATGATCGGCAGATGGGGGCGCCCCACGTCGCCTGAGAACGCTAGCCGGACCTGCCCGCCGTCCCGCTGTTCGTGCAGCACCACGCAGGAAGAACCCAGAATGTGGCCGGCATCGTACGGTACGTAGATCACTCCCGGCGCCAGATTCTGCGGGGAGTGGTATCCCACCGCTTGAAACAGCGGCAGCGTCCGTTCGGCATCCTCGGTCGTGTAGAGCGGCACCACCGGCCCGTCCGCAAGCCCCAGGTTCCTGCGGTGCTCATGCCGCTTGTTCAGGAACTCCGCGTCCTTCTCATGAATGTGCGCCGAGTCGCGCAACATCCAGTTGCACAGGTCGACGGTCGCCGGCGTCGTGTAGATCGGTCCGCCGAACCCGCTCTTCACCAGCGTCGGCAGGTTGCCGCTATGGTCTATATGCGCGTGCGAGAGCACCACCGCGTCGATCGAAGAGCCCGTAAACGGCAGGTAGCGGTTCTTGGCTTCGGCTGCCTTGCGCCGCCCCTGGTTGAGCCCGCAATCGAGCAGCAGCCGCTTACCGCCCGCTTCCACCAGGTGCATGGAGCCCGTGACCTCGCCCGCCGCACCCCAAAACGTCACCTTCATGGCGCCTCCGCAACTCGTAATGGTAACGCATCATACGCCCTCTGCCCCGTCGTGGGGTCAGGCTTTCAGACTAGCCGGCGTTCTTCGTGGTGCGTTCTTCATGCTGCCGCCCCCTCGCATTCCCGGTGATACACTGAACGTACAATTTGTCGAAGAGGAATTGCTCTCCATGTCTCGTGCCGGCTTACGCCTGACGTTTCTCGCGGTTCTTTATTGCGGTGTCGAAGGGCTCGCGCAGCCTCCCGCCGCACAGCTCAACCCCGCCGTCAAGAAGATTGTCGACGAGGTCTCCGAGGAGCGCATCGGCGCCATCATGAAGAAGCTCGAAAGCTTCGGCACCCGCTACGTGGGCTCCGAGAAGGACAATCCGGCGCACGGCATCGGCGGCGCCCAGAATTGGATCTTGAGTGAGTTCAAGAGCTACAGCCCGCGCCTGGAAGTCAGCCTGCAGAGGTTCACCGTGCCTAAGAGCCAGCGCCTCCCCACCGAGACCGAGCTCAACAACATCGTGGCCGTGCTTCCGGGAACCATCGATAAGGACCGCTACGTTATCATTTCCGGCCACTACGATTCCATCGCCCTGCGCCGCGCGCCCAACCAGGCTGTGCGCGCCGACGATGCCGGCCCGGCTTCGCCCGCCGATGCCGACCCGCTCGCTCCCGGCGTGGCCGACGACGGCTCCGGCACCGCCGCCACCATGGAGCTGGCGCGCGTCATGAGCCAGTATCAGTTCGATAAGAGTATCGTCTTCGTCACCTTCGCCGCCGAAGAGATCGGCCTCAATGGCAGCCGCGCTTACGCCGCCAAAGCCAAGGAAGACAAGATGCAGATCGAGGCCGTGCTCAACAACGACATCATCGGCAGCGATATCTCGGGCAACGGCCGCTCCGCCAATAACCACCTGCGTGTTTTCTCCGAAGGGCCTGACGATTCCACCAGCCGCTCGCTGGCGCGCTACACCAAGGAAATCGCCGAGCGCTACATGCCCTCCATGACTGTCGACCTGATCTTCCGCCACGACCGTTTCGGCCGCGGCGGCGATCATACTTCGTTTGTGGCCCAAGGCTTCGCCGCCGTGCGTCTCACCACGCCGAGTGAAAACTACGCCAACCAGCACACCGCCACCGACACCTTCGCCAACGCCTCCGTGCCCTACACCACGCGCGTGGCCAGGATGAATGCCGCCGTCCTGGCGACCCTGGCGCTAGCGCCCAAGCCTCCCGTGGTGGCGAATCCGCGGCCGGCCGGCGCAGGCGCCGGGGGGGGTGGAGCGCGGGGTGGCGCGCGTGGCGATGCCGCAGCCGGCGCAACCGGCGCCCCCGCAGCCTCGGCGGCAGGCGGCGCCAGTCCCCCGGCCGGCGCCGGCCGCGGGGGCCGCGGCGGACGTGGACCCGGCCTCAGCCGCGGCAACGGCTATGACGCCGTCATGCGCTGGGCCATGCCCGACCCCGAGCCCGATCTGGCCGGCTACTCCATCCTGATCCGCGACACCACCTCGGCAGTCTGGCAAAAGGAAATTTACGTGGGCAACGTGACCGAGTACACCATCCCCGACCTTTCCATCGACGACATCGTGATCGGCGTCCGCGCCATCGACAAGGATGGCAACCCGAGTCTGGTCTCGGCCTACGAAATGGCCCCCACGCGCCTCATCGACGCGAACCCGCCGCAGCCGCAGCGTCCACCCTCGGCAAGCGGCGGCCCAGGCGGAGGAGGCCAGTAGACCGCCTCGTGCCGCGAGACCCCTTTTTGCAAGCCGCCATCGAGCAAGCCCGCGCGAGCCTCGCGCAGGGCGGTATTCCCATCGGCTCCGTGTTGGTGTACGATGGGCGAATCATCGGCCGGGGCCATAACTGCCGCGTGCAGACCGGCAGTCCCATCGACCATGGCGAAATGAACTGCCTCCGCAACGCCGGCCGCCGGCCTGCCAGGGTCTATCGGGACTGCACGCTGTACACCACGCTCTCTCCCTGCCCCATGTGCAGCGGCGCCATCCTGCTTTACAAGATAGCTCGCGTCGTCGCCGGCGAAAACCGCACCTTCCTCGGCGCCGAAGAATACCTGCGCGCCAATGGCGTTCTGGTGGAGGTAGTGCAGGACGAGGAATGCATTCAGTTGATGACGGATTTCATCCAGGCGAATCCCCGGCTCTGGAATGAAGACATCGGCGTCTAGCCGGGTACGTGGGGCAGGCGCTTTCGCTCGCCAACCGCGCACTCGGCAAGGGCCAATCGTTTGCATCCGCTGGCGGAATGGTCATAACCGATCTTAGGAAGAGGAGTGCCGGGCAGCGTCTTCATTGTGACCCTCCTCCTAAGTGGTGCCTCGTCGCAACCCACCGATGAAGGTTGGACTTGCGCTCGGGCACTAGAAACAGCCCCGTCGGCGCTCTCCCTCTCAACTTTCGCCAGGCTGTTAACAGGTCGTCTTCTGGTGAACCGCCTCGAAAACCTCTTGCCAGCCAGAGGCAATAAGCAAAATCTGCTACCTCCTGGTCGGCATCCGATACGCGAATGTCCCGCCGGATGGGGATCACGCCGTTACTTTGCTTTGGCACCATTCGTTACACCTTCTCTTGTATTGTTGACTCCAGACATAAAGGCGTGACCCACGCCTACTCGGAGGGATAAGTCGCGAGTCACGCCCATATGGGGCCGGCGCAGCGTCGGAGCTTCCCGACCCGAAACAGAGGCAGCCTGGCGGTCGTGCTGGACCAGTGAATTCGATTACCGCCGTCGCCTCGTTGTTGCCTTCTCCCCTCGAAACATGCAAACAGCAGGCCCGTGATTAGGCACCAGCGTCCGGCTCCCCACCTGTTCTGATTTCCGTCACGGAGCGTGCCGCTGCTTCTGTTGTCCCACTACCGGGACCATCACCTCGCTCCAGAGAAAGGATTTCCTGTTCGATTTCTTCCTGCTCCGAGCGAAGCTCTGAAATGATCCTTGTTACATCCATAACTTGCCCCCCCAGTCCCCCCCGGATCGTGTCCCGAGCCAATACAGGTAATAGCAACGGAGGTTAGCACATTGTTTCATCGTCAAACTGTTCAAAATTGAACACTCTGAGCCAGGCGTACACCCCAAGGCCCAATCGCCGGTACAGCCACTTGCAACCACTGTACGATTGGGGTATTTTCTTGAAATGTAGGGTGTGAAACAGAACATGAAACCAAAAAGAAAGCCCAAGCCACCACCGTTCGATCTCACCGTCTTTTTGACTAAGGCCGACGGTGGAAGAACCAGTGCTGAGTACCATACCAACGACCGCATTTTTCTGCAGGGTGATGCGGCAAACGCTGTTTTCTATATCAAAGAAGGCAAGGTCAAACTGACTGTCCTCTCCAAGCAGGGAAAGGAAGCGGTCGTTGCCATTTTGGGACCTGGCGATTTCTTTGGCGAGGGGTGCCTGGCGGGACAGCCGGTACGTATGGGGACTGCCGTTTCGATGTCCATGTGCTCAATCACGAAACTGGAGAAGGCGGACGTGATCCGCGCGCTCCACGAAGAGCCGAGCTTTTCCGAGATGTTTGTCGCTCATTTGCTCTCTCGCAACGTTCGGATTGAAGAAGACCTGGTAGACCAACTGTTCAATTCCAGTGAGAAACGGCTTGCGCGAGTGCTTCTTTTGCTGGCTAATTTCGGGAAGGAAGGCACGCCGCAAACGGTCATTCCGAAGATCAGTCAGGAAACGCTGGCCGAAATCGTCGGCACCACACGTCCAAGAGTCAGCTTCTTTATGAACCGATTCCGCAAGCTCGGATTCATCGACTATAACGGCGGCCTGAAAATCCACAGTTCCCTGCTCAACATCGTTCTGCACGACTAACGGCCAGTGGGACAGACGGTCGTCTCTTGTCGTCTGTCACCTAGCCGCTGACGCCATGGACGCCGCTCAAAAACCGGCCTGCTCCGTCAAAGGTAAAACGCATTAAAGAAAAACTTGTAGGCTGCGTGCGATTGGCCGCGCCACTGCGGCTTGAAGCCCAGCAGGATCACGCGGCCCTTGCCGTACTCCGCTTCGAGCGCCGCGGCTTTGCCCTCGATGGCCTCCGGACCGGCCAGGTAGCCGCTCTCCAGCGGCGACCGCTCGCGCGGATAGCGCGCCAGCACCTTGCCTTTGAAATCGGTCTTGGTGTCGAAGGCCGGCCCGCGTTCGAACATCACGATGGTGTCTGCCGAAAGTCCGGCCGTCAGCCGCTCCTTGGCGTCTTCGATGTGAACCGTCAGCAGGCACCCGGAACAGAAAAACTGCCCAGCCTGCCCGGCGGCCAGCGCGTTCGTCACCGGCAGGTTGAACTGGTTGATGGCGAACAACGACGCGTTGTTGAAGGCCACCAGCGTCCCGCCTTCGTTGACGAAGTCGCGCAGCTCCTGCGCGCCTTCCTCGCCGATCCCGCCGGCGTACCGTTCCGGAATGGTGCCCGGGCGGTGGCCTTCCAGTATCGACCGCTCGTTCATATCCGGAATCACGATGGTGTCGAAGTGTTCGCGCAGGTGCCCGGCGCGCACATCCGCGTTATACAGGCTGAGGAACGGGAATTGGTATTGCTCCAGAATCCACCGCGTCCAACCTTCGTCGATGGATGCCACCCACGGCCGGTAGAGGCCGATGCGCGCCGCCTTCACCGGCTTCGCGTCTTCCTGGATCGCTCCGGCGCGCAGCCGGTTCTCGCTCAGAATCGCGTCCAGCTTTCGCTTGTCGATGTCGGTCGCCGCCAGGTCCTCTCCCGCCGCCGTCACCTTGCCCTTCGCCGCCAGAATCTGGTTGATGGCGCGGAAGCTCGCGTTCGCCGAAAGTTGGAACGGCGCAGCCAGTCCGGTGATCTCTTTCACCGGGCGCAGCGAATCGCGGAATTCTTTGCTAAGCGGCGTGGTCATCGCATGAACTTCCACGCCCATCTGGTAAGGCAGCGTCCAGCCGGTCACGTCGTACGGCCGCTGCGAGAGCGTGGGATACACCTGCGCCTCGAACAGCTCCTTCACCAGTCCGGCGAAAGGCTGATCCATCAGGATCACCCACGCATCCGGTTTGGCGGACTGATGCACCTCGATCGCTTGCAGCATCAGTTTCTCCAGCAGCAGCGCGGCCTCCGGAGCATCGTGCTGCTGGCGCGGAATCTCGTATGCGAAGGGCGGCTCTTTGGTGAACCGCTCGATGGTATCGCTCGCCGCCCGGTACTTGTTGTAAGCCATCTGCGCGTGATACTTCGAGCTGAGATTCAGCACCGCCATATCGGCTTCCAGCATGTAGCGGCAGGCGTCCGCCAGGCGCCACCAGCCGCCGCGCCACGGGCTCGAATACAGCATCTCGGTGCCCAACCCCTGCCGCGCCGCGGGAAATTCGTCCACGGTATAAAAATGCGGCGTGGCGTAGCGGTAGAGCGCCGTCTCCGTGAAGAACGAAATGGTGTGGCGGAAATTGCCCACGTTGTCCAGATAGCCCGGGTACCAGACGTCGAAGCTTTCCTGGTGCATCGAACCCGGCAGGCCATGGTCGTCCAGGTGCTGCGCGATCGACATCCCGATCAGGCTCAGCCACCGCAGCATCAGCGGGTGCATGTTCCCCGAAATCGGATCGGCGAACGGCGGCAGGTAAATCCGCCCCGGGAACGGCGCGCTCTGGTGCTGCGTGTAGAAGACCAGCGGCTGGGTCTCCAGCGTGGCTTTGGTCACCACGCGCGATTCCAGCATGTTCAGCATGTAGCCGTCGCGGTTGTTGTCGTGCCCCACGTATTCCTGGTAGAGAACCGGCATCGGGCTCACTTCGTAGGGCGTACCCAGGTTCTGGCGATACCAGTTGGCCACCGCCGTCTGCCCGTCCGGGTTGATGGAAAACCACAGCTCCACAATCAGGTTCTGGCGAATGGCCTTGATCTCGGGCGTCTCACCCGACACCAGCTCGTAGCCCAGTTGCATGGTGTGCTGGTGGTTGGCCACTTCATCGGCGAGCAGCCCGCCGTCGATATGGATGATCGGCTTGGTGTCGCGCGCCAGCGTGCGCGCCTGCTCTTCGCTGATGCCGCGGGCCACCGCCAGGCGCCGCGAGACATCCTTATAGTGATCGAGCTGCGCCAGGTTGGACGCATCCGAAATGAAAGCCATGAACCAGTCGCGGCCCTGCGTGGTCTTGCCGACATTCACCAGCTTGATGCGGTTTGACGAGGCCGCCAGTTTGCGGAAATAGCCCAGCGCGTCCTCGTAAGTGGCCAGGTAGAAATCGTCGCCGGGCTTGTGGCCGAGCACTGATTCCGGAGTCGGCGCCGGCGCCTGCGCGGCAGCCCCACCCGCGAGCAACAGGAATACCAGAAGCCGCCGGCCGAAGGCCGGCCGCCTTCCATTCTGACTTCTGACTTCTGTCTCCTGTCTCCGGTCCTCCGTCTTCTGACTCCAGTTTCTCATGGCACCACCACCAGTTTGTATTGCTCCAACAGATCGTCGATCCTGGATGCGCTGAAGTCCTTCGTCCGCAGGTCCGCCGCCAGCCGCTTGAGCTGCGCCGACCACGTAGCTTCCGCGCGCACCACGGCCGCATCGTCCACCTGCGCGCGCAGATCGTCGAGCAGCGGAATGCGGTCGCGCTGGAACGCGTCCAGAGCCGTTTCCAACTGCTTGCCCGGCTCGGCCGCCAACGGCCCGCGCGCCGTGAAATAGGCGCGGTTGAGATTCAGCAGCCGGGTCAGCTCCGTCTTCACCGCATCGGCTTCCCTTCTCCACGCCGCCTGCTGCGGATTGCCGCCGGCGCCGCCGCGCCCGCCGCGGCCTCCACCAACCGGAGCTTCCGGCGCCATCGACGAGTTGAAATACAGCGCGTTGAACAGGAATTTATAGGTGCCCTGCGATTGCCCGCGCCACTGGGGCCGGAAGCCCAGCAGGATGACGTGGCCGCTGCCGTAGTTGGCGTCGAGCGCCGCCGCCTTGCCCTCGATCACCGCCGCGCCCAGCAGAAAACCGCTCACCAGCGGGCTGCGGTCCTTAATATATGCGGCCAGCACTTTGCCGCGGAAAGTAGGACGTGTATCAAAGACTTCGTTGCGCTCGAACATCACCGCCGGAGCCGCCGGCAAGCCCGCCACCACGGGATGATTGGGCTCCTTGATCTCCACGCGCAGCAGCGCGCCCGAGCAGAAAAACTGGTTCTGCCCGAGCCCCTCCACCACGTTGCTGACCGGCAGGTTGAATTGCTCGATGGCGAAGGCCGCCGCGTTCCCCAGCGCCACCAGCGTCCCGCCGGCCGTCACAAAAGCGCGCAACTCCTCCGCGCCCGGTTCGCCGATGCCGCCAGCGTATTGCCCCGGCACGGTCCCGGCGCGCATTCCGTCCATGATCTGCCGCGTCGCCATCTCGGCAATCACGATGGTGTCGAAGCGATCGCGCAGGTGGCCTTCCAGCACGTCGGGGTTGTGCAGCACGGTGAACGGGAAGTGAAACTGCTCCAGGATCCATCGCGTCCAGCCTGCGTCGATGTTGCCGCTCCACGGCTCGTAAATGCTGATGCGCGGCTTCTTCACAGCCCACGCCTCGGGTGCTTCCTGGAGCGACGTGGCGTTGACGCCGTTCCTTTTCAGAATCGCTTCCGCGTTGCCCCTGGCGTAAATGGTGCTCCCGGTCTTTGCGAAGCTGACGGTCCCACCGGCATCCAGAATCTCATTCACCGCTCGCAACGCCGCGTTGCTGTTGTGGGAGAAGGCGAATACCGGCCCCGCGCCTTCCACTTTCCCCGGCAGCGGTTCCAGTTTGTCGATTTGCCGCAGCAAACGCCGCGTAGCCTCGGTCACGGGCTGCGCCACGGCCACTACTTCGACGCCCATCTGGATGGGCAGGGTCCAGCCCGTGACGTCGTAAGGCATCTGTGCCGGCGCAGCCTGTCCGCCCGCGGCCGGTGCGGCAGCAGCCGGGGCCGCGCCCGCAGCCGGAGCCGCCGCACCACCAGCCGCTCCGCGACCGCCGCCACCACGTCCTCCTCCGCCACCGCCCGCCGCTGCCGTTGGCGGAGTCACCGGAGCCGCGGCAGCACCACCGCGACCGCCGCCGCCCCCCGCCGCCGGTGCGGCCGTCGCAGTCGCTGCCGCAGGACGGGGCATGTCCGGATACTTCTGGATGTCGAACAGCTCTTTCACCAGCGCCGCAAACGGCTGGTCCATCAGAACCACGAAGTCGCCTTCCTTATAAGTCGATCCGTTGGCCGTGAATTCCTTGGTTGCCTGGTGTACCTCAATGCCGTCCATCAGCAGCTTCTCCACCAGCGTCTCCGCCGTGGGCGTGTCGCGCTGCTCGCGCGGAATGATGTAAGCGTACGGCGGGTCCTTGGTGAAGCGATCGATCACGTCGCGGCCCGCCCTGTACCGGTCGTAGAGCAACTCCTCGCGGTTTTTTGAAGCCGTATCGAGCACCGCCATCGACGCGCTCAGCGTGTACCGCACCGCATCGCCCAGCCGCCACCAGCCGCCGTGCCACGGGCTCGAATAATAGACCTCGGTGCGCAGATCCTGCTTGTCGCGCGGAAACTCGTCGGTGGTGTAAAAGTGCGGCGTGGCGTATTGGTAGAGGGCCGTTTCGGTCAGAAAGGAAACCGTGTTGCGGAAATTATTGACGTGATCGACGAAGCCCGGGTACCAATCGTCGAACCGTCCGCGGTGCATGGCGCCGGGCATGTCGTGCTCGTCCAACCACGCCGCCATGGCCGTGCCGAAAAGGTTTACCCACCGGTACATCAGCGGGTGCGGATTCAGCGACACCGGGTCTCCGAACGGCGGGATCCAGATGCGCGCCGGAAACGGCGCCGTCTGGTGGTGGTTGTAAAACACGTTGGGGTAATACTCCAGCTCGGTCTTCGTGATCACCTGCGACTCCACCATGTTGTTCATATAGCCGTCGCGGTTGTTATCGTGCCCGATGTATTCCTGGAACAGCCCCGGCATGGAGCTGACTTCGTACGGCGTGCCCAGGTTGCTGCGATACCAGTTGGCCACCATGTTCTGGCCGTCGGGATTGATGGAGAACCAGAGCAGCAGGATGCAGTTGTCGAGGATCGTCGCGGTCTCCGGATCGGTGGCCGTCACCAGGTTGTAGGCGAGCTGGATAGTCATCTGCGCCGGCGCCACCTCAGTGGAATGGAGCCCGCCGTCGATGTGTACAATCACTTTGCCGGTGTGGGCCAGCGCGTGCGCCTGCTCATCGTTCAGCCCCTTCACCAGCGCCAGCTTTCGCGCCGTATCCTTATATGTATCCAGATTGGCCAGGTTTTTGGCGGAAGAAATGATGGCGATGTCCCACTCGCGCCCCTGCGTGGTCTTGCCGACGCGCACCAGCTTCAGCTTGTCGGTCGAGTGCGCCAGCTTCTGAAAGTAGCCCAGCGCGTCGTCATAAGTGGCGAGATAAAAATCGTCGCCGGGTTTGTGCCCCAGCACCGATTCCGGGGTGGGCGCCTGGGCCAGCGCGCAACCAAGCGGAGCCAACAGCAAGAGGCCAGCAAGCTTCATAAGAAGCCTAGCCTATCACGGTGGGACAGACCCTCGCCTCTCGTCTGTCCTCTTGGTGGGCAATCTTCAGCTTGTCCATCCGGACTACCCAAGCCGCCCGCCACATCCCCACTTTCCTCAGCGCCCTATCTCGTTCGCCTCACTCCAGCCTGAATCGCACATCAGCCGGCATCCCCGGCTTCACCGCCGGAAGCGTGCACTCGAACTCCACCACCACCTGGCCGCCGCTGATCGCCTTCACCGTTCCGGGAATTCCCGCGCTCTGCAAATCGGGAATAATAACCAGCGCCTGCTGCCCGGGCCGCAGCCGGTTCAATACCGCCGGACCCGGCTCCGCCACCACTTCCAGCGAGAACAGATCCGTGGCGATTTCGAACAAGTCGCCCATCGCGGGCTTGCCCGGTTCTCCATTGCGCTCCAACACAAGGCCATCAACCGGCGACCGCACTTCGGCCGATTGCATGTTGTTCTGCGCAGCCTCCAGATCCTGGGCGCGCCCGGCGAGGTTCCTCCGCGCGGCACTTAGACTGTCTTGCAACTGGGTGAGCAGTTCGCTGGAGGCGCGCGCGGCCTTGTCCATGATCTGTGCTTCCTGGCGTGCGTTCTCGAAATCGCGTTGCGCCGTTTCATAAGCCTGGCGCGAGGTCGCGCCGGCCTTGAAGAGCGTTTGCTGGCGGTCCCAAACCTGCTGCACGCGGTCCAGGGCCATCTGCGAGCGCTGCTGGTCGGCGTCGGCGCGCGACCAGTCCATACGCGCCGCGGCGACGGCGGATTCAGCGCCCGCCACCTGGTCCTGCGCGCCATTCACGGCGGCTTCAGCCGCGCCGCGGGCCTGCTCCAGCCCGGAAGCGCCGATGCGCGCCAGCGCCTGGCCCGCGAAGACCTCCTGCCCCACGTCCACCAGGAAGCTATCGAGATCGCCATCCATCCCGGCCGTCACCGGCACGATGTGCTGCGGGCGGATTTTGCCGGACACGGTCGCTTCGCCGTTGCTCTCGATCAGCGCCGCACCGCTCCTGCGGATAGGCGCGGCCGGCGCGCGGCGATTCCAATAGAGCCGGAGAGCGCCGCCGGCGACGCCCAGCGCGATGGCCGCGATCGCCACCACCATCGCCAGTGACCGCTTGCCGGACAGGCCCCCGCCGGGCTTCTTAACGGTTGTTTTGCGGT
>JBEKYE010000059.1:0-16670 GCA_049511275.1 Bryobacteraceae bacterium
TCCGGGGTCTTGTGCCGTATATCATCCACCAGCCCTTTTCCTTGGATTCGCGACCTGCATTTTGGAACTTCCATTTCGGACCTCCGGGGTCCTATTCCGTGCGCACCGAGCCGCCATCCTTGACCCGCGGATCCGCAAGAAAGCCGATCACGGCAGCAGCCACCAGAAAGCCTGATTTGTTGCGAAGTACAACAGTGGTACTCAACGGTACATTCCAGATTCCCTGCCCGGCTTGGGGAGTCTTGCTCCGCTTGCATACGTCCCGGAGTGGCTACATAATTACTTCAGCGCTCAAGGTCTTATTATCGATCGGGCCTTTTAGCTGTGGCGGGCAAGTCCGCTGCTTGGCGGTCGTGAGCCACCCCCAGATTGATATACAAAGCGCGAGGCTGGATCGAGCCAAGCCTTGAGCTTGCCCTGAGTCGCGCAACCCACAGGGCTTCGAAGGAAGGAACCATGCCAAGACGAGGAAGGAGAACGGGCACGGACGCGACGGCCCTCCAAGAGGCGTCGGAAACCATGTCAAGGGACGCTGCAAAGATAGCGCTTGAAGCCAGCACCGTAAGGGTGCGCGTCGAAACCGCCGCAACCGGCAGCCCGACTGAGAGTGAAATCGCCACAGTTGCGTATCAATTGTGGCTGGACAGCGGCTGTCCCGTTGGATCGGATCAAGAAGACTGGTCGCGGGCAGAAGCGATACTCAAAAACGCACTCGTCGGGAAGTGCGAAGGTCTGTCGAGTCGTCCATCGATCCCTCGCGGCGATACTCGCGCCGATTCCGAGATGCTGATCGAGTTTCGATGGGAGGGACATTGGGAGGTATGGGAAAGGGAATGGGGCGGCGCCCGCTGGATCTGGGATTAGCGGCGAACTTCATTCGTACCTGAGAGCCTCAATCGGATCCAGGAATGCCGCTTTGCGCGCCGGGTAGTAGCCAAAAAACACTCCCACCAGGGCAGAGAACACAAACGCCATCAGGACCGACAGCAGACTCACCTTCGTCGACCATTGCGCGAAGTGCGAGATCAGCAACGAAGCCGTTAACCCGACGACAATCCCGATAATCCCACCCAGCAGCGAGAGCGTCACCGCTTCCACCAGGAACTGCGAGAGGATGTCGCGCGTTTTGGCGCCGACGGCCTGCCGCAGGCCGATTTCGCGCGTCCTTTCGGTTACCGAAACCAGCATGATGTTCATGATCCCGATGCCGCCCACGATGAGCGACACGGATGCGATAGCGCCCAGCAGAATCGACATCACTTGCGCCGAGGATTCCTGGGCCGCGTACACCTCAGTCAGATTGCGGGCCGTGAAGTCGTCCTCCATGCCGGGCAGGATCTTGTGCCGTTCCCGCAGCAGGTCCGTCACCTCCTGCAGCGCCTGGTCCATGGCCTGCGGCCCGATGGCCTGCACCATGAGGGAGCCTACCGCCTTGGCGTTGGCCTTGTTGGCCCCGAGCACCTTTTGCATAGCCGTGGAGATTGGCAGCAGGATGACGTCGTCCTGGTCCTGGCCCGTTGGCGACTGGCCCTTCGGCGTAAGTACGCCCGCCACGGTGAACGGCACATTCTTGATGATGACCGCCTGACCGGTAGGGTCGGCGTCGCCAAACAAGGTCTGTGACACGGTTTCACCCAGCACGGCGACTTTGGCGGCCGCGTCCACATCGTCGGCTGTGAAGAACTGTCCGTACATCATGGTGGCATCGCGGATGGTCATGTAATCCGGAGTCACTCCCTGGGCATTGGTAGCCCAGTTGTTGTTTCCGTATACCACCTGTACCCCGCCCCGCACGATCGGAGAGACGGCCGATACGGAAGGGCACTCCGTGGCGATGGCATTGGCGTCATCCTCCGTCAGGGTAACCCCCACGCCGGAGCCAAGCCGCACGCCGTTACTGCTGATGCTGCCCGCCGTGACCATAATCAGGTTGCTCCCGATGCTCTGGATCTGCGCCTGAATTCTAGCGGTGGCGCCCGCGCCAACACCCACCATGGCGATCACCGCCGCTACGCCGATGATGATGCCCAACATGGTGAGCGCCGAGCGCGTGCGGTTAACCTGCAGCGCCCGCAGCGCGATCCTCATGCTTGCGACGAGTTTATTCATGCCGACTCTAACTCCTCCGGTTGCTCGGCGGGAAGCTGCTCCAGGTCCTTCAGTGCTTCGCGCGGCTGCGCGATCCGCTCATCCGCCTGCAACCTGCCATCTTTGAAGTGAATGTTCCGGTTGGAGTAACTCGCGATATCCGGATCGTGCGTCACCACGATCATGGTGATCCCCTCCTGGCGGTTCAGCCGCTGGAAGATCGCCATGATCTCGATGCTGGTCCTGGAGTCGAGCGCTCCGGTCGGCTCGTCCGCCAGGATGATCTTGGGCTCGTTCACCAGCGACCGTGCGATGGCCACGCGCTGCTGCTGGCCGCCGGAAAGCTGGCTGGGCTGGTGGTCCTGGCGCCCGGCCAGTCCCACCGCGAACAGGGCCGTCATGGCCCGCTCACGCCGCTGGCGGGCGGACGCGTCGGTATACATCAGCGGCAGTTCGACATTCTCCGCCGCGCTGGTCCGCGCCAGCAGGTTGAACTGCTGGAATACGAACCCGATCTTCTTGTTCCGGATCTCCGCCAGTTGGTCGCGATTCAGCTTTGCGACGCTGATTCCGTCCAGTGTGTAACTCCCTGACGTAGGCTTGTCGAGGCACCCGAGAATGTTCATGAGGGTGGACTTGCCGGATCCGGACGGTCCCATGATGGAGACGAAATCGCCGCGCTCGATCTCGAAAGAGATGCCCTTCAATACGTGTACCGGAACCTGCCCCAGCATGTAATCTTTCACCAGATCCTTGATTTCGATTACCGCAGCCATGCCGCTCACTCAGAATCCCGGCCCTCTGCCGCCCTTGCTGCCGCCGGTCGGGACGGGGCTGCCGCCAGAAGCGGCAGTCGCCTTCGCCACCTCCGCGACAATCACGCGGTCTCCGTCCTTCAGGGCGCCCGAGGTAACCTCCGTGTACGTGCCGTCGCTTTGGCCCGTCGTGACGACGACGCGCTGCGGCTTGTTGTTCGCGTCCAGGATCCAGACAGCCTGCTGTGGCGCGGCGCCCTTGGATCCCCCCTTGCCGGCGGCGGCCGGCAACGGAGTCTCGGATGACGGATGATACCGCAGCGCCGCGTTGAGCACCCTTAGCACGTTCGGGCGCTGATCCACGAGAATCTTCACATTCGCAGTCATGCCCGGAAACAACTTCAAGTCCGGATTCGAAACGCCGATCACCACGTCGTATGTAATCACGTTCTGCACGTTGATGGGCGCCTCGCGGATTTCGGTCACGGCGCCTTTGAACACCAGCCCGGGATACGCATCCACGGTGAACGTTACGGTCTGGCCGACGCGCACGCGGCCCACATCCGCTTCCGACACGTTCGTGTCCACTTGCATCTTGGTCAGGTCCTGCGCGATTTCGAACAGGGTAGGGGTCGCCAGGCTCGCCGCCACAGTCTGTCCGACGTCCACATTGCGCGCCACTACCACCCCGTCGACCGGTGCTTTGATGTAGGTGTTCTGCAGGTCGATCTGGGTGGACGTCAGGGCCGCCTGGAACTGCTTCACCTGTGCCTGGTTGGCTGCCAGTTGCGTGTTCGCCACCTTCAGTTCGGCCTGCGCCACCTTCACGTTATCCTCTGCCGCGCGCTCGTCTGCGGCGATGGCGGCCTGGTCGGCGGTGGCAGAATTGAAGGTCGCCTGGGAGGTCTCCAAGTCTGCCTGCGACAATACACCCACTTTGTTCATAGCCACGCTGCGGTCAGCCTTGGTCTTGGCATCCTGAGCCGCCACCTGCGCCTTGGTTACGTTCGCCTTTGCGGTTGCCACGGCGGCGTAGGCAGCTTGGATTCCCGCCTGGGCCTTCTGGACGCCAGCCTCGGCATTGGCCACGTTAGACCCCGCGGAGTCGAGGTTTGCCTGAGCCTGATCGACCTTGGCCTGGAAAGCCGCCGGATCGATCCGCGCGATCAACTGGCCCTTGGTCACCTTGGAATTGAAGTCGGCGGACAAGGACAGGATAGCGCCCGATACTTGCGTGCCGACCTGGACGGTTACGACGGCGTTGGGGTTGCCGGTAGCCGAGACGGTGATGTTGATGTCGCCGTGTCCGACAGTCGCCGTCCGGTATTGAATGCCGGCTTGACCTCGGAGCACAATCCAAGTCACCAAACCCACCACGACACATGAGGCAGACACGGCGAGAATAGCTGTTTTCCTCTGCATACTCACTGATTAAGAAGCATGATCGATGCCAACACACGAGCATAACCCATTCACCGTTCTTCCGGGACCGGGCTGTCCGGACACCGGCGCGGGCGCCGGGGTGGGTGTCGAAGACGACGAGTACGGTGTGTGCCAAGTGCACTCCCCTCCGATGCGCTCACATGAGTTGCGGAATCTGCATCTACAAGGGCAGATTGTGCACCTGAGTGTGTTACCGGCTTCCGCGGTTAGCTGAGTTGGCTGCTTTTCGGGATCGTCCGTCCTGCCCCGACCGCAGCAGAACTGGCTTCGGGGGCAGTCGGCCCCTGCCGAGCGCTTGGCCGGGGCTCCGGTTTGTGGTCACTGGCGTGCGGTATCCCCGCCGGGCTGGCTCTCAGTCATCGGGTTGGGCCGAATCGAAGAGTTTTGGACCCTCTCGCGGCAGGAACGCCCCAAGGGTCTCTGACATGGCTTTCTCCTGGAACCGACTGTTCTACCACAAGTCCCCCGAAAAGGGTCCCGCGATCAACGCGGTTGATTCGCGCAGTGCTTCAATACCGGTGGCCACCAGCGCATCGCGCCGCCAGCCTCCAAGCTCCAATCACTGGGCGATGGTCATGCTGTTTGGCACCATCGCGGCGCTGTACTTTGCCCGCGAAATTCTGATCCCTCTGGCATTTGCTCTCATTCTGACGTTCGTTTTGAGTCCCGTGGTCGCGCTCCTCGAAAGATCACGCATCGGCCGCGTGCCGTCCGTCGCCGTGACCGTCCTGGTGACGATAGCGGCGGCCGGCTGCGTTGGCGGGATCATCGCAATTCAGCTCGTTGACGTCGCCAAAGAGCTTCCCAGGTACGAACAGAACATTGACGCCAAGATGGGAGCGCTGCGCATTCCCACGAAGGGACCGTTGGGCCTTGCGGCCAACAGCTTGAAGGAAATTGCGCGCGAGCTTTCCAGCCCGGGGGCAACGGCTCCGGTCCCAGGTCCTCCGGTGCCGAATCGGAAGCAGCGCACTGCGCCGGGTACTCCCGAGCTTCCTCTACCCGTAGAGATCGTGCCCCAGCCGGCCAATGAATGGGACTACCTTCGTGATCTGGCCCAGCCCGTTCTTCGGCCTCTGGCACTGACAGGACTTGTCCTGATCTTCACCATCTTCATGCTGGTCAAGAGATTCGACTTGAGACAGCGTTTTTTCCGGCTGGTCGGACTCGGCCAGATCAACATCATGACGCAAGCGCTCGACGACGCGGCGCACCGTGTCAGCCGATACCTGTTGATGCTGGTCCTGGTCAACGCCGGCTTTGGAACTCTGTTCGGACTCGGTCTGTACTGCATCGGCGTGCCCTATCCCGCGTTGTGGGGAGTCATCGGCGGCCTCCTGCGCATCGTGCCGTATATCGGCACGATGGTTGCCGCCGCGCTGCCCATCGCACTCTCGTTGGCGGCTTTTAACAGTTGGCTGCCGCCGCTGCTGGTGTTCCTGCTGTTTGCTTCGCTCGAACTGATCATTGCCAACTTCGTCGAGCCGTGGCTTTACGGGACGAATACGGGAATCTCTTCCTTGGCGCTGCTGGTGGCGGCTGTCTTTTGGACTATTCTGTGGGGACCCGCCGGTCTCATCCTGTCTACGCCTCTCACGGTTTGCCTGGTGGTGATGGGCCGCTACGTTCCTCAACTCGCTTTTCTTCATATCCTGCTGGGGGATGAAGTGGTTCTGGGGACGGAAGCTCAGATCTACCAGCGCTTACTGGCGATGGACCAGCCGGAGGCGCACGCGATTGTGGACCAGTTCTTGAAAGAAAAGCCCCTGGTGGAGTTATACGATTCGGTGCTTATACCGGCTTTGAGCCTGGCCGAGCAGGATCGCCACAAAGGGGGCATTGACTCGACCAGGGAGGAGTTTCTCTTTCTCAGCATCAACGACCTGATTACCGAGCTTTCCGAGTACCAACCGGCGCACGATTCACCCCCAGCCGAAGCTGCCGCGGCGGAATCAGGCAAGGCGGAGCGTCTCATCACCAGGATCATCTGCCTTCCCGCCAACGATCGGGCCGATGAGGTCACGGCCGCCATGCTGGCGCAGATCCTGGAGCAGGCGGGCCACGCGGCTCTGTCTCTTCCGATAGCCCACGCTTCCCTGGCGGAGATGCTGGCTTTGCTTGAGGTCAGACCAGACGACGTCATCTGCATCTGCGCATTGCCGCCTTATGCCTTTACACCCGCGCGGACCATGTGCAAACTGATTCGAGAACGCTTTCCCAAGGTCAAGCTGGTAATCGGAGTCTGGGGGTTCGGTGGCGATACGGAGAAGGCCAAGGCGCGCTTCGAACGAACCCAACCAGATCGATTGCTCACGAGCCTGGCCCAGGCTGTCGAGCAGATTCAGGAGTTGATCCAGCCCAAGGCGTCATGATCCGGCGATGTCAACCATTCCGCGTCCTGGACGTCGACCGGGCCGCCAGGACTGGATCACGACCGCGCCGAGGCGAGCCGTTCACCAGCCGGGAGGTGTCGCCTTTGCCACAAAATGCACTGCGCAGTGACTGGTTCGCTTACTTCTCGAACACCTTTTCAATCTGGCCGACTTTCTTTTGGACCTTGCCAGCGAGCTTCTCGTCTTGGCCCTCAGCGGCCAGGTTAGGATTGTTCGTGACCTGTCCTGCCTTCTCTGTGGCTTTGCCTTTCAGTTCGTGAAGTTTGCCTTCGATCTGATCCTGCGTGCTCGGTTTCATCTGTTTTCTTCTCTTTTCTTTGCAAAACGTCCGTCTATAACGGCTTCGGGTATTCGATAGGGGCGCTCTTCTCCGGTCGCTGGCATCGCTCACCACCCGCGAGACGGAGCTTGTAAACCACCTCTTGCTCCTGAGAACCAGGCAATCCGGTGCCCAAACCTCAGCGGGATGTTTCTTAGACGGGCCATCCTGAAGCGGCAACCTGCACAAGCCGCGTCCGGCACTCCTCCCGAAGCCGCTCATCTTCTGCCCGGCTTAGGCGGCAAAACCTGCATGTTCCAGTAGATCCTGCACTTCTGTGACAGCTTTCGCGCGCTTTCCCCGCGGGCAAGCTGAAATAGACAATGCGTCCTGTTTTCGAAGTCGGCTGTGGACCAGGGTGAATCGATCGGCGCCCACGTTAACCGCTCAAGTCAAATAGGGAATTGGAAAGGGCGCTGGTTGTTCCGGTACCGAACAGACTTTGGGTCTCTGCCGCCTGCAAGGCTGTTTGGTAATTGTCGAGTTGCTCCGCCGGAGATGCGGCAGACTGGCCGTTGGCAGCCGTCGCCGCTGCTGCCGTCCCGGTTGATCCGGTCGCCAGATCCTCCAGGTTGGTAAGAATACTGTTCGTGCCGGCATTGGAGCCATCCGGGATTCCGAACATCTCATCCACACCCTGTAACTCGGTGGCCGCCACGCTCAGTTGGACGATGTCGGCGGCCGGAGCTTTCTGCAAAGCCGATAACGTCGTTGGCGACGACAGCACCGGTGAATTGAGATTGGAAAGAGTCTGGAGCAAACTCTCTAAACCAGGGTTAGTCGAAGAGACGGAGCCCATTCCCGCACCTCCAAGAGTCATATCGGCGCCCACGGCGATTGTCTTTAATCCTTTGCCGGCCGTTCTCGTCCTGACACGTAAAGACTCCGCCGCTTTTGCGCTACTGACCTCCGACTCCTGACTGGCAAGGGCGAAGCCTTTGCTTAGGAAATCCCGGTATAAAGATTCCCGCGTCACCGGCCGATGTGTTTTCTGTGCGACGAAGCACCACGCCACAGACGGGAACACAGGTTGCCAGGAAGTGCGGACCCAACGCGGCAAGCGTCCAGGGACCGAAGTCTTTGGGGGCCCATGGAGGACAAGCGCATGCAAGATCAGGACGTGATTCGTGAATTCCTCGTCGAGAGTCATGAAAACCTCTCGCGCCTGGATCAGGAGCTAGTCGAACTCGAGAAGCACCCGAAGGACGCGGCGCTGCTGGCCAGCATCTTCCGCACCATTCACACCATCAAGGGCACGTGCGGCTTCCTCGCGTTTTCGACCCTGGAAGGCATCACCCATCAGGCCGAGAGCTTCCTGAGCCAGTTGCGCGATGGTCAGCGGGAGCTCACTCCGTCCCTGGTGTCCCTGATTCTGGAGACAGTCGACGCGACTCGAAAGGTGTTGGCCTCCATCGAAGCCAGCGGGGAGGAAGGTCCGGACCGCTTTGAGGACTTGACCGAACGTCTGCGCGTCGCGGTGCGGTTGACAACCGGCCCTAAGGGCGAGTGCGGTTCCGGCCAGCCCGCTGCGGGCGGTTTGCCCGGCCCCGTGCCGGAACCTTCCGACGACAGCGGCTCCCCCGAGCTTGCCGAGAGCAAGAAGCCAGCCGAGGATCCCGCGAAGCCTTCCGCCGTGGCGGATGCGAACATCCGGGTGGGAGTCGGCTTGCTGGACAAACTCATGGACCTGGTGGGGGAACTGGTACTGACCCGCAATCAGATCCTCCAGTTCAACACCGAGCGCGAGGATGCCGCTCTCAACGCCACCTCACAGCGGCTCAACCTGATTACCACCGAGCTGCAGGAAGGCGTCATGAAGACGCGCATGCAGCCCATCGGGATGGTCTGGAACAAGCTGCCGCGCGTGGTGCGCGACATGGCGGTGACCCTCGGCAAGCAGATCCGGCTGGAGATGGACGGCGCCGAGACGGAGCTCGACAGGACCATCATCGAGGCCATCAAGGACCCGCTGGTTCACCTGGTCCGGAACTCGTGCGACCACGGCATCGAGCCGCCGGAGGTCCGGCTGCGAATCGGCAAGCCGCCACAAGGAAGACTGACCCTTCGCGCCTATCATGAAGGCGGGCAAGTCAACATCGAAATCAGCGACGACGGGGCGGGGATTGACATCGCCCGTGTCAAGCAGAAGGCCCTCGACAAAGGGCTTCTACGGCCCGAACAAGCCGAGAGGCTGAGCGATCGGGAGGCCTTGAACCTGATTTTCCTGCCCGGCTTCTCCATGGCGGAAACCGTTACCAACGTTTCGGGACGGGGGGTCGGCATGGATGTGGTGAAGTCTCACATCGAGAAGATCGGCGGCGTCGTCGATGTGTTCAGCCGGCCCGGCGAAGGCGCCACGGTCAAGATCAAAATTCCACTCACGCTGGCTATCATTCCCGGCCTGGTGATCACCAGCGGTGGCGAACGATTCGTGATTCCCCAGGTCAGCCTGCTCGAATTGATCCGTCTGGAGGGAGATTCGTCGGAAAAGCACATCGAATATGTGCAGGGCACACCGGTGTACCGCCGGCGCGGGAGTCTTCTGCCCATCACCCACTTGAATCAAGTGCTCGGGCTGAAATCGGCCGAGCGGGCCGAGGCTGTCAGCATGGTGGTCCTGCAAGCCGAAGACCGGCAGTTTGGCCTGGTGGTGGACGGCATCAACGATACCCAGGAAATCGTGGTCAAACCTCTGGGTAAGCAGTTGAAAGGGCTCACCGTGTACGCCGGCGCGACCATCATGGGCGACGGCCGCGTAGCCCTCATCCTCGACGTGCTCGGTATCGGCCAGCGCTCCGGGGTGTTGGCCGAATCCCGCGATCAGGCGCGCGCAGCGGCGGAACAGAAGACCCAATCGGGGATCGAGCAACAGCGGTTGCTCCTGTTCCGGGCCGGTTCCTTCGAGCGGCTGGCTGTTCCGCTTTCTCTGGTCGCCCGGCTCGAGGAGTTCCCGCAGTCGTCGATCGAGCATGCGGGCGGCGGCCAGGTGGTGCAATATCGGAACCGCATCCTCCCCCTGGTTTCTCTCCGGGCCGTACTCGAATCCGGCGCGCCCGGCCAGGATCAGACCGCCGATCCGGTGCAGGTGATCGTGTTCAACGATGGCGAGCGCAGCCTGGGCGTGGTGGTCGACCAGATCCTGGACGTCGCGGAAGACGCCGTCACGGTGCGCCAGAAGACCAGCCGTCAGGGTCTTCTCGGCTCGGCGGTAGTGGGCAAACAGGTTGCGGATTTCCTCGATCTCAACCAGGTCATTCATGCCGCCGCGGCGGATTGGTTCCAGGGCACGGGCGGGTCTGCAAGCGGCAAGAGGATTCTCGTCGCCGAGTCCTCGGCGTTCTCGCGGGGTCTGATCCGGAGCGGCCTGGACATGGCTGGCTACCGCGTCTTGGAGGCCGCGAATCTGGACGAGGTGATTCGCGGGCTGGAGCAGCAACCGGTGGATCTCGTCGTAACGGCGCTGGATCTTCCGCCCAACGGCAGTGCCGCGCTGCTCGCCGCCATGCGCCGGCGGCCGGAGTGGCAGGCGATCCCGGTCCTGGCGCTGGCTGATTCGGCCCTGCAGGTTCAGGCAGGAGCCGGCCAGGCGGCGGGTTTCCAGGACTGCCAGCCCAAGTTCGACCGGGAGGCCATGCTCGAATCGGTGGCCCGGCTGGCCTCGGCGCTGGCTTCCGCCGAGACGGCGCCGGTGACCGCGGGAGAGGAGAGATAACCATGTCGGCCGATACCGCGACCCTGAAATCCGAACTGGCGCAGACCAGCGGACAGTTTTCCACGTTCTTCGTGGCGGACCTGTTCTTTGGCGTGGATGTTCTCCGCGTCCAGGAAGTGCTGCGCTTCCAGCACATGACCCGCGTGCCTCAAGCCCCGGAAGTCATCGAGGGGCTGATCAACTTGCGCGGCCAGATCGTCACCGCCATCGATATGCGGCGGCGGCTTCGCCTGCCGCCCCGCGCCGGCAACCAGACGCCCATGAACATGGTGGTCCGCACCGAGGATGGCGCCGTCAGTTTGCTGGTCGACGAGATCGGAGACGTGCTGGATGTGGATGCCGCCACCTACGAACGGCCGCCCGAGAACCTCGATCCCGCGGCGCGCGAGCTCATCCGCGGCGTTTACAAGCTGAAGGACCGGTTACTGCTGGTCCTCGATGCCGAGCGAACCGTGGATCTGGCTGTCGGGAGGGCCGCCTAGTGTCCACCCCTGTGGGGCGGACGCCCTCGTCCGCGCGCGCCCCGCTGGTCGCGCTCTTGCCCTCACCATCAACTCTTAAGAGAGACAGAATGCTACTGCCTGGGAAGCGCTCTCGACTGCCCGGGAAAGCCATCGGACAACCGGCGTCACGCCGGCGTGCGGGGAGGTTCTGAAGTTGGCCTTCACTTTCTTCTTCCGGGACCAGCAGGTGCTTGAGCGAGTGGCGGAACACGTCATCCCCGGCCTGTCGGGCCGGAGCCATCCCCGCATCTGGGATGCCGGCGTGGCCATGGGGCAAGAGCCTTACACGCTTTCCATCATGCTTGCCGAGCGGATGAGCCCCTTCGCGTTCCAGAACCTCCGCATTGATGCAACCGATGTGGAAGACACCGGCCAGTTCGCCCGCATGATTGAGGCGGGCCTATATCCGAAAGACGAGTTGTTGCGGTTGCCCGAGGGGATCCTCGAGAAGTACTTCGAGCCCGACGGCAAACCTGGGCACTTTCGCGTGATCGACGGCATCCGGCAGCGGATCGCCTATCAGCGGCACGATCTTCTGTCGTTCCACGAAATCGGCTACGGGTACTCGCTGGTCTTGTGCAAGAACGTGCTGCTCCACTTCCAGCCTCCGGAGAGAATCGAAGTGCTCAGAATGTTCCACCGGGCGCTCGCGGCTGGCGGCTTCTTCGCCACCGAGCATACGCAGGAGATGCCCCGGGAACTCGCTCCATTGTTCCAGCGGGTGATTCCCGACACGCAGTTGTTCCGCAAAGTGGAGGGCGGCTCATGCGGATCGTAATGTTGGAAAAGGGCGGCCAGGTCTATACCTCCGAGGTTTACCTGGTGCTGGGCGATGCCAGCCGGATGGAGGACGTCAATACGCTGGTGGATGTGGGCCAGGACCCGGCCATCCTGGCAAGCGTCGAGCGGGCCCCCACCGGGGTCGGCAAATGGCCCGTGGAACAGGTGGTCCTGACGCACGGCCATTCCGATCACTGCGCGCTGCTGCCGCGGGTGCGCGAGGCGTTCCACCCCAAAGTGTTCGCGTTTTCACCGAACGTCGATGGCGTCGATGGTCTGCTGCGCGATGGGGACACCATCAAAATGGGCGACGGCTACTTCGAGGTGATCCATACGCCCGGTCACAGCAGCGACTCGATCTGCCTTTACAACCAGGCAGAGGGTGTACTCTTCGCCGGCGACTCTCCCTTGCTAATCACCTCGCCGACAGGCACTTACGAAACCGGATTTCTCGCGGCGCTGGAGAAGCTGTGCGCCCGCGATGTCCGGCGGATCTACTTCGGGCACGGCGCTCCGCTGACGGAGCGCTGCAACCAGAGGTTGCGTGAATCGCATAGCATGGCCGCCGGAAGCCTGGCGGCCATCGGAAGGCAATAACGGATCAGGAATCAGCGTCGGTGACGCATCGTAAATAACGCAAGGAATACAAAGGAGCAAAGACAATGGCAAGACAAGCAAACGACGGCCGGCGCGTTCGTCCCGACCAAAACCAGTCCATCGGCGCCGCCGTTTTGGACCGTCCAGTACATGATGCGCAGGAGACGCAAAAGAAGGACCTGCTGCAAGAGGAAATACTCCGGTTGGTGGAGGCCTCGCGCGCGGGCCGCCTCGGCGAGCGCGGGAGGGCAGAGCAGTTCGAAGGAAACGACCGCCAACTGGTCGAGGGCGTGAACTCGATGCTCGATGCGATCCTACTGCCCATTGGGGAGGGCAATCGTGTCCTGGCGCAGATCAGCACGGGCAAGATCGACGAATTGATCACCGAGACCTACAGTGGCGACCACGAAAAGATGAAGCAGGCGGTGAATAACGTCGCCCTGGTGCTGCAAGGCTTGCAGAAGGAGCTGGGGCGCCTGACGGAGGCATCGCGCGACGGGCAACTCTCGGAACGCGGCAAACCCGACCAGTTTCAGGGCGCCTACGCGGGCGTCGTGAAAGGCGTCAATGAAATGCTGGATGCCATTCTGCTGCCCATCGGGGAAGGCAACCGGGTTCTGGCCCAGATTTCCAACGGCAAGATCCACGAGCTGATCGCGCAAACCTACAAGGGCGACCACGAGAAGATGAAGCAGGCGGTCAACAATGTCGCCACCACGCTGCAAGACATGGCGAAGGACGTCAGCGCGCTGGTGAAGGCGGCGGTGGAAGGCAAACTGGCCACGCGCGCCGACGCCGAGAAGCACCCGGGTGACTTCCGCAAGATCATCGAAGGGTTCAACAAGACCATGGACGCGGTCATCAAGCCGTTGAACATGTCGGCCGAGTACATGGACCGCATCTCCAAGGGCGATATCCCGCCCAAGATCACCGACACCTACGCCGGCGATTTCAACGAGGTCAAGAACAACCTCAACGTCTGCATCGACGCCATCAGCCGCTTGGTAGGCGACGGCGTGGCACTGACGCAGTCCATGTTGGAAGGCAAGCTGGCGGCGCGGGCCGATGCGGCCAAGCACCAGGGCGACTTCCGCAAAGTGATCGAGGGCTTCAACCTGACGCTGGACAACGTCATCAAGCCGTTGAACATGTCGGCCGAATACATGGACCGCATCTCCAAGGGCGATATCCCGCCCAAGATCACCGACACCTACGCCGGCGATTTCAACGAGGTCAAGAACAACCTGAACAACTGCATCGACAACATCAAGGCGCTGGTTGCCGAAACCGGCGTGCTGATCAAGGCGTCGGCGGAAGGCAAACTGGCCACCCGCGGCGACGCCACCAAGCACCAGGGCGACTACCGCAAGATCGTCGAGGGCGTCAACGAAATGTTAGATGCCATCCTGCTGCCCATCGGCGAAGGCAACCGCATTCTGGCCCAGGTCAGCGCGGGCAAAATCGACGAACTAATCGCGCAGACCTACAAGGGTGACCACGAGAAGATGAAGCAGGCGGTCAACAACGTGGCCGTAATTCTGCAAGGGTTGCAGAAGGAGTTGGGGCGGCTGGCGGAGGCATCGCGGGAAGGGCTACTCTCGGAACGTGGTAAACCCGACCAGTTCCAGGGCGCCTATGCGGGCATCGTGAAAGGCGTCAACGAGATGCTGGACGCCATCCTGATGCCCATCGGCGAAGGCAACCGCATTCTGGGCCTGGTCCGTGGCGGCAACCTGCGGGAGAAAGTCGAGATTGCCTGTAAGGGCGACCACGAGAAGATGAAACAGGCCATCAATGGTGTGCATGACTGGCTGAGCGATCTGATTGCTTATGTAACCAAGATCGCCAACGGCGACATGACCGCGTCCATGGCCAAGGCTTCCGATAAGGACCAGATTCACGAGTGGCTGATGCTGTTGAAGACTAGCATCAACGCGCTGGTGGCAGACGCCGCTCTGCTCGCCAAAGCGGCCGCCGACGGCCGGGTGGGCACGCGCGCCGACACCAGCAAGCACCAGGGTGCTTACCGCACCATCGTCGAGGGCGTGAACCAGACCCTCGAGGCGATCGTCGAGCCGCTTAAGGTCACGGCGCAAAACGCGGCGACACTGGCCTCTTCCTCCGAAGAACTGACGGCAGTCAGCCAGCAGATGGCGGGCAACGCCGAGGAGACCGCCACGCAGGCCAACGTAGTGTCCGCGGCCAGCGAGCAGGTCTCGAAGAACGTCGCCTCGGTTGCTTCAGCCTCCGAGCAAATGCAAGCATCCATCCGCGAGATCGCCAAGAACGCCAATGAATCGGCCCGGGTGGCCAAGAATGCCGTCAGCGTGGCGCATTCCACGAACGAGACCGTGAGGAAGTTGGGCGAGTCCAGCCAGGAGATCGGCAACGTGATCAAGGTGATTACTTCGATCGCGCAGCAGACCAACCTGCTGGCCCTCAATGCCACCATTGAGGCCGCGCGCGCCGGCGAAGCGGGTAAGGGCTTCGCGGTGGTAGCCAACGAAGTCAAGGAACTCGCCAAGCAGACCGCCAAAGCCACCGAGGAGATCGGTCAGAAGATCGAAGCCATCCAGGGCGATACCAAGGGCTCCGTCCAGGCGATCGAGGAGATCGGAACCATTATCAACCAGATCAACGACATCTCCAACAGCATCGCCTCGGCGGTGGAAGAACAGACGGTGACCACCAACGAGATCGGCCGCAGCGTGACCGAAGCCGCCAAGGGAGTCGGTGACATCGCCAAAAACATCGGCGGCGTGGCCGTGGCGGCGAAGAACACCACACAAGGCGCCAACGACACACAAAAGGCCTCGCAAGAGCTGAGCCAGATGGCGGCCCGGCTCCAGACGGTCACCTCGAAGTTCACGTTTTGACCGGATGAACGGTTAGGGACGCGGCCCGGCGGCTGGTATTCGTCCGCCAGGCCGCGTCCCTCCCCTCACTCAACCAATACAGGTGAAATGATGGCCAAAGCGCTAGTTGTGGACGATTCCAGGGCCGTTCGGATGATCCTCGTCAGGACCTTGAAGGAACTCGGGTATGAGGTCCGCGAGGCGGCCAATGGACGAGAAGCCCTGGAGGTGATCGAAGCCGAGAAAACCGCGGTGACGCTGGTTCTGGCGGACTGGAACATGCCAGAGATCAATGGGCTGGAGCTGCTCAAGCGGTTGCGCCAGAATCCGGAACTTTCCCGACTGGTGGTGGTCATGGTCACCACCGAGACCGAGCTGGACCAAATGGCGGTGGCCCTGGAGGCGGGCGCCAACGAGTACGTCATGAAGCCATTCACAAAAGAGATCCTCGTGGAGAAGCTCCAGCTTGTGGGGATCCATTCTTGAGGAAAAACCTGGCATGGCTCCGCTGAACAAGCGATTGCTCCAACCTGGAGAGCGGATTCGCGTGCTGGTGGTGGACGACTCCGTGGTCATCCGGCGCCTCGTCACTCATGCCCTTGAGCAGAATCCCGAGCTGGAAGTCGTAGGGGCGGCATCGAACGGCGCGATCGCACTGCAACGCATCCCCCAATTCAACCCCGACGTCCTCACGTTGGATATCGAGATGCCGGAAATGGACGGTCTGGAAACGCTGCGGCGCGTCCGGCGCGAGTATCCCCAACTGCGCGTCATCATGTTCAGCACGCTCACCGCGCGCGGCGCGGCGGTGACTCTGGAAGCTTTGACCCTCGGGGCCGACGACTACGTGGCCAAAGCCTCCAACGAAGGGTCGCTCGATCGCTCCATGACGCGCCTGCGGGAAGAGCTGGTCCCCAAGATCAAACAGTTCTTCCACATGGCCGCGCAAAGCCACGCCGCGGCCCGCCCGGAACCGTCGCTCCTGCCGGCGGTCCAGCCGGCCTGGCGGGGCACGCCGGCCTGGCAGACTACCAGGGTGCGGGCCAAAGTGGTGGTGATCGGAGTCTCCACCGGAGGGCCGACCGCGCTGGGTGCGATCCTGCCCGAGTTGCCTGACGATGGGCGTGAGGCGGCTTTCGAACAGGTAATGCTTGTCCTCTTCGAGCACGATGCCCGCTTGGGAATAGACATGCTGTTGAAGGAACCGGTAGTTTTCCGAGTGGAT
>JBEKYE010000060.1:0-16890 GCA_049511275.1 Bryobacteraceae bacterium
TTGAGCCCGTGCGTCTCGAATGAGACCGTCCACTAGCGAGTAGTCGAACTTCCCCTCCGATGGCTCAAGCAGTGCCCAGGAGACGGGCACGAGGACGGTGTTCAGATGCATCGCCGCGAGGCGCGGCCACACGGGTTTCATGTATTCCAGACTGGTCGCAGAGTTGTTATGCAACTCCCCGGCCAACGCTAGAAAAGGTCTGCCATCCACAATCAACTGTGTTGTGTCGCCACGCCTTTCCAGGTGTGGCGTGCTGGAGATGAGTTTCGATTGGGAGGCAACCGGGAGTGCAGCCAGAAGCCAGAGCAGAGCCGCGCCTACCCACCCTCGGAGCAGCATGTTCGATTCACCTCTTTGCTGGTCTGAGCCGGGAACTCCGTTCGATGAAGTGTCCGCGCGTCGCCCGAGGCAAGGGAGCATCCGGCCTAGCCGATTGATTCAGCCGGATGCTCCCTCGTGTCGAGGAAGTTGTTGTAATTGATGGCGCCGGTGGTCGCGTTCGTCACCCAGCAGCAGGTCGTGTTGGGGTTGGAAAACACCACCGTATTCGTCAGGTTGTATGCCTCGCCGACCAACTCGAACTTGATCTTCTCCTGCTTGAAAGCGAAGGTGCGCCGGACGCTCGCGTTCAACTGGAAGTATCCGGGCCCGATCAGCAGGTCCCTGCCTGTGGTGCCCAGGACGCCGGTCGGCGGATTGGCAAAGGCCGAGCCGTCGAAATAGGGATCAACGGCATCATGGCCGCCCAGAATCTTCACCACCGGATTGATCTGGGTGGCGCTGGTGCCCTGACCGCCGGCGTTGATGCTGGAACTCGTTCCCACGGTAAATGGCAGGCCGCTGAACCGGGTGAGAATGCCGGAGATCTGCCAGCCGCCCAGGATCAAGGCCGCCGGTCCGGAGGTGAACATGGTGTGTCCCTTGCCGAAGGGCAAGTTGTAAACCCAGTAAGTGGCGAATGTCTGCTGGCGGTTGATGCCGGACAGTTGCTTGTCCAGCGCGAAAGACACCGGGTACGCGCGCCACAAAGAGCCGTCGTCGTTGTCGCCGTTGATGTTATCGATGGACCTGGAGAACGTGTAGCTGACGCCGATGATCGAACTGCCGATGCGCTTCCGCAAACTAGTCTGCAGGCCGTTGTATGTCATATCGCCGAACGGCTCAACAAAATTCAAGTCGCTCGTAAGGTACGGATAAAGCTGGCGCCCGGCATTGCCCGTGTTCGGAGCACCTCCGTTGACATTGACGTTCATGTCGATATGGACGCCGTGTGTGCCCACATACGCGACCTGCCCCGTCAGGGTCGAGGAGAGGTCGCGCTGAACGGTGACATTCCAGCTCTCGTAATATCCCCGGTTGACGTAGGCCGGTAAACTCGTCGTGCTGATACTCGGCAGATACGTAGTCAACGACGCCGTTGACGACGGCTTGAGAGTGCCCGTTGAGACCGTCGGGAAGCTGGGCAAAGGAATGCCGTCCGAGAGTGACACCTGCGTGGCCCCGTCTGAATTCGCAACGCCGGCGTAGCTGATGAATTGGTAGGAAGCGGGCGGAGTGTAGGACGTGACAGAAGCGTTCGGGTACTGGTTCCGCTGGTTGCGCATGTTGTCGGGATCGACGCTGATGCCGTAACCGGCGCGAATCACGGTCTTCTCGTCGAGGCGGTAGGCCATGCCTAGGCGCGGAGCGAAGCCCTTCTTACTGGCCGTTGCACCGGTGTTCCACGGCACGCCGCCTTCGCCACCGATTAAAATGCTGTCCGTCGCAAGATCGTAGCGAACCGCGCCGAAACTGTCGTGCGAGTAGATCGGGTAGTATTCCCAGCGCAAGCCGTAATCGATGGTGAGATTCTTCGAGACCTGCCACTGATCGCGAGCGTACATTTCCCAGTCGGCAAAGCGCAGCGCGTTGGGATCTTCGAATTGCGTGGCTTTGCCGGTCTGGGACGGAAAACCAAGGAGAAACTGCGCCCACGAGTTGGACGGGCTGCCGGCGTTAATCGCGGGCCCGCCTTTCAGGGACGCCAACGTGCCATCAAAGCCGAAAGTGCCGCGGGCCGTCTGAAAGGTCCCGCCCTGCGGCTGGAAGTGATTCAGCGCGTACTTATCGTATTCGAAGCCGACGCGAATGTTGTGCGCGCCCTTGATTTTGGTCACGTTGATGACGCTGGTGTACTGGTTGTCGCGGAACTCGAAGGGGCTGCCCGTATTGGTGTTCCCAATGTTGGCCATGCCGGTCACCTGGAAGCCCGGTATGCCTTCGTAGTTCGGGCCGACGCCGTTGGTGCCCGGAATCTTCAGCACATCCGTTCCGTAATAGCCATCCTGCGGGTCGCCGTTGGCGCCGATGTGCAGCCGCGTGTAGCCTGCGTTGCCGTCCACCAGTAGGGTGGGGGTGATGGCATACGTGAGGCCCGCTGCCGCCACCGTCGTCCGGCCGCCAGCAACACCAGGATTGCCGCCGTTAAAGCCGTCGCCGCCCGCCGGGCCCAGAACCAGCGGGGTTACGATAGCCATGGGAGACATGCTGTACCGGCCCCAGATCATCGCCTTTTCATTGGGATTGTAGTTGCCCTTCCAATCCCAGCGATTCACGTTGTACGACGTGGTACCGTAGGCATCGTAATTGGTTAAGTATGAATTCGGCCTGGTCAGCGCCGGCAGCAGAGCCGTAAGCGTGGCGGCAGCCGAGCTAATCCGGTTGGAGGGAATCGTATTACCGGGAAACGGTGTCCGGCCGGTGCCATCCGGATTGCCCGTCAGCGGATCGTAGATGACAGTGGGGGCGGCGCTGAAATTGCCCGTGCGCATGGCCGCGGTGGGAAGGGTCAGGTTCACATCGGACCCGTACTGGACCTGCTTGGTGCCTTCAAAATCCATAAACCAGAACAGCTTGTTCTTGCCATGAATGATCTTGGGAATCCACACCGGACCGCCAATCGCGAATCCGTACTGGTTTTGGATGTTCTTCGCCAGGCGGCCGGGGTGGCTGAAATAATTGTTGACCGCTTCAAGATCGTTGTTGGTATTGCGTTCAAACGCAACTCCGTGCAGATTGTTGGTTCCCGATTTGATGATGACGTTGATCGCCGCGCCGCCCGCCGAGCCCTGCTCGGCGTCGAACGCGTTGGCGCTGATGCTGACCGTTTCGATGGCTTCCGGCGACGGCACGTATGAAATGTTGACCGGCAGCCACGGATAGGCATCGATCGCGCCATCGAGGCGGGTGTTGTTGGCTTGCGACGAAACGCCGTTCTGCGATACCGTGATGGCGCGCTGCGGGTTGCCGGCCGTCGAATTGGCTTCGCCCGTGCCCGCCGTGGTGTTGGCGCCCGGCTGCATCAGCGCCAGCGCCTGGAAGTTTCGGCCTTCCGTGCCGTTGTAGGGCAACTGCTCCACTTCCGTCGCCGAAATCTCCGCATGGATATCGGCCTTATCGGTTTGCAGCACCACCTGAGCCGCCGAGACCTCTACCGACTGGTTAAGGGTCGCGACCTGGAGTTGCACGTCCACGCGCCGGACGGCGCTCACCTGCACCTGAATGTTGGTCTCCACGAAAGTCTGGAACGATTTGGCCGTGACCGTGACTTTGTACACGCCTTCTTGCAGGTTGGTGAAACGGTAGATGCCATGTACGTCGGTATCGGTTTCAGCCTTGACGTTGGTCCCCTGGCTAACCGCTTCCACATGGACGCCGGGCACGGCGGCCCCGGCCGGATCGGTCACGTTCCCCGTGAGCGATCCGTAAAGAACTTGAGCGTGGCAGACACTGCCAGCCCATATGACTGCGAGAAGTACAACCACGCAGCGAACGATAAACGGAGTTCGTGTCGTCATTCGTTGACCCTTTCCAACTAGCCTCTTCCCAACCAAAAACCACTTCGTTGTAGCTTCAAACTATATATACACCTTGCAGCGCAAAAGTCAAGCCAACCCCGCATCGGATTTTCGCGGCTGTTCGTCCCAAACCACGCGGCAAGCCCCGCCCTGCCCTTTTTTCGTCCTTTCCGCCGCCACAGCTTGATTTCCGGCGCGATTGCGTCTATAGTCTGGTGCGTAAACTAAAGGCCCGCGCGGGAAATCGCTCCAGCGCGACCGTCCAGGCTGTACGATTAGTTTTTCGCTCCTCCGTTCGGAGTTGGCCGGAGTCCGCAACGGGCCGCGGCACTACCGGCATAGCAGGGGAACGGAACGAAAGGGAGTAGTTGCGATGTACAAGCGAGCTTCACGGACGGGCGGCGTTCCATTCCTGGCTTTAGCCGCCGTCTTATTTGGACAGGCCGGGAACGTCGCCTGGCGCAACCCGGATCTCCCCGCCGAAAAGCGCGCCGCCGGCCTGGTCGCGCAGATGACCCTGGAAGAGAAAGTTTTGCAGATGCAAAACTCCGCCCCGGCCATCGAGCGGCTGGGAATACCGGCTTACGACTGGTGGAACGAAGCGCTCCACGGCGTGGCCCGTGGCGGCCAGGCCACGGTTTTCCCGCAGGCCATCGGGCTCGCGGCCATGTGGGATACCGAGCTTCTGCGCCGCATCGCCGACACCATCTCCACCGAAGCCCGCGCCAAGTACAACCAGGCCATTCGCACCAACACCTACAAACAATACCTCGGGCTCACCTTCTGGTCCCCCAACATCAATATCTTTCGCGATCCCCGCTGGGGCCGCGGCCAGGAAACCTACGGCGAAGACCCCTTCCTCACCGGCCAGTTGGCCGTCGCCTTCATCAAAGGTCTGCAAGGCGACGATCCGAATTACTTCAAGACCATCGCCACCGCCAAGCATTACGCCGTCCACAGCGGGCCCGAACCTTTGCGCCACAAGTTCGATGTCCAGCCCAGCGAGCGCGATCTCAATGAAACCTACCTGCCCGCTTTCCGCGCCGCCGTGGTGGAGGGCCGCGTCGATTCCATCATGTGCGCCTACAATAGCGTCGACGGCGTCCCCGCCTGCGCCTCCACCGATCTGCTGCAGAAGACTCTCCGCCAGGCCTGGGGCTTCAAGGGATACGTCGTCAGCGATTGCGGCGCCATCCGCGACATCTACAACCAGGCCGCCCACTACTACAAGCCCACCGCCGCCGAGGCTTCCGCTCTGGCCGTCAAGGCCGGCACCGATCTCACTTGCGGCGACGAATACCGTTCGCTCGTGGATGCCGTCCAGGCCGGCCTCATCACCGAAGCCGACATCGACCGCTCCGTGGAACGCCTGTTTGTGGCGCGCTTCAAGCTCGGCATGTTCGATCCTCCCGACCGCGTGCCGTTTTCCAACATCCCCTACTCCGAAAACGATTCCGAGGCTCACCGCAAACTCGCTCTGGATGCCGCCCGCGAATCCATCGTGCTGCTGAAAAACGAAGGCGCCATCCTGCCGCTCAAAACCAGCATCCGTAAGATCGCGGTCATCGGCCCCTCCGCCGACGACCCGGTCGCGCTCCTCGGCAACTACAACGGCTTCTCTCAAAAACAGGTGACGCCGCTGGAAGGCATCGAGCAGCAGTTCAAGAAAGCCGACGTCCTCTTCGCCCTCGGCGCCGCCTACGCTCCGCAATCGCAGGCCCTCGTGCCCTCGAACGCGCTCCTGACTCCGTCCGGCGCCGGCCGCGGCCTCCTCGCTGAATACTTCGACAACCCCGCTTTCACCGGCCAGCCGAAACTTGCGCGCGTGGAACCCCGCGTCTTTCAACAAGCCGGAATCGTCGATCCGGAGTTGGCTGCCGCGTTCCCGCAACCAGCCGCCGCGGTGCGCTGGACCGGAACCCTCCACCCTCCCGTCGCCGGCGATTACGCCCTTGCCGCCAGAGGCGGATTCGGCGCCGCTTTACGCATTTTCCTCGACGACAAAGAATTGTCGCCCGAACCCGCCCCTGCAACCCCCGCCGGCCGCGGCGCCGGTACGCAGCCCCGCGGTTCCGTCACTCCCGCCCACGCCCAACTGGAAGCCGATCACGCCTACCGCCTTCGCGTCGAATACATACCGCGGGATCCCGCCGCCGCCGGCGCGCAACTCCTCTGGCTTCCTCCCGCCGAGCCGCTCCTGGCTGAGGCCGTCGCAGCCGTCAGGAATGCCGACGTCGCCGTGGCCTTCGTCGGCCTCAATCCCAATCTCGAAGGCGAGGAGATGCGGATCGACGTTCCCGGCTTCGCGGGCGGTGACCGCACCGATCTCAAATTGCCCGATCCGCAGGAGCGCCTCGTCGAGGCCGCCATCGCCGTCGGCAAGCCGGTCGTCGTCGTGCTCACCAGCGGCAGCGCGCTCGCCGTCAATTTCGTCGCCGAACACGCCGCCGCCGTCCTGGAACTCTGGTACGGAGGCGAAGAAGCCGGCACCGCCATCGCCCAGACCCTGGCCGGCGCCAACAACCCCGCCGGCCGCCTGCCCGTCACTTTCTACCGCAGCGCCGAACAGTTGCCTCCCTTCGAGGACTATTCCATGAAAGGCCGCACCTATCGTTACTTCCAGGGCGACCCGCTTTACTCTTTCGGCTTCGGCCTCACCTACGCGAGGTTCGATTATTCCGCCCTGCACGCCCAGCGCACGCCCCGCGGCGCGCAGATTTCCGTCCACGTCAGGAACTCATCCAACCGCGAAGGCGACGAAGTGGTCCAGCTTTACGTCGGCGGCGCCGGCGGGCCGGACGACGCCGTGCGCCAGCTCCGCGGATTCCAGCGCATCCATTTGCCTCCCGGTGAATCCGGCGAGGTCGATTTCTCCCTCCCTGCGGCCGAGTTGCCCAAAGACAAGCTGCGCATCAGCGTCGGCGGCGGCCAGCCCATCGGAAAAATTCCCCATCTCGACGCAGTCCTTTGATAGCATCGCAAAAGGAGGTGTTCCTACGCCGGCAGCGGATCGCAAGATGCGAGTGATCGACCCCAAGCGCATTCAGGGCGCGTCCAGCGAAGTGGTGCGCGATATCAACCGCCGCATCGTCCTCAATCTCATTCGCACCCGCCAGCCCATCTCGCGCGCCGACCTCGCCCGCCTCTGCGGCTTGCAGCGCAGCACCATTTCTTTGATCGTCGAACAATTGATCAACGAGTCCTGGGTCATCGAAGGCCCCACCGGCCGCCTGCCCCGCGGCCGCCGGCCCACCTTCCTCCGTCTCAATGACGATCGTGTCATCGTGGGCATCGACATCCGCCCCGAGCAAACCACCGTTGCCCTCGCCGATGCCAACGGCAAGTTCACCTCCCGCGAAGTCATCACCACCCCTTCCGATCCCAAGACCGCCATCGATGAACTCCTGCAATGCATTCAGCGCGTCAGAAATTCCTGCCGCGGCAAGAAGCTCGAAGGCATCGGCATCAGCCTCCCGGGCCGCTTCAACCAGGGTTCCGACCGTCTGGTCTTCGCTCCCAATCTCAAGTGGCGCGATTTCGATCTGCGCACTCCCATCATGAAGGCCACCGGCGTCGAGGTGGAACTCGAAAACGCCGCTAACGCCTGCGTGCTCGCCACCGTTTGGTTCGAACATTCGGATGCCTGCCGCAACCTCGTCGTCGTAACCGTCTCGGAGGGCATCGGCACCGGAATCCTCTTGAATGGCCAGTTGGTGCGCGGCGCCAACGGCATGGCCGGCGAATTCGGCCACGTGCCCCTCGATCCTAAGGGCCCCGTTTGCGGCTGCGGCGGCCGCGGTTGTTGGGAGGTCTACGCCTCCAATCGAGCCGCCCTCCGCTATTACCTCGAATCCGGCTCCGCCGACGAAGGCATGACTTTTCCCGATCTTCTCAGCCGCGCCGACCACGGCGACGTCCGCGCCGTCAAGGCTCTCGAGACCATGGCCCATTACCTCGGCCGCGGCATGCGCATGATCGTCGCCGGCCTGGCCCCCGAGCGCATTGTCGTAGTCGGTGATCTCACCCGCTCCTGGAACCGCTTCGGGCCGGTGATCGAAGCCGAAGTCCGCGACCAGGTTCTGCCCGGCGGCGTCATCCCCCGTCTCGATGCCACCGGCGAAGGCGGCATGGCGCGCCTTCGCGGCACCGTCGCCCTCATCCTGCAAAAAGATTTCGGCGTCTATTTCTAACCAAGGGCTTCGCCCTTCTCTTGACTCCTGCCTCCTGCCTCTTGACTCCTCCTTGCTTTCCTCCCCGCAATCCGGGTATAGTTTGATTCCACAACGAAATCCCTGCAATGCGGTCAGGCAGGCATATGAAGAAGCCATCTCCCGCACCCCAATCTGAAGTCCCCCCGAAGAAGACCCCCGCTTATCGCAACGCCGCGCTGCCGCCCGCCAGACGCGTCAAGGATCTCCTGTCCCGCATGACCCTCGAGGAAAAAGCCGCGCAGATGATGTGCGTCTGGCAGAAAAAGGTCGACACCCTCGTCGATGACGACGGCAATTTCGACTTGCCCAAAGCCAGAAAGGCGTTCCATCGCCGCCGCGGCCTCGGCCAGGTCGGCCGCCCCAGCGACGCCGGAGGTCCCCGCGATTCCGCCAAGGGCCGCACCGCGCGCACCATGGCGGACCTCACCAACGCCATCCAGAAATTCTTCCTGGAAAACAGCCGGCTCGGGATTCCCGTGATCTTTCACGAAGAGTGCCTGCACGGCCACGCCGCCATCGGCGGCACCAGTTTCCCGCAGCCCATCGGCCTGGGTGCCACCTTCGATCCCGAACTGGTGGAGGCGCTCTTCACCATGACCGCCGCCGAAGCCAGGGCGCGCGGAACCCATCAGGCCTTGACCCCCGTGGTCGATGTGGCCCGCGAACCCCGCTGGGGCCGCGTCGAGGAGACCTACGGCGAAGATCCCTACCTGGTTTCGCGCATGGGCATCGCCGCCGTGCGCGGCTTTCAGGGCGACGCCACCTTTCCCGGCAAGCAACATGTCATCGCCACGCTGAAACATTTTGCCGCCCACGGCCAGCCCGAATCCGGCATGAACTGCTCGCCCGTGAATGTTTCCGAGCGCGTGCTGCGCGAGACCTTCCTCTTCACCTTCAAGGAAGCCATCCACAAGGGCGGCGCCATTAGCGTGATGGCTTCCTACAACGAAATCGATGGCATCCCGTCTCACGCCAATCGCTGGCTCTTGCGCGACGTGCTCCGCAAGGAATGGGGCTTCAAAGGCTTCGTGGTCTCCGACTACTACGCCATCACCGAGCTGAACTATCGCGCCGATGTCCGCGGCCACTCCGTGGCCAGGGACAAGAAGGAAGCCTGCCGTCTCGCCGTCCAGGCCGGCGTCAATATCGAATTGCCGGAACCGGAGTGCTACCTGCACCTGGTCGAACTCGTCCGCAAAGGCGTCCTGAAGGAGCGGCAACTCGACGAACTGGTGGCGCCCATGCTCTACTGGAAATTCCAAATGGGCCTCTTCGACGACCCGTACGTCGATCCCGATGCCGCCGACGCCATCGTGGGCTGCGACGCTCATCGACAACTGGCCCTTCAGGCGGCGCGCCAGACCATCACCCTGCTCAAGAACGAAAACCAGGTTGCCCCGCTGAATCTCGATCGCATCCGGACCATCGCGGTCATCGGACCTAACGCCCACCGCAGCCTGCTGGGCGGCTACAGCGGCATTCCCAAGCATGATGTCACCGTCCTCGACGGCATTAAGGCCAGGGTCGGCAACCGCGCCAAAGTGCTCTACAGCGAAGGCTGCAAGATCACCATTGGCGGCTCCTGGGTGCAGGATGAAGTGGTCCCCAGCGATCCCGCCGAAGATCGCCGCCAGATTGCCGAAGCCGTCAAAGTGGCCCAAAAGGCCGACGTCATCGTGCTCGCCATCGGCGGCAACGAGCAGACTTCACGCGAGGCCTGGTCCTTCGTCCACCTGGGCGACCGCGCCAGCCTCGACCTGATCGGCCGCCAGGACGAACTCGCCCGCGCCATGGTCGCGACCGGCAAACCCGTGATCGTTTTCCTCTTCAACGGCCGCCCGCTTTCCATCAACTCGCTCAGCCGCGATGTGCCGGTGATTTTCGAATGCTGGTATCTCGGCCAGGAAACCGGCCACGCCGTCGCCGAAGTCTTGTTCGGCGATTTCAACCCCGGCGGCAAGCTTCCCATCACCATTCCGCGTTCCGCCGGCCACCTGCCCGCGTTTTACAACTACAAGCCCACCGCGCGCCGCGGCTACCTCTTCGAAGACGTGACGCCGCTCTTCCCCTTCGGCTTTGGCCTCAGCTACACCACCTTCGCCATCGCCAACGTCCGCCTCGACAAAAAGAAGATCAAGTGCGGCGCTTCCACGCGCGTTCTCGCCGACGTCACCAACACCGGCGGCCGCGCCGGCAGCGAGACCGTGCAACTATACATCCGCGACCTGGTCAGCTCCGCCACCCGCCCCATGAAAGAGCTGAAGGGCTTTCACCGCGTCTCGCTCTCGCCCGGCGAGACCCGCACTGTCGCCTTCGACATCACGCCCGAGCTGCTGGCCTTCTACGATGCCGAAATGAAATTCACCGTCGAGCCCGGCGATTTCGAAATCATGGTCGGCAATTCCTCGCGCGACGCCGATCTTCAAAAAGCAGTCCTGGCGGTCCAATGAACAACCCATCGGTGCAAAAGCTCTCGTTCGTCGAAAAGGCCGGCTATAGCCTCGGTGACGGCGCCGCCAACTTCGTCTTCATGACGATGATCCTGTTCCAGTTGAATTTCTACACCGACACCCTGGGCATCGCCGCCGCTACCGCCGGCTCGCTGCTCCTGGTCGGCCGTCTCTGGGACGCCTTCTTCGATCCCATGATGGGCCTCATGGCCGACCGCACCAACACCCGCTGGGGCAAGTTCCGCCCATGGGTGCTGTGGACCGCCATCCCGTGGGGCGTCGTCATGGTGGTCGCCTATACCACGCCCAACTTCGGAACCACCGGCAAAATCGTCTACGCCTGCGTCACCAACATGCTGCTGATGACGCTCTACTCCGCCAATAACACTCCCTATTCCGCCATGACCGGCGTCATGACCGGCGATGTCAATGAGCGCACCAGCCTTTCCTCCTACCGCTTCGTTGCCGCCATGATCGCGCAATTGATCGTCGGCGGCTTCACCCTGCCCCTGGTCGCCAAGTTCGGCCAGGGCAATAACGCCAAGGGCTGGCAGATCACCATGGGCCTGTGGGCCACCATTTGCGTGGTCTGCTTCGTCATCACTTTTCTCACTACCCGCGAGCGTATCCGGCCCGATCCCAGACAGAAATCCGACGCCAAGCGCGACTTCGGCACCCTCGTCCAAACCGGCCCGTGGGTCGCCATGTTCATCCTCACGCTGGCCCACTTCGTCGTGCTGGCCATGCGCGGCGGCACTCTCTCTTATTACTTCCAGTATTACGTCAACCAGGACCGCCTCTTCGGTCTGCTCCAGAGCGTCGGCCTCGTCAACCCCGCCGCGCATGGTGTCTGGTCGTATTTGCTGAACACCTTCGGCCTGGTGATCGATTCCAAAAGAGCCAACGTCTCCTCGGTCGGTTTCAGCCTCTTCAACATGTCCAGCCAGTTCGTCACCGTGATTGGCGTGCTATGTTCCACCTTCCTCTCCATGCGGTTCGGCAAGAAAGCCGTCGCCCTCGTGGGCTTTTCGCTCACCACCGTCTTTATGGCGCTGTTCGCTCTGCTGCCGCGCGACGCCATCGGCACGCTGTTCCTTCTCGAATACGCCCGCGCGCTCGCCTACGCTCCCACCATTCCGCTCATCTGGTCGATGTTCGCCGACGTAGTGGATTATTCCGAATGGAAGACCGGCCGCCGCATCACCGGCGTGATCTACGCCACCATCCTGTTCGGCCTCAAAACCGGCCTCAGCCTGGGCGGCGCGCTGGCGGGCTGGCTGCTTTCCGGCTTTGGCTATCGCGCCAACGCCGTGCAAACCGCCGGCGCCTTGCGCGGCATTCGCCTCACCATCAGCCTCTTTCCCGCCATCTTTTTCGGTATCGTCATCATTTGCTTGGTCTGTTACAAGATCGGCAAGAACTTGAACCTGCAGATACAGGACGAACTGGCCGAGCGCCGCAAGAAGTTCGCCCCCGCTGAATAAGCTTGATGAGAGTGCCTGATTCAGAGACTCGCTTACGTGTCCAAGACCGCTTGCCGGCGCGCGCGGCTCGCATGCGAGCCGCGACCGTAAGGGAGCGGTCTGTGCCCAATGCTCGTATTTGTTTAACGGTGTACTAACGGTGGATAAGGAGCACCTAACATCATGTCCGCGAAATCCGTGGCAATCCTAAGCCTGCTGGTGGCTGGCGTCTGCCATGCGCAACCGGCCACTCTGAAAGACGCCTTCCAGGGAATCTTCCGCATTGGCGCGGCTATCAATCAGTCGCAGTTCGAAGAGAAGGACGCCCGCGGCGATGCCGTCATCGCCGCGCAGTTCAATACCATCAGCCCGGAAAACGCTCTCAAGTGGGAAGCCATCCACCCCCGGCTCGATGCCTACAACTTCGATCCCGCCGACCACTATGTGGCGTTCGGCGAGAAGAACAAGATGTTCATCGTCGGTCACTGCCTGGTCTGGCACAGCCAGGTGCCCCGCTGGGTCTTCCAGGACGGCCAGGGCGCTTCGCTCACCCGCGATGCCTTGTTGGAGCGAATGCGCGATCACATCCGGACCGTGGTGGGCCGCTACAAGGGCCGCATCGGCGGCTGGGACGTCGTCAACGAAGCGCTCAACGAAGATGGCACGCTGCGCAAATCGCCCTGGCTGAACATCATCGGCGATGACTACATCGCCAAGGCCTTCCAGTTCGCCCATGAAGCCGATCCCCGCGCCGAGCTCTATTACAACGACTACTCGCTCGAAAACCAGCCCAAGCGCAAGGGCGCCGTCGAGCTCATCGGGAAGCTCAAAGCCCAGGCCGTCCCCATCACTGCCATCGGACTGCAAGGCCACGACAAGATGGATTGGCCCACCGCCTCTCAACAGGCCTCGACCATCGAGGCCTTCGCCTCGCTCGGCATCAAGGTCAATATCACCGAGCTCGATGTCGACGTGCTGCCTCGCACCGCCCCCGGCAATTCGGCCGACGTCTCCGCCACGTCCGCCGGCGGTGCAGGCTCCAACCCATACACCGCCGGCCTTCCCGACGCGGTCCAGCAAGCGCTCGCCCGCCGCTACGCCGAGCTCTTCAATGTCTTCGTCAAATATCGCGCCTCCATCACGCGCATCACTTTCTGGGGCGTCACCGATGGCGACTCCTGGTTGAACAATTTCCCCATCCGCGGCCGCACCAACTATCCGTTGCTCTTCGATCGCGAGGGAAGACCCAAGCTGGCCTTCACCTCCGTGATCGCGGCGGCTAAGGAGGCAAAATAAATCATGCGCCGCCGCCTTCTGCTAGCGGCGTTGCTTGGCCTCTGTCTCTGCACTCCCCTGCGCACCGCCCATGCCATCGGTCAGCCCCGCTATATCCTTCAAGAGCCCGCGCCCGGCGCATTCCCCATCGTGCAGGCCAAGACCGCCGCGGCCATCTATGTCGACGCCGCCGATTGGCCCGGCGTCGCGCGTGCCGCCGCGGACCTGCAGGCCGATATCGCCCGCGTCACCGCCGTCACTCCCGCGTTGCTCCGCGCGGCCCAAGGCCTCGGCCCAACCGCCATTATCGTCGGCACCATCGGCCGCAGCCCCATCATCGACCGGTTGGTGCGTGAAAAGAAGATTGATACCGCGCAGGTCGCCGGCAAGTGGGAAGCCTTCGTCATCCAAGTGGCGGCCAGACCCCTGCCCGGCGTCTCGAGCGCGCTCGTCATCGCCGGCAGCGACAAGCGCGGTGCCATCTTCGGCATCTACGATGTCTCCGAACAGATCGGCGTCTCACCCTGGTATTACTGGGCCGACGTGCCCGTAGTTCACAAAGGCGCTCTCTTCGTAAAGGCCGGCCGGTATTTCGAAGGCGAGCCCGCCGTGAAGTATCGCGGCATCTTCCTGAACGACGAAGCGCCCGCCTTGAGCGGCTGGGTGAGAGAGAAGTACGGCATGGCGCCGGTGTCGAACAATCCGGCGAGACCTTCCGACGTCGTGAACATGAACCACGAGTTCTACTCCAAGGTCTTCGAGCTGATTCTGCGGCTCAAGGGCAACTACCTGTGGCCCGCCATGTGGAACAACGCCTTCAATGAGGACGACCCGCTGAATCCGAAGATCGCCGACGAATACGGCATCGTCATGGCCAACTCGCATCATGAGCCCATGTTGCGCGCGCAGAAGGAGTGGACGCGCCACGGTACGGGGCCCTGGGACTACTCCAAAAACGCCGATGTGCTCAATGCGTTCTGGACGGAAGGCGTCCGCCGCAACAAGGATTACGAGAGCATCGTCACCATCGGCATGCGCGGCGATGGCGATATGCCCATGGCCGGCTCATCGCTCGAAGCCAATGTCGCGCTGCTGGAGAAGATCGTCGCCGATCAACGCAAAATCCTCTCCGAGCAGGTCAACCCCGACGTCACAAAAATCCCCCAGCTCTGGGCGCTCTATAAAGAGGTCCAGGGCTACTACGAAAAAGGCATGCGCGTCCCCGACGATGTCACGCTTCTCTGGTGCGACGACAACTGGGGCAACATTCGCCGCCTCCCCACGCCCGCCGAACGCCGGCGTAGCGGCGGCGCCGGCATCTATTACCACTTCGATTACGTCGGCGGTCCGCGGAATTACAAGTGGATCGACACCAATCCCATCCCCAAAATCTGGGAGCAGATGAACCTGGCTTTGCAGTACGACGCCAAACAGATCTGGATCGTCAACGTGGGCGACCTCAAGCCCATGGAATTCCCCATCGAGTTTTTCCTCAGCCTCGGCCGCGATCCGAATCGCTGGCCCAAGGAAAAACTCGGCGAGTTCACGCGCCTCTGGGCCGAGCGCGAATTCGGCGCAGCCCACGCCGTAGAGATCGCCGATCTGGTCTCCACTTACCTCAAGTACAACGGCCGCCGCAAGCCGGAGCTCCTCGATCCCGACACCTTCAGCCTCACCAACTATCAGGAGGCCGACCGCGTCGTGGCCGATTTTCACGCGCTGGTTTCCAAAGCCGAAAAGCTCCAGGCCGCGTTGCCCGAAAACGCCCGCGACGCCTTCTTCGAGCTGGTCTTGCATCCCGCCAAATCGTACGCCCAGGTTGCCGGGCTTTACATCGCCGCCGCCAAAAATCGGCTCTACGCAGCACAGGGGCGCGCTTCCGCCAACGATTACGCCGATCAAACCAGGGCGCTCTTCCAGGCCGATGCCGATCTCTCCGCGTACTACAACCACACGCTCTTGAACGGCAAGTGGGACCACATGATGGATCAGACCCACATCGGCTACACCATGTGGCAGGAACCTCCCCGCAACACCATGCCCGCCGTCAAGGAGATCAAACTCCCCGATGCCGCCGCCATGGGTGTCGCTGTGGAAGGCTCCGCCGATTCCTGGCCGGACGCCAAGTCCGACCCTGTGCTGCCCGCCTTCGATGCCTTCAACCAGCAACGCCGCTACATCGACGTCTTCGACAAAGGCAGCGCCCCGTTTGAGTTCTCCGCCGCACCCAGCGCCCCGTGGATCTCCGTCAGCCCGTCGCGGGGTTCCATTCAGAAGGAGCAGCGCCTGTGGGTCAGCGTAGATTGGAGCAAAGCGCCGCCCGGCGCATCCGAGGGCGCCGTGCGCGTCGCCGGCGCCGGCGGCGACATCGCCGTCAAACTCACCGCTTCCAACCCGCGCGAGATCACGCGCTCGACCCTCCGCGGCTTCGTCGAAGCTGAAGGCTACGTCTCCATCGAAGCCGAGCATTACTCGAAGAACAGCGCGACGCCCGCTGCCCGCTGGGAGAAAATCGACGATTACGGCCGGACTCTCTCAGGGCTGTCGGTCTTTCCGGTCAACGGTCCCAGCCTGGACCCGGGCGAGAATTCACCGGGTCTCGAATACCGGATGTACCTGTTCGACGCCGGTAAAGCCGAAGTTGACGCCATCCTCGGCCCCACCCAGAACTTCGTTCCGGACCGTGGCCTGCGCTTTGCCATGGCCTTCGACGACCAGCCCCCGCAAGTCATCGATACGCTCGCCCATAATTCGCAGAACGACTGGGAGACCACCGTGAAAGACAGCGTCCGCCACGTCAAATCGAATTTCACCATCGCCGCGCCCGGCTACCACACGCTGAAAATCTGGATGGTCGACCCCGGCATCGTGCTGGAAAAACTCGTGGTGAACCTGGGTGGCGTGAAGCCCAGCTACCTCGGGCCGCCCGAAAGCTACCGCGCCGGACAACTCCCGTAGCTCGCGGTGCAGTACAATGGCTTGACCACTCAGACCGGCGTGCTTCTTACGGCGCGGCATCCATTGGGGAGAAAAACGTATGTCGGGAAAGTATTGGATTCGGGCGACTATCGCCCTGGCAGGTTTGGGAGTCGCTTGCGGCCAGAAGCCGCCGGCAACTCCGCAGCCGGGTGCCACTACCTCTACAGGAGCAGCGCGTGGGGCAGCTTCCCCGTCCGGCGGCGCTCGCGTGGAGTACATCACCGACCCAACGCTGAACAACATGAACGCTTTTTCGGTGACGATTCCGGCTAAGTGGCACTTTCAGGGCGTGCTGTACCAGGGGGGCAACTGCGCGTCGACTCCGTTCGGGGTGTTCCGGGCGACCAGTCCGGACGGGCTGAGTTTTGTGGAGCGGTTGCCGGCGCTGGGCTGGGTCTGGGGGACCGGACCGATGATCGGTTTCATGCCCAAGAACGATTGCCTGCCGCTGAAGGGGCCCATGAGCGCGCAGGAGTTTCTGAAGTATCTTGCGGCCACCATGAAGCTGGAGTACGTGGCGGACGCGCCGGTTCCCGCGGAGGAGAACGCCAAAGCGCAGAAGGAATGGCGGGACGCCGATGCGGCCTACGCAGGTAGTTACAAGGCCATGAATAGGCAGCCCCCGAAGAACACGGTGGAACTGGCCCGGGCGATCGTTCGCTCCAAGAACGGGACG
>JBEKYE010000061.1:0-16435 GCA_049511275.1 Bryobacteraceae bacterium
GATCCCCGCCAGGCCTACACCGCACTCCTCCCGGAACGCCGGGCCGATATCCTCTTCCGCGAACGCCGCCACGCCTCGCTCGGCTACGGCCGCCTCGCCGCCGTGGCCTCGGCCGCTGCGATCCTCTGGCTGGCGCTGGTCTCGCGCGCCCTTTCCATCGCCTGGGTCCTGGCGCCCGTCGCCGTATTCGCCGCGCTGGTGGTCATCCACGACCGTCTGCTCCGCCGCCTCGACCGCGTCCGCCGCGCCGTCCGTTATTTCGAAAAGGCGCTCGCCCGCCTGGATGGCGCCTGGGAAGGCACCGGCGAGTCCGGCGACCGCTACCTGGATCCCCATCACCCTTACGCGCAGGACCTCGATCTCTTCGGCAAGGGCTCGCTCTTCGAATTGCTCTCCACCGCGCGCACCCACATTGGCGAAGACACCCTGGCGCGCTGGCTCCTGGAGCCGGCCGATCCCGCCACCATTCGCGCACGCCAGCAGGCCGTGGACGAACTGCGCCCCCGCCTCGACCTCCGCGAGAGCCTCGCCGTTCTGGCCGACGATGCCCGCACCGGCGTCAATCCGACCGCGCTGGCCGCGTGGGGCGAAGCCCCCGTGCTGCTTCAAGGCGCCGGCCTGCGCGCCGCCCTGTGGCTTCTCACCGCGCTCGGAAGCATCGGCGCGGTCGCGCTGTTCACCTGGATCTTCGGCGTCGCCGGTTTTTTTCACCTCCCCGATTCCGTCAACGTCATGGCGCGCGATATCGCCCTTTTCGTGGCGCTCGTCAACAGCTTTTTCCTCTACCGCACGCGCCACGCCCGGGAGGCCGTGGTTAACGCCGTGGAGGAGGCCGCGCACGAGCTCGGGTTGCTCTCCGCAGTGCTGGTGCATCTGGAAAGCGAACGCTTCCACTCCCCGCTGCTGGCCGCGCTCCGCCAGTCTCTCGATACCGAAGACGCACCGCCCTCCCGCCGCATCGCCCGCCTCGATCACCTGATGGAGCAACTCGATTCCCGCGACCACCTGGTGGTCCGCCTGCTGCAACCATTTCTGCTGTGGACCATGCACGTGGCGCTCGGCGTGGAAGACTGGCGCCGCCGCTCCGGACCGGCCGTCCGCCGCTGGCTCACCGCTACCGGCGAAATCGAAGCGCTGTGCTCGCTGGCCTCCCACGCCTTCGAACATCCCGACGATCCCTTCCCGGAATTCGTCGCCACAGGCGACATGCCCTCGCTCGATGCCCAGGCCATCGCGCATCCCCTCATCCCGGCGGCCCGCGCGGTTCGCAACGATCTCCACCTCGGCGCCGAGCCGCAAGTCTACGTCGTTTCCGGTTCCAACATGTCCGGCAAGAGCACCCTGCTGCGCACCATCGGCGTCAACGTGGTTCTCGCCCAGGCCGGCGCGCCGGTGCGCGCCCGGGGGCTGCGTCTCTCCCCGCTCGCGGTCGGCGCTTCCATCCGGCTGATCGATTCGCTCCACGACGGCGTCTCGCGCTTTTACGCCGAAATCCTGCGCATCCGCCAGATCCTCGACACCACAGCCGGCCCGCTGCCCGTGCTCTTCCTGATCGACGAATTCCTCGGCGGCACCAACTCCCACGACCGCAGCATCGGCGCCGAAGCCCTGGTCCGCGGCCTCGTCGAGCGCCGCGCCATCGGCCTCATCACCACCCACGATCTGGCCCTGGCAGCGATCACCACGACCCTCGGCAGCCACGCCGCCAACATCCACTTCGAAGATCAGATCGAGGACGGCAAAATGCTCTTCGATTACCTGATCCGCCCGGGCGTGGTAAAGAACAGCAACGCCATCCAGCTCATGCGCTCCGTGGGGCTTGAGATTTGACCGCCGAAGACATTCGCCGGCTCGCACTCGAGTGTGGTTTCGAGCTGGCCGGCGTGGCCGCCGCGCTTCCCGCGGCCGATTCCGCCCGCTACCACCAATGGGTGGCTTCCGGTTACGCGGGCGAAATGCGCTACCTTTCGGATCACCGCGCGCAGGTCCGCGACGATCCCCGCCAGTTGCTCGGTTCGGCCCGTTCCATCATCTGCGCCGGCAAGCTTTACCACACCCCCTGGCCCACCACCACCGAGTTCGACGAGCCGGCGCGGGCCTGGATCTCGCGCTACGCCTGGGGCTCGGATTATCACGACGAGCTCCGCCGCGGCCTGCGGCAACTCGACAGGCTCCTCCGCCGCAGCGCCGGCCCATTCGAATCCCGGATCTCGGTGGATACGGCGCCGCTGCTGGAGCGCTCCTACGCCCGCCTGGCCGGGCTGGGCTGGATCGGCAAGAACACCTGCCTCATCAACCAGCGGAGCGGCTCCTGGTTCTTTCTCGGCGAACTGCTGGTCTCGCTCGACATCGCGCCCGATTCCCCGCCCCCGCCGCGTTGCGGCACCTGCCGCCGCTGCATCGAGGCCTGTCCCACCGCCGCCATCGTGCCCTCAGGCATCGATGCCACGCTCTGCATCTCGTACTTCACCATCGAGCTCCGCGCCGCCGTCCCCCCGGAGCATCGCGCCGCCATCGGCCCGCACGTCTTCGGCTGCGACATCTGCCAGGACGTGTGCCCCTGGAACCGCCGCGCCCCCATCACCGCCGATCCCGCCTTTGAACCCCGCGAATTCGCGCCGCCGCTCGAGAAGCTGGCTGCGCTCAGCGAGTCCGAATTCCGGGACTTGTTCCGCGGCACAGCCATCAAGCGCGCCCGCTACACCGGTTTCCTACGCAATGTCGCGGTCGCCATGGGAAACACGCGGCTTGCCCAATTCCGCGCTCCCCTGGAAAGACTGGCCGCCTCCGCCGACGCCGTGGTTGCCTCCCATGCCCGCTGGGCCCTCACCAAGTTGCCTTGACTACATGGCCTCTCTTGGCTTTGCTTCTGTTTTCCTCCGAGTCTCCGCGCCTCCGCTCGAATACTCAGCTCTCGCGTTACCATAAACCAGTGCGGCTCTTCCCCATCCTTCTGCTCTCAGCCGCTCTTCCCCTGGCCGCGCAGGATCTCATCGATAAAGGCTTCGACCACTTCTACAACCTCGAATTCCCGGAGGCCATCGCCTGCTTCGAGCAGGCCATCGCCAAGGACCCCTCATCCCCTGACCTGCACAACCACCTCGCGCAAACCCTGGTCTTCCAGGAGATGTTCCGCGACGGCGCCCTGGAAAGCGAGCTCGTCAGCGGCACCAACTCGTTCCTGCGCCGGCCCAAGCTCGAACCCTCCCCCGCCACCGAACACCGCTTCCTCTCCGAAATCGACCGCGCCATGTCACTGGCCCAAGGCCGCCTCAACACCAACCCCAACGACCCCGGCGCGCTCTACTCCCTCGGCATCTCATACGGGCTCCGCGCCAACTACTATTGGGTGGTCAAAAAGTCCTGGCGCGATTCCCTGCGGGACGCCACCAACGCGCGGCGCCTGCACAACCATCTCAGTGAGATCGAGCCGCACAACGTGGACGCGCGCCTGGTCCAGGGCCTTGACGATTACGTGGTCGGCAGCCTCGCCTGGCACTACCGCATGCTGGGCTTCCTGGTGGGAATCCATGGCGACAAGGAGAAGGGCATCCGCATCGTTCAGGATGTCGCGCAAAACGGCAAGCTCGACCGCCTGGATGCCGAAGTCTTCCTGTGCGCGCTTTATCGCCGCGAGAATCAGGCCAGCCGCGCCGTCCCCCTGGTCCAGGACCTGATCGGCCGCTTCCCGCGCAATTTCCTGCTGCGCCTGGAGCTATCCCAGATGTACAGCCAGGCCGGCGATGGCGTTCGGGGCCTGGCCGCCGCCGAGGAAATTGCCCGCCTCAAAAACGCGCACGCCCCCGGCTATGACCGCGTGCCGTGGGAACGAATCTATTTCCAGGAAGGCACCATCCAGTTCTGGTATCGCGATTTCGATCGCGCTCTGGAAAACCTCAAGAAGGTGGTCGCCGCGCCCCAGAATGTCGATCTCAATACCGGCGCTTCCGCGTGGCTCCGCATCGGCCAGATCGACGATCTCACCCATCATCGCGCCGAAGCCCTGCAAGCCTACCGGAGCGCCATCGACCACGCCCCGCAGGCGGAGGCGGCCCAGGAAGCGCACAAATATCTCTCTGCCCCCTACCACCGGTAGCGGGCCCGTGCCTATTGCCCGATTCCGGCCGCGGCCGCAGTCCCTGGCCCGGACCCATCGTCGATCGTCAGCTTTACCGGCTGTTCGATCAACTGCGGCGGCTTGGTCGTGGTCAAAATCATCAGCGCCATGCGCCCCATGGCCGCTTTCGCCGGAATCTTGAATTTGATCTCGGTGGGCGCCTGCGACGTGATCTCCACCTGCAAGTCGTTCTTCTCATTCACGCCGTCCGTCAGGTACAGCTTCGCCACGTTTTCCTTTTGCAGGTTCTGGCCCATCGCAGTAATCACATCCCCGCGCTTTCCGCTGAGCGGATCCACTCCCGTAATCAAGGGCGACGCCGATTGGGCGTAGAACGCGACGCTCGCGGCTACGAGAAGCAAAGCTACAAAAGACAGTTTCATCTGAATATCCGATCCTTTGACCTTATGCTATGTCCATTGCGCGCCAAATACAAGCGGCTTCCGCCTGCGCGCGGCTTAAAAGTGGATGACGGCCCCCCCCGGCACGGAGCCGAACGTCAGGGAGCTGCCGGCGGGCGAGAGACCGCTGGCTGACGCTCCCTCCGTGCCGGGTGCCCGCCTGTAACCCTCCTTTTGCCGTGACCGGGTGAATCCCCCTGCCGGCGGCCCAGTCCACGCGGCCCGGCGGCCAAAATTGCTTCGTGGCCCCACTTCCGGTATCATCTACCCTATATGGCGGCTATTGCTGGGACGCCTGTGCTCTTGTCCCGGAGGGAGCCGGGTTGGATCTATAAACCTTCCTGGGACTTGCCTCTCATCATTTTCAGCGCAATCCTGGTGCCCTTTCCCTTTCTGGTCGCCTGGTTCGCCCAGGCGACCGGCTGGATGGGCCCCACCCAGGCCATTAACCTCATCAACATCAGCGTCGCGTTGCTGATCGGCGGACCGCACCTGTTCTCGACCATCACCTATACGCTGCTCGACGGCCAGTTCCGCGCGCGCCACCATGTCTATATCGCCTTGGCCTTCGTCCTCCCGGTGATCGTGGTTTTGCTCGGCGTGTATTACTACACCGCCCTCATCACCTTCTTCTTCACCTGGGCGTCGCTCCACGTCCTGCACCAGATCATCTACCTCACCGATTGCTACCGCGCCCGCTCCCGTGTAACCGAGCAGCGCTGGTCCCGCTTTGTGGATTACGGCCTGGTGCTCACCGGGCTTTATCCCATTGGCCTCTATAAAATGTCGCTGCGCCTTTTCCTGGTCGGCGGCGTGGTTCTGCCCTATCCCGATTTCCTGCGCGCTTTCCACCTTCCCGTGCTGGCCGGCGTGGTCTTCTTCTTCTTTTTGTGCGCCTGGATCGCCAAGACCATCGCCGAATTCCGCGAAGGCCGCGGCAGCGTCCCCAAGACGCTGCTGATCTCGGTCACCACGGTGGTTTCCTTCTGCCTGCCCCTGGGCTCCAATCTCGACGTCCTCTTCCAGGGCTACAATACCTGGCACTCCTTCCAATACCTGTTCCTGTTGTGGTTGATCAACCGCCTGCGCGACCAGCGCGGTGAAATCTCGAGCCCGTTCGTGCAGCGCCTGGTGCGCGGCAAGAGCATGGTCCCTTACTATCTCTGCTTTCTGGCCGCCACCGGGGTGATCGTGCTGCTCACCATCCTGGTCCGCGCCGTCACTTCGCTCAAGCCGGACCAGAGCTATTTCGTGGTAGTCCTCAGCGTCCTGCTGATGCACTACTACTTCGATCACTTCCTGTTCACCCATCCCCGCATGATCGAGTAAGCACCCGGTCCTGGTGCTCATCGACGACGGATTCACCGCGGAGACGCGGAGGCGCAGGGAAGACCCGGGAAAAACAGAGTCTCCAGCTTCTTCTGTCTTGTCCACGTCTCCGCAGTGAATCAGTCTCACGCTCCCTGGTAATCCCGCGAGATCGACGACCACGCCGCCAGTCCCGCCACCACCAGGTTCGCCACCACCACCGGGAACGCGTGGATCAGGAATCCGTAGATCACCCACAGCAACGCCGCCCCGGCCTGCGCCTTGCGCAGCATGGCCGGCTGCTTGCACAAGTAGGAACTCGCAAACGCGGCCGTCGCCAGCCAGCCCAGCCACTCGACTCTCATTGGATCCCGGCGCCCGCCGCCTGGTCAGCCGCGCTCGAGATCCGCAGCGAGTCCGTCCGCACCTTGTCCCACTCCTGCAGCAGAAAACCGTGCGCATCGAAGAAGCCCCGAATCTGCGCCGCGTTCCAGCCCACAATGTCTTCCAGCACCGGGATCAGCACGCTCAGGGCGTCCTCACTCAGAATCGTGCGCCGCGCAATCGGCGTCAGATAACGGTTCTCCGACACGGCGATCGTCAGCCCGTCCAGCCGGTTCACGTGGAGCATCACGTGGACGTCGGAGCTTCCGTCCCCCACATACACAATCCGGTCGTGGCTAATCGGCAACCTCTGCCGCAACTCTTCCAGCACCACCACTTTCCCGTAACCCGCCGGCACCCGCACGATGGATTCTATCTCGCCCGTGGCCTGGTGGTAACGAAAGCGCGTCCCAAAAATGTGGTCCGCCGCGACGATTCCCTGGAGCGCCGACTGAATCACTTCTTCCGGCGCCGCCGACACCACGTACAACGCGAATTGCCGTCCGTCCAGATCGCTCAGCAGCGTCGATAGCGACCGGATGTTCTGCTTCAGCCGGATGCGTTTCCCCGCCTCCACTAAATCGTGCTTCCGCACGCGCCGGTACTCCGGATCGTGCAGCAGCAGATAAGCCAGCTCTCCGCCTTGCTGCACCAGGTGAATGTGCGAAAGTCCCGCGATCTTTTCCTGAAATCCGCCGATGCCCAGCATCTCGCTGAGCACGATTCCCGAATCGTTGAAGCTCAAGGTCTGATCGAAATCGCTGATCAACAAATACTGCTTGACGGCCGGGGTTGATTCTTGTGACATGATACATTCCTCCTGCAATTGTCTTTTTGGTCGATTGGGTCCGGAGAACCGGCAGACTGGGCCACGCTGAAGAACCGCTAAGCTTCTTATTAGATGCGCCCCGCCGCCGGGGGGTTCCGTTTAACGTCTAACTGCCTTGAGCGCAATCACATAGATCCGCCGCCCGGCGCGCTTCCATTTGCGATAGAATAATTGTGGAGCGTGTCTGCGACGCAGGTGCTGGTCTACCTATTTTGATCCAACACCTCAAAATAGGGGGTCCTGCTCGATCAACTCGCGCTGGTGTGCAAGCTCCTGGCGGCGAGCCGCAAGGGAGAAGCCTGAAGGCGCTCGGCGGACACCCGCCCCGTTGACAAACGTGGGTCAATAACGGGGGTCGGCACGGCCAAGTGGTACGCTCCACTTTTCCTCCGTGGCATTCTACTGTCCACCAACGGTATCCATTACTAACTTAAGTTATGAAACCCGGCCTCTATTACTAACTTTAGCTAGCGATAACATGGCTACGATAGGTCGACTGGTACTAAAATCTTCACTTACCGCTTGCCTCGCGGACGTGGTTCGGTTCTAATAGCCGTAGAGGCCGGAAATGCAGCAGTTCGTTCGCAAATTTTGGTGCGAAGAAGACGGTCAGGACCTGATGGAGTACTCGCTGTTCCTTTGCTTTGTCGCCCTGGCTTGCACCGCGTTCCTGGGTATTTTCCACCCCTCTGTTACGACGATCTGGCAGGTATCCAGCAACAGTCTCCATTCAGCCAACAACGCCGCAGCCCCGAACTGACTTTCCCCGGGACTGGAAGGTCTCCGGCGACGCGATGCTTGTGCCTTTGGGTGGAAGTCACTCCCTTAGGGTCGTGGCTTCGACTGGATCACAGCACGTCGGCGAAACCACGCTTCATATACCGGAAGAACAGCCCGCCAATCAGAAACAGCGCCACCCCGAATCCCGCCGCCACCGCCAGGTCGCGCAGATCGGTCCAGCCCCAGGTGGAAGTCAGCAGCATCTGCCGATACCCCCGCACCAGGTAATTCATGGGATTCAGCGTCAGCAGAATCCGCGCCTTCTGCGGATACTTGCCTTCCATGAAGAAAATCGGCGTGAGCCAAAACCAGAACTGCAACACCACGCTCATCACCTGCGCGGTGTCCCGCTGAAAGACGTGCAGGCTCGCTACAATCCATCCCACCCCCACCGCGCACAGCCCCAGCACGAAGACATATACCGGGAGCAGCACCAGAAAAATGCTGATCTGGTTCAGCATCACCCCCGCCGCCACCACCATCAGGGCCACTGCCAGAAGGTGGCTCACCACCGACGACAGAAATACCGACACCGGCAGAATCTCCGAAGGAAACACCGTCTTGGTGATCAGGTTGGATTGATCCAGCATGGCCGTGGCCGACCGTTGCACGGTGTCGCTGAAAAGCAGCCACGGCAGCATCCCGGCAAACAGAAACAACGGGTAATTGTCGGTGACCGCGCCGTCCGGCCTGAGGCGCAGCACCTTCACGAAAACGAACCACCAGCACACCAGCAGCACCAGCGGATGGATCAGCCCCCAGATCCACCCCACCGCCGAACCGACGAAGCGCTGCTCGAAATCGCGCCGCACGAGTTGCTCGAGCAAACTGCGCCGTTCCACCAGATTCCGCAAAAATAAGGTTCCAGGTAGCCGCATGTAGTTGGTAAAATTGAACAATACCAATTTTATCAATCACTTGCAAACCCATATTGGTGGAATACTTTGGGTTGACAGGGCCCCCGTGATGCTGTTACAGTTTGAGATTCGCCGATCTGTTTTGTAACAAATAGCCCTACCCGGGCCGGCGCACCGGTCCGGTTGAAGAAGACTATGAAGCAAGAATATTTCGTGGTCGTGGTGGCTCACTCCCTCCGCGGCAGGCTCCGACGCATTCATATCCCGCACCAGGCTGTTTACGCCATCCTCGCTCTCGCCCTGCTCGGCGGCATTTCGGTCTTCGGTTTCGTGGCCAGCTACGCCCGCATGGCCTGGAAAGTGGCCAACTACAACCACCTCCGCAAGGATGCCGACGCCCTCCGCGCCCGCTACCAGAACTTACAGAAGGAAGTCAGCCAGACCAATCAGCAACTGGCCAGCCTGGAACTATACGCCAACGAGGTTTCGGTGCTCTTTGGCCTCAAGCAGAAACTTCAAGGACACTCCGATATCGCCGCCCAGGGCAAGCTGGTCCCGTCGTACGCCGAAAGCGTCCAGGATTACGACTTCCTCCGCAACGCCAACACCCTGGCCCTGCTCACCAGTTCATCGCGCCGCGTCCACCCGCTCAATGGCACTCCCAACCTCTGGCCCATCGATGGCCGGCTGCTGAGCGGCTTCGGCCATCGCAGCGATCCGTTCTCGGAGGAAGGCGAATTCCACAAAGGCGTCGATCTCGGCGCGCCAGTGGGCACTCCTGTTCACGTCACCGCCGACGGCGTGGTCCGTTTCGCCGACCGCCAGAGCGGCTTCGGCCTGGTGGTGGTGGTGGATCACGGCAGCCTGGAAACTCTCTACGCCCATCTCTCCAAAATGTACGTGCACCCCGGCCAGGAAATCCGCCGCGGCGAGCTGGTCGGCGCGGTAGGCACCACCGGACGCGTCACTGCCCCGCATCTACACTACGAAGTCCATCAAAACGGACGCCCCGTCAACCCCTATCAATACCTGGCGAAATCCAACGTCTTCCGGCAGGTGGCCAAGGATTTCCCGTTCTAGCCCGCAGCTTCGTTTTCGCGCTACTCTGTACCTAATGCGCGCACTCATCGTGTTCGCCGCCATGGCGGCTTGTGCCTGCGGTCCGGCTTCACAGAGCGAAGTCCCGGAATATGGCTACGACGTCGTCCACGTCTATCCCCATGACCGCACCGCCTTCACCGAAGGGCTTTTCTACCTGGACGGATTCCTCTATGAGGCCACCGGCCTTTACGGCCACTCCACTGTGCGCAAAGTGAGACTCGAAACCGGCGAGGTAGTTCAGCAGCACGACCTTCCCCCCCAGTTCTTCGGCGAAGGCATCATCAAGTGGAAGGACAAACTCTACCAGCTCGAATACAAGACCGAAGCCGGCTTCGTCTATGACTTCGCCACGTTCGAACAGAAAGGCGAGTTTCACTATCCCGGCCAAGGCTGGTCCTTCACCACCGACGGAAAGCATCTCTACATGGACGGTTCGCGAGAGGTCAACGCCGACGCGAGCAACCCGGAAATCCGCATCTGGGACCCCGAAACTCTGAAGGAAACAGGCGTGATCCATGTGACGGATGAGGGCCAGCCGGTCGAGAACCTGAACGAGCTGGAATGGGTGAAAGGCGAGATCTACGCCAACATCTGGCAGACCAACCGCATCGCCCGGATCGATCCCAAAACCGGCAAGGTGGTGGGATGGATCGATCTCACCGGCCTGCTGGCCGCCCACGACTACGTCGATACCGGCGATTTCAAGACCGATGTCCTCAACGGCATCGCGTACGACGCCCAGCACGACCGTTTGTTCGTCACGGGCAAATGCTGGCCGAAATTGTTCGAAATCAAGATCAGCAGGAAGACTCCGCGCTAGTTTGGGCTTGCGCCGGCTGGGGGCAGGCCAAGAGCGGCTAAAGAAGTTGCTGAGAACAGCCGAATAGTTCCCAGCGCCGATGAACACAGATCAACGCAGATTGAAAAAGAACGGTATCGGTATTCATCACGTTCACCGGCGGCTCTCAATGTCTTTTTCAGGCTTTTTCAGCGGCGTTCTGAGGCCTGCCCTCAACCGGCCAGGAGGCCGGTCCCACTGGCGGCTACGACTCGCCCGACTTCCGACTGCCGACTGCCGACTCGCATGTCCCGCATGGATGTCCAGGGCATCGGCAGGGTTGCATTGTTTTCCGATGCGAATACCTTTTATACTGTGTTATCCACTAGTTCGTTAACGAGAGGATCCTCTTCAATGGTTTTTCATTCGGACACGCTCCGCGCAGAGCGCAGGCCTGCGCGTTCGGGAATGGCTTTTTCCCTGCGCGTTTTCTCTACCGTCCTGGTATCTTTGCTGCTTTCGGTCCCGCTGCTGGCGCAGCAGCCCACCGGCGAAGCAAATCTGAAGCTGCCGGATCTCGGCACCGTCAATTTCCTGGGCAACATCCCGGGCAGCACGCTGCTCAAGGCGGGCCTGTTGGTCAGTGCTCTCGGCCTCGTTTTTGGTCTCATCATTTTTTACCGTCTCAAGAATATGGCCGTTCATACGTCCATGCGCGAGGTATCGGAGCTGATCTACGAAACGTGCAAGACCTACCTGGCTACCCAGTTCAAGTTCCTGGTGCTGCTGGAATGCTTCATCGCGGTCATCATCGTTTTCTATTTTGGTTTCCTGCTGCACATGGCGGCCTATAAGGTGGTCATCATTCTGCTGTTCAGCGTGGTCGGCATTTCGGGGAGCTTCTCGGTGGCGGCCTTCGGCATGCGCGTCAATACCTTCGCCAACTCGCGCACGGCTTTCGCCTCGCTGCGCGGAAAAGCCTATCCCTGCTATGACATTCCCCTGCAGGCCGGCATGAGCATCGGCATGCTGCTGGTCTCGGTTGAGCTGCTCATCATGCTCTTCATCCTGCTCTTCATTCCGGGCGACCTGGCCGGCTCCTGCTTCATCGGTTTCGCCATCGGCGAATCGCTCGGCGCCGCCGCCCTGCGCGTGGCCGGCGGCATCTTCACCAAGATTGCCGACATCGGCTCCGACCTCATGAAGATCGTCTTCAAGATCAAGGAAGACGACGTCCGCAACCCGGGCGTGATCGCCGATTGCACCGGCGACAATGCCGGCGATTCCGTCGGCCCTTCCGCCGATGGCTTCGAAACCTATGGCGTCACGGGCGTCGCGCTGATCACCTTCATCATTCTGGCGGTGGCCAGTCCCACGGTGCAGGTGCAACTCCTGGTCTGGATCTTCAGCATGCGCGTCATGATGGTGATCTCTTCCGGCATCGGCTATTTCGTCAACGGCATCATCGCCAAGGCCCGCTTCGGCCAGGCCGCCAAGTTCAACTTTGAAGCGCCGCTCACCACGCTGGTCTGGCTCACCTCCATCCTTTCCATCGCTCTCACTTACATCCTCAGCATGTTCATGATTCCCACGCTCGGCGGCGATGAGAACATGTGGTGGAAGCTTGCCACGGTCATCAGTTGCGGCACCCTGGCCGGCGCGCTCATCCCGGAGTTCGTCAAGGTCTTCACCTCCACCAACTCGCGCCACGTGCGTGAGATCGTCACCAGCTCGCGCGAAGGCGGCGCCTCGCTCAACATCCTCTCCGGCTTCGTGGCCGGCAACTTCAGCGCTTACTGGCTGGGCATGACCATGCTGGCCCTCATGAGCATGGGCTATTACATGAGCACTATGTTCGTCGGCGGCATCATGCTGGCCCCGGCGGTCTTCGCTTTCGGCCTGGTGGCCTTCGGCTTCCTCGGCATGGGACCGGTCACCATCGCCGTCGATAGCTACGGCCCCGTCACCGACAACGCCCAATCCGTCTACGAGCTCTCCACCATCGAAACCCTGCCCAACATCAAGCAGGATATCCAGCAGAACTTCGGCTTCGTCCCGGATTTTGAAAAGGCCAAGGAAAACCTGGAAGAGAACGACGGCGCCGGCAACACCTTCAAGGCCACCTCCAAACCCGTGCTCATCGGCACCGCCGTGGTCGGCGCCACCACCATGATCTTTTCCACCATCGTGCTGCTCACCGACAAGCTCACCGTCAACCTGGACAAGCTCTCGCTGCTGCACGCCCCGTTCCTGCTGGGCATCATCGCCGGCGGCGCGGTGATCTACTGGTTCACCGGCGCCAGCGCGCAGGCCGTCACCACCGGCGCGTACCGCGCCGTCGAGTTCATCAAGAGGAACATCAAGCTGGAAAGCGCCGAGAAGGCTTCCGTGGCCGATTCCAAGAAGGTGGTAGCCATCTGCACGCAGTACGCGCAGAAGGGCATGTTGAACATCTTCCTGGTGGTCTTCTTCGCCACGCTCTCGTTCGCGTTCCTGTAACCCTATTTCTTCATCGGCTACCTGATCTCCATCGCCCTGTTCGGTTTGTACCAGGCCCTCTTCATGGCCAATGCGGGCGGCGCCTGGGACAACGCCAAGAAGGTGGTGGAGACCGAACTCCGCGCCAAAGGTACCCCGCTGCACGATGCCTGCGTGGTGGGCGATACGGTGGGCGATCCCTTCAAGGACACCTGCTCGGTGGCTCTCAACCCCATCATCAAGTTCACCACCCTGTTCGGCCTGTTGGCCGTATCGCTGGCCGTGGACCTGACCGCCAAGCAAGGCGCGGCCCTCACCACGTCGCTCTCCGCCGTGTTCTTCGTGATCTCAGCCTGCTTCGTGTACCGCAGCTTTTACGGCATGCGGATTGAGTCCGGCAATTAGTAAGGGGAAGGAAGTCAGAAGTCAGGAGTCAGAAGTCAGAATGATGGGCGCGCTTCGCGCGGATTCTGGCTTCCTCGGCTTCCCGACTTCCGGCTCCCGACTTCCGGCTTCTTTTTCCGCTACAATCTCATCTCATGCACTATCCGCTGACACCCATCCGCTGCCTCTACCGCGCGGTAGATCTTTACCCGTCCAAGGTCGGCGTGGTCTGCGGTTCCAGCCGGTTTACGTACGCCGAGTTCGGCGAGCGGTGCGAGCGCCTGGGCGCCGGCCTGCTGATCCAAGGCGTCCGGCCCGGGGACCGCATCGCCTACCTCAGCTTCAACACCCACCAGCTTCTGGAAGGCTACTTCGGGGTCCTGCTGGCCGGCGGCATGGTGATGCCTCTGAATGTGCGGCTCACCGCTTCCGAGCTCACCGCCATCCTGAACCACGCCGAGCCGCGCCTGGTGATTTACGAACCCGATTTCGCCGCGACTGTCGCCCAACTGCGCCAGGCCTGCCCCGGCGTGCGCGCCTGGATCGAGATCGGAGCGCCTTACGAAGAGCTGCTCTCGCACGGCCGCCTGCAGCGTCCCGACCCTTTTTCCATCGACGAAACGGCCATCGCCGAGCTGTTCTATACCTCCGGCTCCACTGGAACGCCCAAGGGCGTGATGCTGTCGCATCGCTCGCTCTATCTGCATACGGTGTATATGAATGGAGTCTTTGCCAGCGACGATTCGGGCGTCGAGCTCCACACCATTCCGCTGTTCCACGCCAACGGGTGGGGGCGCCCGCAGTCGTGCACGTTTCTGGGCATGCGCCAGGTGATGGTGCGGCGCTTCGATCCGCGCGAGGTGCTGGGCCTGATCCAGCAGGAGCGAGCCAACAGCATGGCGATGGTCCCCACCATGGCCAACGCGCTGCTCAACGAACCCACTCTCGCGGGCTACGATGTTTCGAGCATGCGCCACATCGTGCTGGGCGGCGCCGCGGCATCGCCCGAACTGGTGGCGCGGCTGGACGCGGTGTTTCATTGCCGCATCGAAGCCGGCTACGGCATGACCGAAACCTGCCCGGTGGCCACTTCCTCGCGCCCCAAAGACGGTGTGGTCTTCGCCGATCAGCAGGACCGCTGGCGACGCCAGTCGATGACGGGCTGGTCCGTGCCCGGCTGCGAAGTCCGCGTGGTCGATTTGCACATGAACGAAGTGCCGCGCGACATGCTTTCGATCGGCGAGGTGGTGATTCGCGGCGACATCGTGATGGATGGTTATTACAAAGAGCCGCAATCGACCGAAGCCGTCATGACCAACGGCTGGCTGCACACCGGCGACATGGCGGTCTGGGACCAGGACGGCTACGTGCAAATCGTCGACCGCAAGAAGGACATCATCATCAGCGGCGGCGAAAACATCTCCTCCATCGAAGTGGAGCGGGCCATCTTCGCGCACTCCGCGGTTCTGGAATGCGCGGTGGTTTCGGCGCCCGATGCGAAATGGGGCGAAGTGCCGGCGGCCTACGTGGTGGTCAAGCCGGGTCACACGCTCGACGAGCAGCAGCTCCGCGCTTTCCTGGAAGACCGCGTCGCGCGCTTCAAGATGCCGCGGCGCTTCCTGTTCTCCACCGACCCGCTGCCCAAGACCGGGACCGGCAAAATCCTCAAGCGGCAATTGCGCGAATCCTTCTGGGCGGGACAGAGCCAGCGCGTGCAAGGGTAATTGACACCGTTCCGCACGTTTGTATAGACTCCTGGATGCCCGACCAAAGGAGAAGCTGCCGATGTTGAAAATCCTGTTACTGACTGGATGCGTGGGACTGATGGCCATGACCATGGCCTGCTCGAAGGATACGAGCCCAGCCGATGCGCAGGCGATCAAGGACAAGGAAGTTGCCTGGAGCAAGGATTGCGCCTCAAAGGACCCCGCCAAGTTCGCCTCGTATTACGCCGACGACGCGACTTTCATGATGCCCAATGAGCCCATCCTCCATGGCGCGTCCAACGTCAAGGGGGCGGTAGGCCCCATGATGCAGGACCAGAATTTCGCGCTCTCGTTTCAGGGCGACAAGGTCGAAGTTTCGGGCGATCTGGCTTACACGCAGGGCACCTACAGCATGACCATGACCGACCAAAAAGGTAATCCGGCCACCGACAAAGGCAAGTACCTGTCGGTCTGGAAGAAGCAGGCCGACGGCGGTTGGAAGGTGATCGAAGACATGTTCAACAGCGACCTGCCCGCCGGCGGCAACTAAGCCGCTGTGGCGCACGCACTCGTGCGTGCCGTGTCGAGACTCGTCTCGACACGCTGGCGGGGCACGGACAGCGTATCGGGATCGGGCGTCGGCATGAGTGCCGACGCGGCACGCACGAGTGCGTGCGCCACATCGTCACCACCAAAGGTCCGTGAGAAACGGCACGCTAGGCCTTCGGTTCCCGCACCTTGGCTTTGATGAAGTCCATCTCCACCTGCTTGGGGATGCCGGGTTCGAAGCAGCGGCGGCAACGGGCTTCGTACATGTCGGAGCCGGCCACCACGATCAGGTCGTCGGAGCCGCGCAGCCGTTGGGTGTGCTTGGCGGGGTTGCCGCAGCGGACGCAGATGGCCAGCGTCTTGGTGATGGACTCGGCGTGCGCCAGCAAGTCGGGGATGGGGGCAAAAGGCCGGCCCAGGTAGTCGGTGTCGAGACCGGCGATGATCACCTGCTTGCCGCTGTCGGCGAGGCGTTGCGCCACCTCCACCAGACCGGCGCCCATGAAGTTGGCTTCGTCGATGCCCACCACTTCCGAGCGCCAGTCGATGCGCTCGGCGATCTCGGCCGAATTGGCCACCACCTGCGACTTCATGCGGAGATCGCCGTGGGAGACGATCTCGTCATCGGAGTAGCGCTTGTCGATGGTTGGTTTGAAGACTTCGACGCGTTTGCGCGCGATCATGGCGCGGCGCAGGCGCCTGATGAGCTCTTCGCTCTTGCCCGAGAACATGGGCCCGCAGATCACTTCGATCCATCCGACGT
>JBEKYE010000062.1:0-16409 GCA_049511275.1 Bryobacteraceae bacterium
TGCGCTGATGCGGTACCGTGCCACATGCCTGACGCCGCTGCTGGTGGGCGATGGCCGCAAGCTCAGTCCTATCGACTACATGGTGTGGAAGGAGCACGTCAACGTGCTCGACCAGTGGCGGATCTTCCGCCTGCTGGCCAAGGGGCCGCGCCTGGAGAGTTACCTCACGCAACTCAAGAACGCCGAGACGCTGGACTTCGCTTCCTGGGGCGGATTCGCGCAGAATTTCGCCGGCCGCCGCATTCCCTTTGAGAACGCCGCGTATTCCACCTACTGGAACCGCGCCATGGGCGACAGCCTGCACATTCCCACGTTTGCCGCGGGAGCTTCGGGGCCTTACCTGCCGGGCGCAGCCCTCAAGGGAGCTTTGCGCACCGGCATGCTGTTTGCGAACTGGCGCGACGGCATGTTGCAGGATGTGCTGGGCCGGGTGAAGGGCGAGCGCGTGCCGCGGAAGCCGGCGGACATCGCTGAGGACACAGCGCTCGGTTCCGGCGGCGCGAACAAGATGCGCCTGCTGAGCGCGGGCGATTCCGGCGCCATCGCGACCAAGAATTTCAAAATCTATTTGTTGCGCACTTCCACCATACAGCCTCGTGGACCGGGCTTCGCACTCGGCTGGAAGCGCAGCCCCAGCGGCACGGTGGATGGTGCGCGCCCCGATGAGAGCACGCCGTCGTTCGCCGAAATGGCTGCGCCGGGAACCACGTTCGAAGGCGATTGGCAGGAGAAGGATTTCCTGCTCAAGCCGGAGGTGCGGCGCTCGCTGCGCTGGCCCGATGGATTCAACCGCGCCAAGATCTTCGAAGCCGTCAATGTGTATGCCGGCGGCCTGCTATCGCTGCAACGCCAGTATGCCTCCTGGGCCGGCATGGGGTTGCTGGACCAGAGCCTGGATGAGTTGGAGAAGCGGCTCGCGCAGGCGCGGGAAAACGGCGCGTGCGTGTTCTGCCTGGGATGGGGCGGCGGCCTCACCTCGAAGAGCGGCTGGCTGGACGCCACCAACCCCGACTACCGGCAGATTCTGGAGCAATACCAGCTCTACAACCGGGCTCTGGCGACGAACCTGCCGTTCCCCAAGACACGAAGGATCGTGTTCCTGGGGAATCGGCCGGCTACGCTGCCGGGGTGGGTGGAGTTGAGCATCCAAGAGTAGGGCAGACTACAGATTGGATAATTGGTTACGCCTCGGTTTCCCCCGAGGAACTGCTGGACTGGACGCTATGAAGAACGACGTGAAGGACATCGAACCTCGTCCACTCACGGAGCGAGAGGCGGGCTGGATACGTGAAATCTTGCAGGCGAATGAAGAGTGGAAAAACGCTGACATCAGCAGGACTCAAGTGGTCGCAGAGGGGCCATGCGACGAAGGTCTGAGCATGCTTCTGCGAGCGCCTGAACCAGAGGGTCCCAGGTCCGGTCCGATGGTGGGCTATATCGGGCGGCTCGTGATCTGTACCGGCGATGACGGCGTGATCGAAGTTCGGCTTACCCAATCGGAGCGGAGGCTCCGTGAGTTGTTTGTGCTATTCGTCGCTCCCAAGCATCCCCGGCGCGAGTTGCCCAGAAGTCGGACTGAGGTATCGCACGAAGCCCTTGGGATGTGATGCTGGGGAGAAAAGGGATGGTCCCTCTTCAGCGCTCACGCTGGAATGCGCTCGGGGTGGCGCAGCCTGGGGAGCGCTCTTATCGATCTCCCGACTCTCTTCTGGGCGATCCGCAGGTCGTAGAGGCTCTGCAGGTTCAGCCAGAACTCCGCGCTCGTTCCGAAGAAATGGGCCAGGCGCAAGGCCGTGTCTCCGGTGATCGCACGCTGCCCATTCAAGATGCCGTGACGCGGTTGGTCGGCACATCCAACTTGCGCGCCAACTCAGCGGCGCTCATGTCGAGTTCTTTCAGCTCTTCGGCCAGGTGCTCCCCCGGATGTATCGCGGTCACTGCCATAGCGTCCTCCTAGTGATAGTCGACAATCTCCACTACCATCGCCAGCCAGCCCTTCGAAACGTCAGCCCAGCGAGCACAGCCTCATGCGGCTGTGCGTGGCAGGACTTCCTTCTCTATTTGCGGCCGAATTTTCTGCTCCGCGACCTCCAAATCGTATGCGCTTTGAAGATTCAGCCAGTACTGCGGCGACGTACCGAAATACCGGGCCAGACGCATCGCGGTGTCCACGGTGATGGCCCTGTTTCCGTTGACGATGGCGCTGATCCGGTTCATCGGAACCCGGAGCGCGCGCCCCAGTTCGTTCAGGCTGACTCCAATCTCATTGAGTTCATCCCGGAGCAACTCACCCGGGTGGATGGGCGGCAGTTTCCTTCTCTGAGCCATGACTCTCCCTTTCTAGTGGTAGTCCACAATCTCGACGTCATACGCATTGCCTTCGCGCCAATAAAAGCAGATCCGCCAGCGGTCGTTGATCCGAATGCTGTGCTGGCCGGCCCGGCCGCGCTTCAGCGCCTCCAGCCGGTTGCCCCGAATGGCGCCCAAATCGGTGAGGCTGGTGGCGGCATCCAGCCAGCGTAGCCGCTTGCGCGCCTGGTCTTCGATCCCGCGAAACTTCCGGCTCCCAAATCCTGCATGAATCGCCTTGGTGTCCGGGCATCGGAACGGACGAATCATACACATCAAACGTACTACGTGCCGCGTATCGAGTCAACGGGTGTGGGACAGAGAAGTGAAGGGGCTGGAAACCAATCGGAGCCGCGACCGTAAGGGAGCGTTTGATCTGCGCGTGCGGGTCGCTCCCTAACGGCCGTGCGACAAGTCGCGGCTCCGATGGATGTACTGCTACGTTAGGATTCTCTCAACTGGCGGCTATTCACACGAATTTCCTCACCACGAATCGACAGGCGAGGACGCCTGTCCCACCCGCGGCTACTTGATTTCCAGGATGTCTTTCTCTTTGCCCTTGGCGGCGGTGTCGATCTTGTCCATGAAGAGGTCGGTCAGCTTCTGGATCTCGTCGTGGGCCCGCTTCTCGTCGTCTTCGGTGATGATCTTGTCTTTCAGCAACTTCTTCACGTTTTCGTTGCCGTCGCGGCGGATGTTGCGCACGGAAACGCGATGGTGCTCGGCGATGGCGTGCAGTTTCTTTACCAGCTCCTTGCGGCGCTCCTCGGTGAGCGGCGGAATGGGCAGGCGAATGATCTTGCCGTCGTTGGACGGGTTCAGGCCCAGGTCCGAAATGCGGATGGCCCTTTCAATCGGCCCGATCTGCGAAACGTCCCAGGGCTGGATGGTGATCAGCGAAGGTTCCGGCACATGCAGGTTGGCAACCTGGTTGAGCGGCGTCGGCGTGCCGTAGTAGTCCACCCGGACATGATCCAAGATCCCCAGTGAGGCGCGCCCGGTTCGGATGGCGGCCATTTCGTGCTGCAGATCCGAGACGGCTTTCTCCATGCGGGCCTTCAAGTTGGCATCGACTTCCTTGATCGTGTTGAAGGTGGAAGCGGCGGGTGCTGCGTGCTGTTCTGGCTTCATAAAGACGGTGTCTCCGAATCGCCTTGGGCTGGCCCGGAGCTATTGAATCACGGTACCCACGGGTTCGCCCATCGACATACGCATTATATTGCCTGTTGTATTCAAATTGAAAACGAGAATGGGAAGCTGGTTGTCCCGGCACATGGCTACGGCGGAGGCGTCCATCACCCGCAGGCCCTGGGCCAGCACTTCGAGGTAAGTGATCCTGTCGTATTTGACCGCGTCCGGAAATTGCAACGGGTCCTTGTCGTAGACGCCATCCACGCGGGTGGCTTTGGCGATGATATCGGCCTTGATCTCGAGGGCCCGCAGGGTGGCGGCGGTGTCGGTGGAAAAGTAGGGGTTGGACGTGCCGCCGGCGAAGATCACGATGCGGCCTTTTTCCAGGTGCCGCATGGCGCGCCGCCGGATGTAGGGTTCGGCCACCTGGCGCATTTCGATGGCGCTCATCACGCGCGTGGAAACGCCGGCCTGTTCGAGCGCATCGGAAAGCGCCAGGGAATTGATGACGGTGGCCAGCATGCCCATGTGGTCGGCCGTCACGCGATCCATCTTCTGCGCCGCCGCGGCCACGCCGCGGAAGATGTTGCCGCCGCCCACCACTACCGCGATTTGGATGCCGGCCGCGGACACATCGGCCACTTCCCGCGCCAGGCTCTTGACCCTTTCGGAGTCGATGCCGAACGATGCGCCGCCGGCCAACACCTCGCCGCTGAGCTTCAGCAGGATACGCTTATAAGCGGGCATTTACGCCACGGCGGGGTTTTCGTGGCCCGCTTCCACGGCCGCCACATCGCCCACTTTGAAGCGGACGAAGCGCGCAATGGTGATGTTCTCGCCCAGTTTGGCGATCCTGGTCTTGACCAGTTGGCCGACCGTCAAGGTGGCTTCCTTCACGAACGGCTGTTCCAGCAGGCAGACTTCCTCGTAGAACTTGCCCAGGCGGCCTTCGACGATCCTGTCGAGGATTTTCTCCGGCTTGCCTTCGAGCACGGCGCGCGCGCGCGCGATTTCGCGCTCCTTGGCCAGTACGGCCTCGGTGACATCCTCTTTGCGGATGAAGCGCGGATCGGCGGCGGCGATGTGCATGGCCACGTCGTGCACCAGCTCTTTGAAATCGTCGGTGCGCGCCACGAAATCGGATTCGCAGTTGATTTCCACCAGCACGCCGAGTTGGCCGCCGTGGTGGATGTAAGTTCCAATCAGGCCCTGGCGTGTGGCCCGCGCCGACTTCTTATCGGCCAGCGAAATGCCGTGCTTGCGCAACACCACTTCCGCTTCGGCGATATCGCCCTTGGTTTCCACCAGAGCTTTCTTGCATTCCATCATCCCCGCGCCGGTCCGGTCGCGGAGGTCTTTTACGAGTGCCGCGGTAATTTCCGCCATATGGTTGCGTCTCTTTGATTCCGTGGCAACCGCTCCCTTACGGTCGCGGCTCGCATCGGAGTCGCGGGGCCGCCGGCAGCGGTTAGCACAATTAATTCCTAGTGTGCGACTTCGCCGGCCGCGGTCTCCGGGGCCAGCTCGGCGGTTTCGGAAACGGGGCCCTTACGCTGCGATCCTGTGGCCGGATCGTCTTCCATGGCCAGGCTTTCGGCCATGATCTTCTCGGCGTACTTGGGGTCCACGTATTCGGTGTACTCCAGCATGCTCTCTTCGGCCGGGGCTTCGTCCTGGGCGATCTTGTCGGCCGCGAAATCCTGCTCGGTGGCGAGCGAGCGGCCTTCCACCACGGCATCGGCGATCTTGCTGGCGAAGAGGCGAATGGCGCGCAGCGCGTCGTCGTTGCCGGGAATCACGTAATCCACTTCGTCGGGGTCGCAGTTGGTGTCGACAATCGCCACCACGGGGATTCCCAGGCGGCGCGCTTCCTTCACCGCGATGGCCTCCTTATTGGAGTCGATCACGAAGAGGATGTCGGGCAGGCCCGGCATATCCTTGATGCCCGAAAGGTTCTGATCCAGGTGCTTGCGCTCGCGTTCCAGGCGGATGACTTCTTTCTTCGGCCGGCCCGCGTATCCGCCTTCCACCGAGGCCATGGCTTCCAGTTCCTTGAGGCGCTTGATGGATTTCTGCACCGTCAGCATGTTGGTGAGCAGGCCGCCCAGCCAGCGCTGGTTGACGTAGTACATCTGGCAGCGTTTGGCTTCTTCGGCGATGGCTTCCTGCGCCTGGCGCTTGGTGCCCACGAAGAGCACGTTCTTGCCCTGCGCGGCCATCTCGCCCACGAACCGGGCGGCGTCTTTGAACATCTTCAGAGTCTTCTGAAGATCGATAATGTAAATGCCGTTACGTTCCCCGAAGATGTACTCTTTCATCTTGGGATTCCAGCGCTTGGTCTGGTGCCCGAAGTGAACGCCCGCTTCGAGCAATTCTTTCATCGATATTGCCGGCAAAATACCTCCTAATCAGCCACCGTCGCGCGCCACACGGCCCAAAGCGAGATTTGTGGGCGGATCGGAACGGATGGCCGTTGTTGCTGCAAGGGGCCGCGCGGCCCCCGGGAAAAATTTAACGTTTGGAGAACTGGAACCGTTTGCGGGCGCCTTTCTGACCGTACTTCTTCCGCTCGTGCGAGCGCGGGTCGCGGGTCAGGAAGCCGAGCTTCTTGAGCCTGGACCGCAGTTCCGCGTTGAACTCCACCAATGCCCGGGATATGCCCAGACGGATGGCACCCGCCTGGCCGGCCACGCCGCCGCCGTCGGCCAGAATCAGCAGATCGAACTTATCCATGGACTCGGTGGCCGCCAGCGGCTGCCGGACCACGGCGCGCGAACTTTCGGTTGGGAAATAATTCTCGAAGGCGCGTCCATTCACCTGAATCTCGCCCTTACCGGGCCGCAAAATCACGCGGGCCACCGACCGTTTCCGCCGGCCCGTACCCAAATATTGAACCATCGTCGCTGCCACTAAACTTGTACCTCTATCTCACGGCCAACGCGGACGGTTTCTGCGCCGCGTGCGGGTGTTTGTCGCCCGCATAGACCTTCAGTTTTCGATACATCTGCTTGCCGAGCTTGGTCTTCGGCAGCATGCCGAAGATGGCGTCCTCAATCAGGCGGACCGGCTTTTCGGCCCGCACGCGCTTCAAGCTCTTCTCCACCAATCCGCCGGGATATCCGGTGAAATGGCGATACATCTTGTCTTCTTCTTTTCGGCCGCTGACTTTCACTTTGTCGGCGTTGATCACGATGACGTGATCGCCGGTATCCAGAAACGGCGTGTAGCTGGGCTTGGTCTTGCCCATCAGCAGCATGGCCGCCTTGCTGGCGATCTTGCCTAAAATCGCCTCTTGGGCGTCAATCACATGCCACTGCCGGATAATGCTGTCCTGGGAAGGGAACTGGGTACTCATCGACACACGTCTCCAACTGTTTCTCGAACTGCAAAACACTAAGCTTACTGGGATTAGGGGTTGATTGTCAAATCGGGTTACGGGGCGGCCATCTTCACCGAGGCGGTTCTTTCCATTATGCCTCTTTGCGATACGATCAGAGCATCCCGAACGATTGGAAAGACAACCTGCGCGTGGTGATGGTTGAGACGCGCAACCCGCTCAACATCGGCGCGGCGGCGCGCGCCGCGGCGAACTTCGGGTTCGCGCGGTTGCGGGTGGTGAACCCCTACGACGTGGCTTTCCGCGAAGCGCGCTCGGCCGTGGGCGCTGCTCCGCTACTCCAGAATGCCGAGGATTATGCGACGCTGGCGGAATCCATCGCCGATTGCCGGCTGGTGGTGGGCACAACCTCGATCGGCCATCGCGGATTGCAGCACCCCATGCGCCGCCTGGAATACGGCGCCCGTCTCATCCAGCGCGCCCTCGCGGAAGCGCCCGTGGCCCTGCTGTTCGGCTCCGAGAAGTTCGGACTCTCCAACCAGGACCTCGGCCACTGCCACTGGCTGATGCGCATTCCGACAGTGGATGCCGGTCTTTCCATGAACCTGGGCCAGGCCGTGGCGCTTTGTCTCTACGAACTGGCTCGCGATCCCAAGGCGGTGAAGGCCCGACCCGGAACGATCGCGCGGGCGGCAGCCTCGGAGGCCGAGCAGATTACCGCGCTGTTGATGGACGTGCTGCGGCAAAGCGGCTACATCAACCCCACGACGGCCGTGTCCACGGAAGCGAAGGTGCGCCGCCTGGTGCGGCGTCTCGACATCGCCGCGCGCGATGCACCGGTGCTGCTGGGCATGCTGCGGCAGATTCTGTGGAAGGTGAGCGGATAGGGTTCGTCGGACAGACCACCGGGCTTCGCGGTCCGTCATGCCGCGTTAAATTCCGGGCCGCCCGACAAACCACAAAAGACAATCGTCCCGCGCGAAAGCTGTTAGATTGGTGAAAGAAACAGCCATGGTGCTTCGGATCCGGTTTGGCACAGGCCCCAAGGTGGGGAAAAAGACCCGGGGAAACCGGCGGATCGCGCTGGCTGCCGCCAGCCTGCTTACCCCCGCCGCCGCCGTGACGGCCGTGCTGGCCCTCTGGCGCATCGCCGCGGACCTCAACTGGACCGGCAGTTTCGCTATCTCCGCCGGCTTCTTCTCCCATTGGCAAGTCTGGCTGGCGGCCGCCGCCCTTCTGCAATTCTGCGCCCGCGTGCTCAACCGGTACGCGAGGACCGGACAAACCGCTGCATCCGGATAGGCGGGTTGTTATTCTAATAAGAACAGGTCCCACCCATGCCACAGCCCAACCGGTTGAGCAGGTCGATAATCTACAGGCGTTTCACACCCGGCGTGAAGTGGCTCCTCATCCTGAACGTCGGAATCTACATCCTGCTCGACGTGCTGGAGCGGCTCTCCGGAAACCCCGTCGCATTCGAGATCAACAAGCGGGCCCTGTTCGAACTCTCGGCGATAGCGGTTTTGAAGAATTTCCTGCTATGGCAGTTCGTCACCTACCTGTTCATCCATGGCGGCATCTGGCACCTGGTGATGAACATGTTGATGTTGTGGATGTTCGGCACCACGCTGGAGCAGACTTGGGGAACGCGCCAGTTCCTCAAGTACTATTTCATTTGCGGCATCGGCGCCGGCATCTGCGTGGTGCTGATCAATGCCGCAGTGGGGGATTGGGGCGTGCCGACGCTGGGCGCATCCGGCGCCATTATGGGCCTCATTCTGGCATTTGGCGTGTTGTTTCCGGACATGCAAGTGCTGATGGGATTCCTGTTCCCCATCAAAGCCAAGTACATGGTGATGATTTTTGCCGCGGTGGAACTCTATTCCACCTTTGGACCGAACACCGGCATCAGCAGCGTGGCGCATCTTGGCGGCATGCTGGTCGGGTACATTTACCTCAAAGGCCCCATGCCGCGCTTGCGCTTCCTGCATCTCCCCGACCTGGGCGGCTGGTACCGCCAGTGGCGCATGCAACGCGCCAAGAAAAAGTTCCAGGTTTACATGCGCAAACAGGGCGGGCGCGGGCCGTGGGTGAATTAACGACGCTGGGCAAGCCGGGGAGCGATCCCAATTCCAAAGGCTGGAACAGGTAGCAGTCCCGGTTTTGCGGCGCCGTCTTCTGGTATAGTTACGTCAGAAGTACGTTTATGCGAGCCTGGATCACCGCTGTACTGTGCGTTGCCGCACTTACCATCGCGCTGACCGGAATGCGGGCCGGACAGGATCAGCAGGGTCCCGTCCGCGACACTTCCGGGACCGTCGCGAAGAAGAAATCCACCGCGCCCGATGCGCCCGCCGATAGCGACCTGCCCAAGATCCCCTCGGCTTACAAGAAAGACAAGATGGACCTCGGCACGCTGCCCCAGTTCAAGGCCGAAGTGGACACCGTCACGGTGGACGTGGCCGTCATCGACAACAAGGGTCGCTTCATCCCCGGCATTCCCAGGGGCAACTTCCGCATCCTGGAAGACAACGTGCCGCAGCAGATTCAGGGCTACAACGTGGGTGAAGCGCCCCTCACGGTCTCGTTGGTGGTCGAGTTCAGCAACCGGTTCCAGCGGCTATATGGCTCGACCTGGTTTCAGACGCTGCAGCTGGCGTATGGATTCTGCAGCACTTTGAAACCCGACGATTACATCGCGGTGGTGGCCTACGATCTGAAGCCGGAGATCCTTTCGGATTTCACCACCGACCGCATGCAGACCCAGGAAGCCCTGCACCGCCTCACCATCCCGGCATGGTCCGAAGCCAACCTGTTTGACGCCATCACCGATACGGCAGACAGGATGTCCGGCATCGAAGGCCGCAAGGCCATTGTGCTGATCTCCTCCGGCGTCGATACCTTCAGCAAGCTCACCTTCGACAAGACCCGCAAGATTCTGCAGGAAGACGGCGTGCCAATTTACGCCATCGGCCTGATGCAGACGCTGCGCATCCTGATGGAAGCCAGGGGGATGGGCGCGTTACAACAGATGGATTTTCTGCAGGCCGACAACCAGATGCGCACGTTCGCGTCGGAAACCGGCGGCCAGTCGTTCTTCCCCCGCTTCCAGGGCGAATTCGGGGAAATCTTTCAGGAGATTCACCAGGCGCTGCGCAACCAGTACGTTCTGACGTACTCGCCGAGCAACAAAACGCACGACGGCGCCTATCGCAAAATCAAGGTGCAGCTCGTCGACCTCAACGGCAATCCGCTGCCGGTCAAAGACGACAAGGGCAAGCCCATCAAGTACACGATTGTAGCGAAGGCGGGCTACAAGGCGCCGCGCGTAATCGAGTAGGGCACGACAGGCCGCGAAAGACGATGGCCTGACACACTCGTCGATCCGGGGTTTGTCAAGCACTCGATCTAGCCATTTTCCAAGACTATGCAAAACCGTTGACAGACTGGTTACGGCTCTGTTACCCTCGCACTCGTCCCGTAATGAAACCCGTCCCCGTGTTGAACCCGAGAATCCTGCTGGTAGACGACAATCGCGACGGCCTGCTGGTTCGCCGCGCGCTGCTGGAAGAAGCCGGCTGCACGGTTGTGATCGCGATCAATGGCGAAGAAGGCCTGAAACTCTTCGAAGCCGCCAACTTCGACGTGGTGGTCACCGACTACCGCATGCCGCGCATGAACGGCACGGAGCTGATCCAGCGGATTCGCCGGCGGAATCCCAACGCCCGCATCATCCTGCTCTCCGGTTTCGTCGAGCCGCTGGGCCTCACCGAAGAAAATACCGGGGCGGACGCGGTGATCGCCAAGAGTTGCAGCGAACCGGCCCACCTGCTGCGCTGGGTGAAGCGCCTGGCCAACCGCGCTCCGGCGCGTAAGCCTCCGGCGGCGCAGAAGGCCGTGCGCGCCAGGGCGCGCAAAGCGGCAGACTAATCTGGCACACTGGAAAACGTGTCCCGATTTCATGCAACGCGCATTTCTTACGGGTGGCCCGACGAAGCGGCGCACGCACTCGCGCGTGCCGTGCCGAGACTCTTCCCGACACCCCGGCGGGACAAGCGAAGTCTTTCGGGGCCGGACGCCGGCATGAGCGCCGGCGCGGCACGCACGAGTGCGTGCGCCAAAATCCTGGCTGGCCTGCTGGCGGTTTCCGCCTTTGCCGCCACGCCCGCGAAGAACCCCGCGCCGATGAAGACCTCCGCCGCCGTCCGCCGCTGGATGAAGGGAATGACGCTGCGGGATGAAGTGGCGCAACTGGTCTTCATCGAATTTCATGGCGGCTCCCCCAACACCCGTTCGCGCGACTACCAGAAATTCGTGCGGCTCATCCGGGAAACCAAGGTCGGCGGCCTGATCCTCAATAACGTCACCAACGGACGGGGCGTGCAGAAGGCCGAGCCCTACGCGCTGGGCGCGTTCCTGAACCGCATGCAGCGCATCGCCAAGGTCCCGCTGCTGGTGGGCGGGGACTTCGAACGGGGCGCCTCCATGCGCGTCTCCGGCACAACGCCCTTTCCCCACGCGATGGCCTTCGGCGCCACCGGCGACGCGTCGTTCACGCGGTTCGAAGGGGAAGTCACCGCCCGGGAAGCGCGCGCCCTGGGCGTCCACTGGGTCTACTACCCGGTGGCCGACGTCAACAACAACCCCGACAATCCCATCATCAACATCCGTTCTTTCGGCGAGGACCCGCGGGACGTAGCGGCCCATGTCAAAGCCTTCATTGAGGGGGCTCATTCCGACAAGCGCAACCTGGTGCTCACCACCGCCAAGCATTTTCCCGGCCATGGCGACACGGCCGTCGACACGCATCTCAACCTGGCCACGATTACAGCCGACCGCGAGCGTCTCGAAAACCTCGAACTGGTGCCCTTCCGAGCCGCCATCGAGGCCGGCGTGGATGCGGTGATGACGGCCCACATCGCGGTGCCCGCGCTGGCGCCCCCCGACCTGCCGGCCACGCTTTCTCCCGCCATTCTCACCGGCCTGCTGCGCGGCGAGCTCGGCTTCAAGGGCCTGGTGATCACCGACGCACTCGGCATGGGTGGCATCGTCAACGGTTTCGGCACCGGCGACGCCGCGGTGCGCGCACTGGAAGCCGGCGCCGACACACTTCTCATGCCCGCCGATGCCGATGCCGCCATCAAGGCCGTGGTGGCCGCCGTCTCGAGCGGCCGCCTCACCCGCCAGCGCATCCAGGAAAGCGTCGCGAGGATTCTTTCCGCCAAGGAACGCGCCGGTCTCGACCACAACCGCTTCACCGACCTCGAAGCTATCGGCGACGTCCTCGACGATCCCGGCGTGAACGATCGCGCCCAGGAGATTGCCGAGCGCGCCGTCACGCTGGTCCGCAATTCCGGCGGTTTCCTACCCCTGGCCGCTCCAGGGCGTGCCTGTTACCTGGTCTTTACCGAGGGCCGCTATTCCGTGGGGGGCCAGGTCTTCGCCCAGGAAGTCCGCAAACGGCTGCCCCGCGCCGCGCTGGCGACGCTCGATCCTTCCATGTCCCGCCAGGATATCGACGAAGCGCTGCAAAAGCTGCCGGTATGCGAAAGCTATGTGGTGGCGGCCTTTTCCACGGTCACCTCCGGACGGGGATCGGTCGGGCTGGGCGGCGAACTGGCGCCCACGCTCGAATCCGTGATAGCCGCCGCAAAACCGGTCGCGCTGGTGGCGCTCGGCAATCCTTACTTGCTGCGCAACTTTCCGAACGCCGCGGCCTACCTGGCCACTTTCAGCTCCGTGGTCCCCTCCGAGATTGCCGCCGTCAAAGCGCTCTGGGGGGAAATCGATATCCGCGGCCATCTCCCGGTCTCGATTCCGGGCGAGGCGAAGTTGGGCGAGGGCATCCAGTTGCCGGCCGCTCCGGCAAACCGGGGAGAGTTATCCAATTCCAAGGACGGGAATTGGTAGACTGGGCCCGAATTTCCCTGGAAGGCCCGGCCAGCGCCGCCGCCGCGCATGTGGGGGCGCAGGGCGAGTGAAGGCGGCTATTGAGGGGTTGAGTCCCCGAATTTAGATTGGAGCAGTGATCTGGAAGACGAAACTGTCCCGGCCACCGGTGTCGCGCCTTGATCCCATACGAACCCCGCCAATTTTTTCCATGGCCTTCTGCGAGCGCAAATTCTGCGCACCAACAAGAAAGATAACGCGGTTCACGAATTGGAAGGCGTGCCGTAGCATGAGCTGTTTCATTTCCCGGTTGTAGGCGCCGCCCCAGTGGGACCTGGCCAAGAACGTCCAACCGATTTCGACCTCGCTTTTCTCCTTGTCGTATCCGTGGAATCGGGACGACCCGATGACCCGGCCATCCTTGGAATCAATGGCGATCAAGGCTCCCCCGGATTCCAGGGCCTCGCGGAAAAACCCCTTGAAAACCTCTTCCCGGTAACGGTCTTTGCTCGGGTGTTGTTCCCAAATGAGCGGATCTGACGCTACTGCATAAAGGTCATGAAAATCATCTGGTCGAAGCGGCCTGAGTCCGAGGAGCTCGCCTCTCAAAATGGGCTGGAGATCAAAGGACATTCACTAGGGCGTCCAGTTCGCCCTTCGCCAACCGCACGTGAATGCCCGAACCAGCCGGCGCGGCGGTTGCCTCTTTCACGATTCCACGCTGGTTCGAGACGATCGCATAGCCGCGCTCCAGAATCCGCAGCGGGCTCAACTGCGAGAGCTTGGCGGCGCACTGATCGAGCGCGCTCCTGCGTCGCGCCAGGGCCAGGCGCATGGTCTGCGCGGCAGCGGTTTCGGCGGCTTCCAAGCGGCGGCGGGAAGCGGCCAGGCGCGGCCGCGCGTCGAAGCGGCGGAGGCGCTGCTCGACGTCCCGGCGGCGGCGTTCCCGCCGGTCGAGCTCCGTGCGCACCCATTCGCGCAGGCGATATTCCTGCTCGTCCATGCGCTGCAATCCGCGCCCCACGCGGCGGTGCAGCACGCCCAGGGCCCGTTCGACGCCTTGCTGGCGCAAGCGTTTCTGGAGCATCGCGAGGCGATAGCGCATAGCGCGCACCGCGGTGGAGCGCGACCAGGCGATCCGTTCCAGCAAATCCGCGCGCGAGGGCACCGCCATTTCAGCCGCGGCCGAAGGCGTGGGAGCGCGAAGGTCGGCCACGAAATCCGCGATGGTGACATCGGTTTCGTGCCCCACCGCCGAAACCACCGGCACGGCGCAGGCGGCGATGGCGCGCGCCACGGCCTCTTCGTTGAAGGTCCACAGATCTTCGAGCGACCCGCCGCCGCGGCCCACGATCACCACGTCCGGCCAGCGGCCGGCGCTGAAGTACTGGATGCCGCGGCAGACATCCTCCACCGAGCCCTCGCCTTGCACCTGCGCCGGAAATACGCGGATGTGCAAACCGGGAAAGCGGCGGGAGAGAATTTCCAGCATGTCGGCGATGGCGGCGCCGCGCGGCGAGGTGACGATCCCGATGCGCCGGGGAAAGCGCGGCAGCGCGCGTTTCCGTTCCAGCGCGAACAGGCCTTCGCCGGCCAGCTTCTTCTTGAGCTGCTCGAAGGCCAGTTGCAGCGCGCCCAAGCCTTGCGGCTCCAGCAGGTCCACCTGCAACTGGTATTCGCCGCGCACTTCATAAACATCCACGCGGCCGCGCGCCAGCACGGCCAGGCCGTCCCGCGGCTTGAATTTCCAGTAGCGGTGCGAAGAGCGGAAGGCCACGCACTTCAACTGCGCGCCGGCGTCCTTGAGGGTGAAGTAGTAATGGCCGCTGGACGCCAGTTTCAAGCCGGAAATCTCACCGGAAACCCAGACGTCGGCAAACTCCGCGCCGACGAGCGCCGCGATGGCGCTATTCAGCTCGCCGACGGAAAAGATTCGCCGCGGCGGCGGCCCGAACTCCAGCCCGATTTGCTCCACCGAGCCATGGTACCGCGACTCATTGCACCGTCAGGTAGGCGTTGGCCTGCGTGGCGACGCCTCCGACTTTGAGCACCACCAGGTTGTCGCCCGAGGGAAGGCCGGACGGCACCACGATGTTGAGCTGGTACTCGCCGGGAGCCACCAGCCCCGCAAACTGGACGGAGGCGGGGACGCCGCCGATGGTACAGGTCACCGGGTTCACTGTGGGCGGCGCGCCGCTGAACGTCTCGCCGAAGCTGGTGGTTGGGCTGGTGGGGCCGAAGCCCGTGCCGTAGAGCAGAATGATATTGTTCGCCTGAGCGGGCACCGTGAGGCCGGGATACAAATTGGCCGGGCCGATATATTGTCCGTCCGAGCGCACGGCAGCCACGTACTTCTGCCCTAACGGACCGAACATGAACATGGCCGGAGAGAACGCGGCTTCGGTGGAGCTGGCGATGTTACTGGTCAAGCCACCGAAAGCGGCCTGCACCGGCACGGTACCCTGAGCGGTGTCGGCCGGCGCCAGAGCGTTGATCTGGGTGGGGCTGATGTAGTAAATGTAGGCCTGCTTACCGTCAACGGTGACGCTGGCGCCGTCGAGTTGTGTCGGCAGATTGGGGCCGTTGAAATCGGCGGCGGTCCAGATGCGGGTGGTGGCGGCAAGGTTGGTTCCGGTAATGGTGATCCACGAGCCCTGTGAAAACCCGGGCTGGAAACTGGCGCCGTTCTGAACCGCCGATAGGGCCGGCGGGATGCCGTTGCCCGGCGGCGCCAGCGTGAAGGTGGTGGCGTAGATATGGTCGCCATTCTGGTTAGGCGGGCCGCCTACGCCGGCGTTGCCCGCGATGTAGAACGTGATGGGGCCCACGTTGGTCGAGGGCGGTGTCCAATCGAACTGGTAAGTGCCCGAACCCGCTACCAGCCCCAAGGTGTGCGAGTAACCGGCAACGCTATGTTCCATGTACTGCAACGGCTCGCTGGCGGGACACGCCGGGGCGCTGGACGGTAGGTTGCACCCCGGATCGGAGCCGTTGCCGTTGGCGCCCGGCAGGCACACCACGTCGAAAATCTGCAGGTTGGTTCGCGAACACACAATCTGCGTGTACTGGTCGACGGGAGCGAAGGTGCCGGCCATGGCGGCGGGGTTGCTGGTTCGCGCGCTGGTTTCGAATCCCCAGGCTTGCTGCGTGGGCGCCGGGTCGGAAATGGTCACCGTGAGGGTTTGCTTGACGCCCGGCGTGTAGGTCAGGCCGGTGGGGAAGCCGATCGCCAGGCTACCCCTGTTGTTAGGGTCGTTCGTGGTGCCCGTATGACATCCGGATTGGGTGCAAGTGCCGGCCTCGTTGGGGACGCCGCACACACCGGGATTGGGGCCGTATTCGTAGGCCCAGAGCAAAACCGAGAAGGCCCCCATCACTACGGCCGCTTTGGCCCAAGACAGCTTCCGCTTCCTCTCCATTACTATGCTTAACCCCGTATCCGCGCAATTGACTCGGTGCCTACAGTTATTAATGCGCGGAGCGGCCTATGGGATTCGGGCCGTGTTCAATGCCTTGCGGGCCGTTGTGCTGAGAGGGATTTCCGACAACTGTGCGGGAGCGAACCATGCGAACTCCGGGCCGGGCGCGCGGCCCGCAGCCGTCTTCACCGTGAAGGTGTAGCGATGATAGGTGATGGTATGGCGGAATTCGCCGATGCGCTTGCCGATGCGCGCGCCTGGCAATTGCTCGGGCGTTGGCAGTT
>JBEKYE010000063.1:0-16306 GCA_049511275.1 Bryobacteraceae bacterium
GAACGTCGTCATGACCGGCGCCGGCAAGTTCGTGGAAGTGCAGGCCACCGCCGAGCACATGGCTTTCGACGACGACCAGATGGCGCGCCTGATCGCCCTGGCGCGCGCCGGCATCGGCCAGTTGATCGAACTCCAGAAGAAGGCCATAGGCTCTTGATCCGCCTCTATTGCGCCAGCGGAAACCCCGGCAAACTGCGCGAATTCCGCCTGGCCGCCGGCAGCGCGCCGGTCGAAATCGAACTCGTGCCCGGCTTCAAACAGCTCGAGCCTTGCGTCGAAGACGGCGAGACCTTCGAGGCCAACGCCATCCTCAAGGCGCGCCACTACGCGAGACACGTGACGGGCCTCTTATTCGCGGACGATTCCGGCCTGGATGTGGACGCGCTCGACGGCGCGCCGGGCGTGCGGTCCGCGCGCTTCTCCGGCCCGCACTCCACCGACGAATCCAACAACCGCCTGTTGCTCGAAAAACTGCGCGGCGTCACCGGGCGCGCGGCCCGCTTCGTGTGCGCCATCGCGCTGGTGGAAGCGGGCGAAGTGCGCGGCGTGTGGCGCGGCGCCGTGGAAGGCGCGATTCTCCACGAACCCCGCGGCGACGGCGGCTTCGGATACGACCCGCTGTTCTTCTGCCCGCAGTTGGGCTGCACGTTTGGCGAAGCCGGGGCGGGCGAGAAGTTTGCCGTCAGCCATCGGGGGCAGGCGTTGCGGGCGATGCTGGCGACGCTGAAGGCGGCGTGAGGGCAATGCGTTCCCAGGGGCTAGATCATACCGGCCTGTGTCGCGGTGTTATAACGGAAGCTGCGAGAAACGATGGATCTCAAAAAGCTCATCCGCGAAGTGCCGGACTTTCCCAAACCCGGCATCCTCTTCTATGACATCACTACCTTGCTCAAGGATAGCGACGGCTTCGCGGGCGTGATCGACGGGCTGAAGAGCCACTACAGCGGCACGCGCGTCGACCTGGTGCTGGGAATCGAGGCGCGCGGCTTCATCTTCGCGCCGGCGCTGGCCTATGCGCTGCACGCGGGCTTCGTGCCCATACGAAAGCCCGGGAAACTGCCGTCCGCCATCGTGGGCGTGACCTACGATCTGGAGTACGGCAAAGACAGCCTGGAGATGCACAAGGACGCGGTTCAGCCGGGCAGCCGCGTGCTGATTGTGGACGATCTGCTGGCCACCGGCGGCACCGCCGCGGCCGCCGCCCGCCTGGTTCGCGAAGCCGGCGGGACCGTGGCCGGCCTGGGATTCGTGGTGGAACTGACTTTTTTGAGCGGGCGGGCGAAGCTGCCGGAGTACGACGTCTTCTCGCTGCTGCAATACGACCAATGAGCACCACGCGCCGGGCGCGCGTGCGCGCGCTCGGAAAAATCAACCTGGACCTGCGCGTCCTCGGCAAGCGCCCGGACGGCTATCACGAGATCCGCACCATCCTCCAGACCATCTCGCTCGCCGACTGGCTCGATATCGCTTTCACGCCCGGGCGCAAGACCGCGATCGAACTGGAGGACCCTCTGGCCATCCCGGATAACCTGGTGGCGCGGGCGGCCCGGATGGCGATGGACGCCATGCGCGCGACCGGACGCGTGGAAATGCGGTTGCGCAAGCGCATCCCCATGGGCGCCGGGTTAGGCGGGGGATCTTCGGACGCCGCTGCGGTCCTGCTGGCGCTGCCGGTCCTGGCCGGGCGCGCGCTCGATCTGCCAAAATTGCTAGACATCGCAGCCCGCCTCGGCAGCGACGTCCCGTTTTTCCTACTGGGCGGCGCGGCCGCCGGCATCGGGCGCGGCACGGAGCTGTTTCCGCTTCCCGACCGGCCCGCCATGGCAGGCCTTGTGGTGGCGCCGGCGGTGCATGTCTCGACCGCCCAGGCGTACGGCGACCTGAGCCCCGGTTTGACAAGCGAAGCGCAAGAAAATAAAATATTTAGTTTCCAATCTGTAACGTGGGAACGGGGTGTCGGGAAATTCTCTAAAAACGATTTTGAAGCCGTTGTCTTCCAGCAGCACCGGAATTTGGCAGACCTGAAAAAAAGACTGGTGCGGGCGGGGGCAACCGTAGCCATGATGACCGGAAGCGGGTCCGCCCTGTTTGGGCTATTCCCGGGTGGTCGCGGAATATCAGCCGCGATGCAATCGTTGGGAAACGAAAAGGTTTTTCGGATATCACTGGTGAGCCGGGCGCGCTACCGCCAAATCTGGCGGCGGGCGCTGGGCGCACATGCAGCCGGGGACACATGGCCGCCGCAAAGCCGATACGCGCGATGATTCACGACCGATTACAACTCTTCACCGGAAACGCCAACCCGGCACTGGCGGCGTCGATCGCCGAGCACCTGTGCACGGAGCTGGGCAAGTGCATGGTCAAGCAGTTCTCGGATGGCGAAATCTACCTGCAGATCCAGGAAAACGTGCGCGGCGGCGACGTCTTCATCATCCAGCCCACGTGCACGCCGGTGGAGCGCAACCTGATGGAGCTGCTGCTGATGATCGACGCCCTGAAGCGCGCCTCGGCAGAACGCATCACCGCAGTGTTACCCTATTATGGATACGCCCGCCAGGACCGGAAGGATAAACCCAGGGTTCCGATTTCCGCGAGGCTGATTGCGGCCCTGCTGGAAACGGCGGGGGCCGACCGGGTTTTGACGCTGGATTTGCACGCGGCCCAGATTCAGGGGTTCTTCGATATCCCGGTGGACCACCTGTTCGCCACGCCGGTGTTGATGGAGCACTTCAAGCACCCGAACGTACCGGACATGACGGTGGTGTCGCCGGACGCGGGCGGCGTGGAGCGGGCGCGGGCCTTCGCCAAGCGGTTGAACGCGCCGCTGGCGATCATCGATAAGCGGCGGGAAGAAGCCAACGTGGCCGAAGTGATGAACGTGGTGGGCGAGGTGGACGGGCGACACTGTCTTCTGGTGGACGACCTGATCGACACCGCCGGCACGCTGGTGAAGGGCGCCGAAGCGCTGATGGAGAAGGGCGCGGCCAGTGTATCGGCCTGCGCCACGCACGCGGTTCTGTCGGGCCCGGCGGTAAGCCGGATCGAGGAATCCTGCTTGAAGGAAGTGGTGGTAACGAATTCGATTCCGCTCTCGGAAGCGGGGAAAAGTTCGACGAAGATCAAATCGTTGTCGATTGCCAACCTGATGGCCGACGCCATCCGCTCGATACACGAGGAGACTTCGGTGAGTGTGTTGTTTATTTAGGAATCGCGGGCCAATCGAACCCACGGAAACCCTCTCGGGGGTGAACGGACTTCGAACCCGTAAAGGAGAAATCGAGTGAGTCGAGATATTACCGTGACCGCCGAGGTGCGTGCCTCGCGCGGCAAGAATGAGGCCCGCCGCACGCGCAGCGGGGGCCAGATCCCCGCGGTCCTGTACGGGGCTTACAAAGATCCGGTCAACATTGCGGTCAACCCGCGGGAAATCAACCGCATCATCCGCAGCTCGACCGGCTACAACACCATCTTCAACCTGGCCATCGCGGGCGGCGAAACGACGCCCGTCATGGTGGTGGATCAGCAGGTGGATCCCGTCAAGGGCCATCTGCTGCACGCCGATTTCAAGCGTATCGACCTTACCAAGCGCATTCGCGTCAATGTGCCGGTAGGCACCACGGGCGAGGCCAAGGGCGTCAAGGTGCAGGGCGGATTGCTGGAAGTGATCACCCGCGCCATCGAAATCGAATGCCTGCCGGACGAGATCCCGGAAGGCTTCACGGTGGACGTCACCGAGCTGATGATCGGCCAGGCCAAGCGCGCCAGCGATGTGGCGCTTTCCGGCTCCATGAAGCTGATCAGCGCTCCCGATTTGGTGATTGCGCACTCCGTGGCGATGCGCGCCGAAGAAGTTGTGGCGCCGGTGGAAGGCGCGGCCGTGGTTGCTACACCCGAAGCCGGAGCCGTGGCAGCCGCCGAGCCCGAGGTCATCAAGAAGGGCAAGAAGGAAGAGGAAGCGCCCGCCGAAGAAAAGGGCAAGAAGAAGTAATCCGCAATGTTCCTGGTGGCTGGTCTCGGGAATCCGGGCGAAGATTACTCTCTTACGCCGCATAACCTCGGGTTTCTCACGGTGGATCGGCTGGCCGAACGGCATGGCATCCGCGTCACGCGTAAGGATTCGAAGGCGCTGACCGGTGTGGGCGAGATCGACGGGCAGCCGGTGATGCTGGCCAAGCCGCAAACGTTTATGAATCTCAGCGGCACTTCGGTGGCGCCGCTGATGGAGAAGCACTCGATGGAGATCGACCGGCTGGTGGTGGTGTATGACGACCTGGACCTGGGATGGCTGGCGCTGAAGATCAAGCCGAAGGGATCGGCTGCCGGCCACAACGGCATGAAGTCGGTGATCGCCAGCCTGAAGACCAGCGAGATTGTACGGGTGCGATTGGGAATTCATCCGGGCCACCCCCTGAAGAGTGGAACGGATTATCTGCTGGCGCCGATGAAGCGCACGCAGGCAACGGAGTTGGACGAATTCATCGGCTACGCGGCGGATGCGGTTCGTTCCATAATCGCCGAGGGCGTCGTTAAGGCCATGACGAGATTTAATCGTCGCGCCCCGGGCTCAAACAAAGAGGAAGCATGAGGATTTACGAAGAGCTGTTCATCATTAAGCCGGATGCTCCGGACGAAGAGGTCGACGCGTTCGTGGAACAATTGCGAACCCAGTTGACCAGCGCCGGAGCTACCGTAGACAAAGTCGATAAATGGGGCAAGCGCCGCCTGGCTTACAAGGTGGATAAATACCGCGAAGGCACGTACGTGCTCTTCCAGTTCACCGCCGGGCCGGAAATGGTGCGCGAATTCGAACGCCGGCTGCGCGTGGCGGACCTGGTGCTGAAGTTCATCACCGTGCGCATCGACGAGAACCTGAAGCGGCTGGACAAGCGCAAGAAGGAACGCGACAAGCGATCCGCCAAGCGCGCGGCGAACGCCGGACCGGGCGCCCCGCCGGCACCCGGACCAGCGCCGATGCAACCTGTTACCGAAGGGCCGGCCATGGTGCCCGGCATGCCGAAGGAGAACTAACCGATGCCAGAATTCAAAGGAAGACCAGGCAGCGCCGGACAACGGCCCACCGGCGGCGACAAGGCCGTCGCCACCCAGAAAAAACAATACTTCCGCCGCAAGAAGGTTTGCCGCTTCTGCGTCGAGAAGATTGACGACATCAACTACAAGGACGTCAAGATGCTGCACGCCTTCGTGGCGGAGCGGGGCAAGATTGTCCCGCGCCGCATCTCGGGCGTCTGCGCGCCGCACCAGCGGCGCCTCACCGACGCCATCAAGAAAGCCCGCAACATCGCGCTGCTGCCCTTCGCGGCGCAGTTCTAGGAGGCGAGAGGAAACTGTCATGGAAGTTATACTAAGAGAAGACGTCGACAAGCTGGGCAACCGCGGCCAGGTAGTCAAAGTGGCCGCCGGATACGCCCGCAATTTCCTGCTGCCCAAACGCCTCGCGGTGGCGGCCACCGCCTCCAATAAGAAGATCATCGAACAGGAGCGCCAGGCGCACCTGCGCAAAGACGCCAAACTGGAAGTCGAGGCGCAGGATCTGGCCAAGCTGGTCAACGGGGTCACCGTCACCATCAAACAGAAGGCCGGCGAGAACGACCAGTTGTTCGGCTCCGTCACCACCAAGGATGTGGCGGATGCGCTGGCCGCGCAAAACTACGCCATCGACCGCCGCAAGATTCTGCTGGACGAACCCATCAAACAGTTGGGCGAGTTCAAGGTCACGGTGCGGCTGCACAAGGATGTCACCGCGGAAGTCACCGTGGTGGTGGCCAAAGAAGAGTAAGGCTGTTGATCGCGCCGGTGGGCGCCGGCTTAGCGCGCTCCATAGTGTGGAATATGATACGTTGGCGCGCTCACCGTGCTGTGAAAACGGCGATTGGAATCAACGGACCGCTATCGAAAGTTACCCGCCTGCTTTAACACGGCAGGTGGCTCATCCCGGCCAGTACTGATGGAAAAGAACCGCCGCAACTCGTCACCGCGGCGCCGTGTTTGCACGTACAGAGCGGATGGGCCACCGCACGCCGGCCGCTCTCAAGGCGGGAGCATGCCACTTTTGAATCTCAAACACGCCACGGTGTCACGGAATGGCATTCTGACACAAGAGCCAATTGAATCAGTCAAACTACTCCCTTCCGGTCTCGGCGGCATTGGGATGACATTTTCTCCTCGTGGGAGTACTCGGGGTTATGTCATCGAGCTCGGGTATGACGACACCATCAGATTGGCCGACGAATTGAAACTCATCGCCGGCATGTCGATGCGGGATTACACGGAAGGTGCAGAACATGCAACTCATCGGATCAAAGGGTGACAGAGCGGTGTATCTTGAAGGCATTCCGGAGTCCAAAGTGGAGATTTCGGGCCAAGAGGGGAACCCAATGAAACGACGACTCACCACTCTGCTGCTGGCGCTCTTTTGCCTGCCGGCGGTGCCCGGCCTTGCGCAGACCACCATCGGGGGCGGCGTTTGCAACTCTTCCACTCTGAATGGAACCTACGAGATTCTCTTGAGCGGACGCCAGGTGACCTCTACGGGAGCGGCCTCAAAAGTGTTCCAGGCGGTTGGCACGGCGGCTTTCGACGGCCTCAGCAAAGTCACTCTGAACCTGACGGCCAACACCGTCACCACCAGCCAGTCACTCGGAACGCCACTGGTATATGCGGGGTCTTATAGCATGCAGTCGAACTGCGTGGGCGCGATCAGCATTACCAGCGGAGACACCGCTACGTTTACTTTGGAGGCTTATGCAGTCAACACCACTACGCTGGTGGCGGGCACATTCGCGGTGATCGGATCGGACGCCAGCTATGCCTATAACGGGACCGGCAACATGTTACCGGCGACCTGCCCGACCACGCTGACGGGCGTACACGAATTCAGCGGCAACGGCAGTGCCCTTTCGGGCGCGTCGGTGACGAGCGTGCTGGACGTGGCGGGCGTGCTGCAATACGACGGGCAAGGCAACGTGACGGCCAACTGGACCCAGGTGTCGAACCTGGCCGCCACCACCGTCACGGCTACGGGAACCTATTCGGTGAACTCCGCCTGCGGGGCCTCGGCCACGCTCACCGATACAGCGGGCAACAAATATGCTCTTACCTTGAGTCTCAATTCGGCCTCGCCGGCCTACGCCCTTACGGTGGCGTCCCCGCAGTTGCTTTTTGACGGATCCGGCGCTGCGACGCAAGTCACTACGGCCGGTCCATGCTCGGCTTCGATGTTGAACGGAACGTACGAGCTTACTCTTGGCGGACGGCTGGCCCCCGGGGGGGTCACAACGAAAATCCTGGCCTCGGATGGCTCGGCGGTGTTTGACGGTGTGAGTAATGTCACATTCAACCTGACGACCAACGCCCTCAATGGAGGCCTGTCCTTTGGAACGCCCGTGGCGTACTCGGGGAGTTACTCCCTTCAATCCAACTGCCAGGGGACAATCAACCTGACGAGCGGAGACACCGCGACCCTGGCATTGGTGGCTTATTCCATCGACGCCACGACGAAACAGGCAAGGTCATTCACAATGGTGGGAACCGATGCCACCTACGCTTACAACGGCGGCGGGACCGTGCAGCCAGAAGCATGCGCGGTCAGCACGCTGTCCGGCGACTGGCCTTTCAGCGGCACCGGCAACTCGCTCTCCGGGACTTCGGTGACGGGGATTCTGGATCTCGAGGGCATGCTGCAGTTCGATGGAGCAGGCAATGTGACCGCCAACTGGAACGCGGTTTCGAACACGGCTACCACCAACGTATCGGCGACAGGAACCTATTCGGTTACGGCAGCGTGTCTGGGCTCCATCACTCTGACCGACACCGCGAATAATAAGTATGCCGGATCAGTATCTGATTTTGGCGTGGATGCGAACAACTTTGAATTGGTGGCCACCAGCCCGCAGTTGATCTTCACGGGCGCCGGGCGCGCCGCATTCGTGAATCCCGAGCAGGCAGTGGTGAACGGCGCGAGTTCGGTTCCCAATGCGACACCGGCGGGGAGCGTGTTTACGATTTACGGCTCGGATTTGGCAACCAAGGCGGATCAGCCCACTTCCGTTCCGCTGCTCACGACGGTTCTCACCACATCGGTGACGGTCAACGGGGAGTTAGCGCCGCTGTTTTACGTCAGCCCAACCCAGATCAACGCGCAGATGCCGCAAGACATTAAGCCGGGCCTGGCGACCGTGGTGGTGAAGAACGGCTCTTCGACCAGCAACGCCGTGGCAGTGACGATACCGGCCATGGGAACCCCGGGGATCGTAACGGAGTACCCGGCAACCAGTCATGCGGTGCTGACCAATCAGGACGGCACCGCGAATACCCCCAGTACGCCGGCTAAGGTCGGCGATATCGTAACCGCATGGTTCACGGGCGGGGGTCCCGTCAACGCGGCGGGAGCGCTGGTGACAGGGTCTCCCGCGCCGGGCGGGCTTTCGTGGGTGAGCGGACCGTACACAGTGACGGTAAACGGAGTTAGCTCCCCCAACATCACCTACATAGGCTTGTCGCCCCAGGGTATCGGGTTATACCAGGCGGATTTCGTGGTGCCGCAGGTAGCCGCGGGGGATCGCCCATTGGTGATTACCATCTCAGGCCAAGCCTCGAATAACCCGGCAATTTCAGTGGTGGCGAAATAAGGCGGATGCCTCGCGCTGCTATCTTCGCCTCACGCAAGAAGCCTATAATCGCTAAGTCGTCATGAATCGTCTTCCCGCGGTCTTTTTCGCCCACGGCTCGCCGATGTCCGCTCTCGGCGGCGACGCCCATGCCGCGGCTCTGGCTGCGTTCGGCGCGCGGCATGCCGGCGCTAAGGGGATACTGGTGATTTCCGCGCACTGGCAGCAGTCGAGGCCCCTGCGCGTCACTTCCTGGGATCACGCTCCCCTGCTCTACGATTTCGGCGGCTTCCCCGAAGAACTCTACCGCATCACTTACCCGGCGCCGGGCAGCCCCTTGCTGGCCTTGCGGGTTGCCAATGTCCTGGAAGCCGGCGGGCAGGCCGTCCGGCCCGAGCCGGACCGCGGGCTCGATCACGGCGCCTGGGTCCCGGTGAAACTGGCATGGCCCGCGGCCACCACTGCGGTGCTCGAACTGTCGATGCCCTTCGCCACTCCGGAGGAACTCTTTCAGATCGGCAAGGCGCTACGCCCGCTGCGGGAGGATGGTTTCCTGGTGGCCGGCACGGGCGGGATCGTCCACAACCTGGGCCGCGTGCACCTCGAAAACAAAGATGCCCCCGCCGATCCCTGGGCCGCCGAGTTCGACGCCTGGGTGGCCGCGCAGGTGGCCGCGCGAAACCTGGAAGCTCTCTTTGCGTATCGCAGCGGCGGGCCGCATGCCCGGCTGTCGGTTCCCACCACCGAACATTTCGATCCGCTGTTCGTGGTGCTGGGTATGTCGTTCCCCGACGAGCGAGTCGAAACCATCTACCAAGGTTTCCACTACGGCAACTTGTCCATGCGCAGTTTCAGCTTCTCGACTTGAGTGGGACAGACGATCGGTTCCTGTCGTCTGTCGAGCTCGCCGCGTTTTGCCGAGGCATGACAGGCCACGAAAGGCGATGGCCTGTCCCACTCGAAGCTACCGCTCCACCACCTGGTGCTCCCCAACTGCGGATGCATCCACAAAGTAGCTGGTGATCCGCCCGGCCTCGAGCGTGACAATGCCGTCGGTCGCGCCCAGATAAAGCGTGTCTCCCTGCCACGCCATCGCCGTAATGATGGATTTCACGGGAAAGCTTTGCAGCGTAGCAGCGTTCCGGTCCCATCGCAGCAACCCACCGGCCGTGTCACCGTATTCGCCGCGATGATAGAGCGCCAGCCATACGCAGTCCGGTTCCACCAGAATGGCGGAAACCGACCAGGCATAAATCTCCGGAGGCGCCATCAGATGGTATGCAGCCGTGGCCGTGTCGAAATAGCCGAAGCCTCCCAGCCCAGTGGCTCCTTCGCCGTTATAGAAGGTCTTGCCGAACCAGAGACGCCCGCCTTCCACCTGGTGCGGACCCACCTGCTCATTCATCTCAGCCTGGTCCGGGTGCAGATAGTTCCTGGTTTCATCGGGACGCGCACGCTGCCACGCGGCCAGGTCCGTCTGTGGCAAGGCGTAGGTTTTTCTCGCGGCGCCCTGGCCTTCCGACAAGACGGGGTATTCCGAGCCGTATTTGTTCTTTTCCATGGCGAAGTGGAAGCGCCGGCCGGGCCCGAATGCCGCGAAGGGATCCGGCGGCGCTGCCGGCACGCGCAGGGTCTGGTCGCCCACGATGTTTTCCTCCATCGGGACCTGCGCCAGAACCGGCTGCGCTTCCGCCGCGGGCGTTACGCGCGGTGCGCCTGTCGGGTCGATGTCCACCAGCAGCAACCGGTGGTAGTCGGCCATCACAAACCGCGGACCGCTCTTTCCGGGCAGAACCCGCGCCGTCCAAAAAGGCGAGTACGAAAAGTGGCTCACCAGTTTCCGGGAGCGAATGTCGAAGACGAAATTCAGGCTGTCGTATGCCGTCTTCTCACCCGTGCAGGAGACCACCAGTTCCCCGCCGGTGATGTGGACGATGCGGGCAAAGCAATCGTCGTTTGGCCCCGGTTGCGCGGCCAGCACATCCACCTTGAGCGGCTCGGCCCGGTCCTGCAACAGGACGCCCAGGCGTTCTCTGGTGGACCAATTCCCGGGAGCGGCGGCCGGCCGCTGACCGGCCATCGCCACCACCAGGTCCCACTGCCCGTCGGCGGGAATTCGCCGGATCACCACAGCCTGCGGCAAGCCCGACACACGTTCCAAGGCAGCCATGGCGGCGCCGTCGGCCGGCCTAGAGTCCTGAGCCTGAAGCGACTCCACGATGAGCAGCGCCGCCAAACAACATTTGGCTTGAGTCATGGTCACCAAGGGTTGCAATTGGCGTGCCGTTACAGCGGAATATTTCCGTGCTTTTTCCGCGGCATGGTGTCGACTTTGTTCTCCAGCATTTTGAAGGCGCGGATCACCCGCGGCCGCGTCTCGCGCGGCTCGATGACGTCGTCCACATAGCCGCGCTCGGCGGCGACAAAGGGGTTGGCGAAGCGGTCGCGGAATTCCTCGATCTTCTCGCGCCGCGCCGCCGCCTGGTCGCCGGCCGCCGCCAGTTCCCGGCGGTACACAATGTTGACGGCCCCTTCGGCCCCCATCACGGCAACTTCCGCGGTGGGCCACGCCAGGTTGATGTCGGTTCGAACCTGCTTCGATCCCATCACACAATACGCCCCGCCGTAAGCCTTGCGCGTGATCACGGTGATTTTCGGCACGGTCGCTTCGCAGTAGGCGTAGAGCAGCTTGGCGCCGTGGCGGATGATTCCTCCGAACTCCTGCTCGGTGCCCGGAAGGAAGCCCGGCACGTCCTCGAAGGTCAGAATCGGGATGTTAAACGCGTCGCAGAAGCGCACGAACCGCGCGCCCTTGACGGAAGAATTGATATCCAGGCAGCCTGCCAGGAATGCCGGTTGATTCGCCACGATGCCGACGGGGCGCCCGTCCATGCGCGCGAACCCGACCACGATATTCCGCGCCCAATGCTCGTGCACTTCGAAAAACCGGGCGTCGTCCACCACGCGGTGGATCACGTCTTTGATGTCGTAGGGCTGGTTCGATTCGGCCGGCACAATCGAATCCAGCGCCTGGTCCATACGGTCGGCCGGGTCGTCGGTGGTTCGCCGCGGCGGGTCCTCGCGGTTGTTCTGCGGCAGGTAGGAGAGCAGTTCGCGGATCATCCGCAGGCACTCCGCGTCGTCGTGCGCCACAAAGTGGCCCACCCCGCTGGTGGCGTTGTGGGTCATGGCACCGCCCAGGTTTTCCTTGGTGACGTCTTCGTGCGTGACGGTCTTGATGACATCCGGCCCGGTGACGAACATGTAGCTGGTTTCATCCACCATGAAAACGAAATCGGTGATGGCCGGCGAATACACCGCGCCCCCGGCGCACGGCCCCATGATGGCGGAGATCTGCGGCACCACGCCGCTGGCCAGCGTGTTGCGCAGGAAGATATCGGCGTAGCCGGCGAGCGATACGACGCCTTCCTGGATGCGGGCGCCGCCGGAATCGTTGAGGCCGATGACGGGCGCGCCGGTCTTCAGCGCGAGGTCCATGATCTTGCAGATTTTTTGCGCGTTGGCTTCCGAAAGCGACCCGCCGAACACCGTGAAATCCTGCGCGAAGACATAGACCAGGCGCCCGTCCACGCGTCCGTAGCCGGTGACGAAGCCGTCGCCCGGGACCACCTGTTCGTCCATGCCGAAATCGCGGCAGCGGTGCGTCACCAGCTTGTCGAGCTCCTCGAAGGAATGCTCATCCAGCAGCAGTTCGATGCGTTCGCGCGCGGCAAGTTTCCCCTCGGTGTGCTGGCGGGCGCGCCGTTCCGGTCCCCCACCTTCCTCGGCGCCAGCGTGACGGCGGCGCAATTCGTCGAGCCGGTTCATGGGGACTATTGTAACGGGTGTGCAGGCAGGCAGATCCGCGAACGTTAGAGCGGTAGAACCGGCAACCGCTCTCTGACGTTCGCAGCTCGGTTCTTATGGCACGATTTCGAAGCGTCCGTCGGGAAGCAGCAGGTACTTGCGGCCCCGCCACAAAATCGTATTTCCGAAAAAGCCCGCGATCCACACGACGAACTGGGCCAGATCCTGCAGCGGCACCAGGAACCAGCGGCGGCGCGTGAGCGGGTCGTGCAAGGCGTACCCGGCGGTGGCCCATGCAGCCGCCGCGCGCACCGCCACCGCGGCCGCAAACCACGGCCACCACGCCGGATGCGCCGCCACCATCACCAGCCCGAGCGGCAGGGTGTGAGTGAAGATCTCCCCGACATAGCCCCATGGGCGCGAGCGCCGCGAGCTGCGGCACCAACGCAAGCGATGTTGCAGGTTCTCTTTGAAGTTCTGCGCCCCGATGCGATGCTGGATCACGCTCGACGAGAGGACGACCCGATAGCCCTGGGCGGCCACCAGCTTTCCCATCACGAAATCCTCCGCCAGGTAGTCCTTCACCGCATCGAATCCGCCGATGTCGGAAAGCGCCTTGCGGCGCGCCGCGATGGTGGGGCCCAGCGCGAACTTCATTCCCACCAGCAGGCGCGCCACCAGCACCCCCGCCATGAACCCGGTGTTCAGTCCCACGGCTTCCAGCATCGACCAGAAACCGCGGCCCGGCACGGCCCTCCAGGGGCACGTCACGAGCCCCACTTTTTCGTCCTGAAACTCGGCCGCGACGGCGGAAAGCAGGTCCGGCGCCACGCGCACATCGCTATCCGACATCACCACCAGGTCGTTGCGCGCGAGCGCCAGCATGCGGTGCAGGCTGTAAACTTTGGCGTTGCTATAGGGGGGCTCGCCCGTTACCAGCAACCGCGAGCGGACGCGCGGGTAGCGTTCCTGCAGCCGCTCCACCACCGGAATGGCCGCGTCCAGCGGGCTGCGCACGGCAAACAGGATTTCGAATGAAGGATAGCTCTGTTCAAAAAAGCTGCACAGATTCTCTTCCAGTCCATCGTCAGCGCCCGCCAGCGGCTTGAGAATACTGAGCGGCGGGGGATCCTCGACCTTCACGGGGCGCACCCCACGGTAGCGGACCGCGGCCAGGACCGTGAGGAGGCAGTAAACGATGGAGCCGGCTACCAGGGCCAGCAGAGGCAGTGCGAGCACTTCTACACTGTAACAAGCAACATGAAATTCATCATCATCGGAACCGCGGGCCACATCGACCACGGCAAGACCGCCCTGGTCAAGGCCCTCACCGGGATCGACGCCGACCGGCTCCAGGAAGAGAAGCGCCGCGGCATCACCATCGACCTCGGCTTCGCCCACCTCCAGCTCACCCCGTCCCTCTGCCTGGGCTTCGTGGACGTGCCCGGCCATGAGCGCTTCGTGAAGAACATGCTGGCCGGCGTCGCCTCCATCGACCTGGTGCTCTTCGTGATTGCCGCCGACGAGTCCATCAAGCCCCAGACCCGCGAGCATTTCGATATCTGCCGCCTGCTCGCCATCCCGCGCGGCATCCTGGTGCTCACCAAGGCCGACCTGGTGGATGGCGACATGCTCGGCCTGGTCAAACTCGAAGCCGAAGAACTGGTGGCCGGCTCGTTCCTGGAAGGCGCGCCGATTGTCGCCGTCAGCTCGGTAACCGGCGCGGGTCTGGACGATTTGCGAAGGGCGCTCGAGCACGTGGCCGCCTCGGTCCCCGAAAAAAACGCCGCCGGTTTTTTCCGCCTTCCGGTGGACCGGGTCTTTTCCATGAGAGGCTTCGGCACCGTCGCCACGGGAACGCTGGTTTCCGGCTCGGTCGAGCCCGAGCAAGTGGTCGAGGTCTATCCCGGTGGCCGCCAACTGCGGGTCCGCGGCGTCCAGGTCCACGGCGTTGCCGCGGGCCGCGCCGTGGCCGGCCAGCGCACCGCCCTCAACCTGGCGGATATCGAGCCCGCCGAGCTCAAACGCGGCGATGTGCTCTCCGAGCCCGGGCGCTTTCGCTCCGTGAACCAGGTGGCTTGCCTTCTACAGCTTCTGGCTTCTGCCAAACCCCTCAAGCATCGCGCGCCCGTGCATTTTCACTCCGGCTCGGCCGAGATTCAGGCCGAAGTGCGCCTCCCGAGCGGGCTCGCAGTCCTCGAACCCGGCGGCAGCGCCAACGTGCGGATTTTGCTGCGCGATTCCGCGCTGCTGCTTCCCGGGGACCGCTTCATCATCCGGATGTTCTCGCCCGTCATCACCATCGGCGGCGGCGTGATCCTGGACGCGGGCTCGCCCACCACTCGAAAGGCCGCCGCAACTTTTGCCGGCCGCCTGGAAGTTCTGGCCTCCTGCGACGACGCCGCGCGCATTGGCATGCTAGTGCGCGAAGCCGAGTACGGGATCTCCGTCCCCGACCTGGTGGCGCGCACGGGAATGCGCGAGCCCGACATTGTCGCGGCCGCCGCGCGCGCGCCGGTGGTGGCTCTGGCGGAGTCCTGGTACGTGGATGGCGCCTGGTTCCACGCGGCGCGCGACCGCCTGATCCAGGCGCTCGCGGAGTTTCACGAAAAAAACCCGCTGGCTCCAGGAATCGCCAGGCAGGATCTGCGCAGCCGCGAAATGCCCACCGCGCCGCCGCTGGTCCTGGACGCCCTGCTGGCCGCCGCCGGCCCGCTGGTTGTGGAAGGCGAGACCGTGCGCTCCCGCGACCACCGCGTGGTGCTCAAGGATGACGAAGAGCAGGCGCGCGCGGCCATCGAACGCGCCTTCGAGCAGGCCTCGCTGGCCGTCCCAACGGTGGCCGAAGTGCTCGCCAAATCCGGCATCGAAGCCCGGCGCGCCCGCGCCTTGCTCGAAATCCTCTTGCGCGAGAAGCGGCTGGTCCGCATCAGCCCAGACCTGGTCTTTCACAGCTCCGCGCTCGACCGCCTGCGGCAGCTCCTGGCGGCGCGCAAGTCCCAACGGTTCCAAGTGGGGCAGTTCAAGGAATGGACCGGAATCTCCCGCAAGTATGCCATTCCGTTGCTGGAATACCTGGACCGCACGCACGTGACTCGCCGCGAAGGCGAGTGGCGTCTGGTAATATAACCAGCATCGGACGATGCGCTTCCTTAAATCGACCACCGTCGAACAGACCCGGCCCTCCCAGCCGCCCTTAGGCCATCTGGAAACCACTGTGATGGATTTACTCTGGGAGCGCGGCGAAAGCAATGTGCACGACGTGGTGCAACGGTTGCACCGGCCGCTGGCTTACACCACGGTCATGACCACTCTCGACCGGCTCTACAAGAAAGGCCTGCTGGATCGCCGCAAGCCAGCCCGGGCCTTCCTCTATTCACCGCGCTGGTCGCGCATGGAGTGGGAACAGAAGCGCGCCGGTGAGTTCGTCGCCGGCTTTCTGGCTGGACCACAACCGGCCGGCGAACTGCTGATCTCCTGCCTGGTGGATGCCGTCGGCCAACAGGATGAAGCGCTGCTTGACGAACTGGAAAAGAAGATCCGCCTGAAGCGCAAGGAACTCTACCAGAGGAGGAGACCATGACGGGTTCCTACCTCTTTCGCCTGCTGTGTCTCTCGATGGCCTCCTTTTTCCTGGCGCATCTGGCACTCGGAACGGCCCTGTCTCAAATGGCGCCCGCCGCCATCCGGCTCTCCGAACGGCTTCGGCCGCAACTGGCCGCGCGGCTGCTGCTCCTGCTGCGCCTGGCTCCCACGGGCCTCTCGCTGCTGATGGTGGCCGGATTGCTTGCGCCCAGCTATCTGTGGCTGGAGCCCCGCGCCACTACCGAACCCATCGGCTGGGTCTGTCTGGCCGCCGCGGCGCTCGGCCT
>JBEKYE010000064.1:0-16150 GCA_049511275.1 Bryobacteraceae bacterium
TCCTCGGACTTGGATAGCTGCAATTTCAGTCGATTGTAGGCTCGCATGTCTCTAGCATACGGCCAAAACATTCTACATAAAACACGTTTTATAAGTTATTTTTCAAGCGGTCATGACACTAGAACGTGATCCCCAACAAAAACTCCCCCTGGTTCACGTTGCTATGCAGCAGGCCGTTGACGTCGAAGAAATGTTGCGCGCCCCAGCGCGTGTAGCGGATCTCCGGCAACAGGTGGATCACCAGGAAATGAATGTCGATCCCGCCGCCGATGACGAAGCCGCGCGTCGAGCTATTGTGCAATTCCGCGGGATCGGAACTGCTGGACGTGGATATGATGCCGTTCACCACCGTCGTTACCTCCTGTTTCACGCCCGCCAGCGAATCGAAGGCCACCCCCGCGTCCACGAACGGGTGCGCCACCTTAATCATCGGGAAGCGGTATTTACCCAGCAGTGGAAACTCGAAGTCGCTGGCGGTGGTGCCCGCTGCCACCGTGCTCGAGCTTTGCTGGTAGTTCAAGTGCCGGTACAGCGCGTCCACTTCCACTCCCAATCCGAAAGGCAAATGCAATTCCGCTGTCACGCCGCCGATGTAGCGGTTGGTGGCGGTCACGTACCGGACGCTTTGATTTTCCGCGGCGCTCAGAAAATCCGTAAGCGGCACGCCGGCCTTCACGCCGAAACTGAAAGGCTGGCAGAACGCGCCCGCCGCGCCGGCTGTCAGAAGGAATAAGAGCCTCATAGTTCTACCATACGAACTCTTCAGCTTTCTCGTTTCCTCACAGTTCGAAGGATTCGCCCAGATAAATGCGCTTCACTTCCGGATCGCGCCCCAGCGCTTCCGGACTGCCCGCGCGGAAGATGCGGCCGTTGTTGATGATGTAGGCGCGGTCGGTCACCGAGAGCGTCTCGCGCACGTTGTGGTCCGTCACCAGAATGCCGATGCCGGCGCGCCTCAGGTCGAAAATGATGCGCTGCAATTCCAGCACCTGGATCGGGTCGATGCCCGAGAACGGCTCGTCCAGCAGCAGGAAGCTGGGGCTGATCACCAGCGACCGCGCAATTTCCACCCGCCGCCGCTCGCCGCCCGATAGCATGTAGCCCTGGCTGCGCCGCACCTTCTCCAGTCCCAGTTGGTCGATCAGCCGGTCCAGGGTTTCGCGCCGCTCGTGGTTGGTAATCGCCAGCGTTTCCAGAATCGCCATCAGGTTCTCTTCCACCGAGAGCTTGCGGAAGATCGAGGCTTCCTGCGGAAGATAGCTGATGCCGCGCCGCGCCCGCTGGTACATCGGAAGGCTCGTGATATCCTGGCCGTCCACCGAAATGCGCCCGGCATCCGGGCTGATCAGTCCCACGATCATGTAGAACGTGGTCGTCTTGCCCGCGCCGTTCGGCCCCAGCAACCCCACCACTTCGCCCTGCTGCACGTGCACCGTCACCTCGTCCACCACGCGGCGGCCGCGGTACGATTTGGAGATTTCGTGGGTTTCGAGAGTCTTCATGCGCCGCTACTTGCGCTTAGGGGGGATTAGCGTGTTGATTCCCTGGGGATCGCCCTTCATCAGCAGCCTATCATCGTTCGCCCAGTAGGTCAATTCGCTGCCCTCCATGGTGGTCGGCGAGCCTTTGATGGTTCGAACCAGCTTCGCGCGGCCCCCGTTCAGCAGCAGTTTCGGCTCGATGCACGGCCCGATTCCCGGCACGATATCCGGCGGGCAGGGCGCCTTCGTGTAATATTCGGCGTGCTCCGAGTTGCTGTGGTAGGTGCGCCCGTTGGAGTTCCCCAGGATGTCCACCGCGCCATCCGCGAAGGCGTGGTCCAGACTCGAATCGGAACCCGAATCCGCCAGCCAGGCCCGCAACTCGCGCGACTGTAACTGCATCCCGGTGCGGTCCAGTTTTACGCCCCCCGAATAGATCGCCAGCCGATCGGTATCCGTGTACACCAGGTCCGGCGCGCGCACCTTGGTGAGAACCGGCGAAGCGCCTTTCTTCTTGTCGTCATCCTTGGGCTGCTCCCAGAGATTGCTCGCCACGTTGCCGTGCGCCGTAAGCGTGTGCTTGTCTTTGTCGATATCGATGACATCCGCCTCAATGCGGTTGGCGCCCTGCCACAAGGCGGCATTGCCCTGGTACCGCGTGTGCCCCTCGCTCTTCTTTCCTCCCTCCCGGCGCGGGCTGGTGTATTCCATGCGGCGCGCCTGGGCGTGCAGCGGCGTGTCGGAAGAGAGCATCTGCGAGTTCTTGTTCTGGTCCTTGTCCGGCATGCGGATGGAGTTGACGTTGCCTTCCGCCGTAAAATCGCCGGTGGTCTGATCCATGCGGATGTGGTCGGCCGCCGTGGAGCCTGTCGAGTCGCTCACCCCCGCCGACGTGTCCAGGGTAATGATGTTCTGCTTCCCGTCCAGGCTGGCTTTGGCGGCGTGCGCTCTGCGGTCGCCTTCCTGGTAGGTGAAATCGCCGGTCTGCTCCATCGAAACCAGCTTGCTCGACTGCGGATCGAAACGCGCCGCCATGTCCCGGCTGGCCGTCGCCGACCGCGCCCGGTTGCGGCCGCGCTCCTCCTCGTTCGGGTCGGTGAAAGTCTTTACGTCGCTCGCCTTGAAGCTGTCGATGCGGCTCTGCGCCGCGTAAGTGATCGCCATCTCCCGGCCTTCCAGAATCCGGTGGTGCTGCGCCGGCAGGTTGGGCAGAAACTCCAGCGTCGCCGGAACGTGCGAAACCACGCTCTCAATCTCTTTCCCGCCCGGCCGCATCTTCATCTCAATCGACTCGCTCCGCATGATGTGCGTTTCCGAGGGCTCGTGGCCCGGCGCTGCCGTCGGCTTGGAAGTCACTACGGCGTGCTGGGTGCAGACCGCGCTCGTCAGCACGCTGTCTTTCGGCCCCGGGTCGAAGTAAAGGTCCACCCGGTTGGCCGCCGCGGTGGTTTCGGAATACTCGGCCGTCGAAACCACCCGCGCATTGCCTTCGCCCGCGATCTTCTTTACCTTGCCCTTCTCGTTGTAGTCCACCCACACCCGGTCGGCCGCATAGTCCAGCTTGCGGTTTGGCTGCACTTCCGTGCCGCGGGCCTTGCTCGCATCCACTTCTTTAATGGTCCGGTGGCCGTGCCCGTCGTCCTGCAAGTGGATCACCGGAGTGTCGCCTTCGAAGATGGCTCCGTCCCGAGTCAGCTTGCCGTTGGGCACCATGTCGATCTGCTGTGACGCCTCGTGGTAATACAGGCTCGGAGCTTCGATGTGCAGTTCTTTGGATTCGGGCGTCGCCGCCTTCCAGTCGATCTTCACCTCGTTCTTCATGAAGAGCTCGCGCGTGGGCGGATCGTAGGTCGCGCCCCTGGATTCTCCGGTGCCGTTTTTGAAAACGTATTTCGCCGGCCGTTCCGTGTCCGCGTGCCCGGTTTCCGTGTCGAAGGTGACGCCCGACGTGGTGATTTCGGCCAGCGACGCGGGTGTTTCGCTGTCCGCCCGCTCACCCAGCGATATGCGCACTTCGCCCTCCGAATAGAGCCGCTTTTCCGAAGGATAGTAACTCGCCGCAGCGCTTTCCACCACGTCGTACTTCTCTTCGCACTTATGGTAGATGTACAGCTTGGCCCCTGCCAGATCGTCGCGCCCCGAGTCCTTCTGTTCGCTCATGGTATCGGCCAGGATCTTGACCGTTAGGCAACCCGTGTTCTGGTCCTTCTGGGTCCAGATCACTTGCTGGGAGGTCGCCGCGATCTCCGGCGGCAGCGGCTGCGGCGTGGGCAGCACTTGAGACTGGATCGCCTTCTTTTTGGTCAGGTAAGTGAAGCCTACGCCGTAGAGGACGGCGGCGATCACGACCAGCAGGAGCCAGCGCGTTCCTCTCATGGGATTAATCTCACTATAGCGCGCTTCCTCCAGCCGCGATTTGTGCCACGATGGTACAGTGTGGCCATCTCTCCACACCGCATGAACCAGCAACCCATCCAGATTTTCGTCACCGGCGGCACCTTCGACAAGCAATATAACGAGCTCACCGGCGAATTGTTTTTCAAGCAGACTCACATCGCCGACATGCTCAAACTCGGCCGCTGCCGCCTCGATCTGGCCATCGAAACCCTCATGATGATCGACAGCCTGCAGATGACCGATGCCGGCCGCCAGCTCATTCTGGAACGTTGTGAAGCCGCTCCCGCCACGCGCATCGTCATCACCCACGGCACCGATTCCATGGAGCACACCGCCGCTGTGCTGGGCCGCGGCATCCGCGGCAAGACCATCGTCCTCACCGGCGCCATGATTCCCTACCAGTTCGGCAGCTCCGATGGTTTATTCAATCTCGGCACCGCGCTGGCCTTCGTCCAGACCCTCGATCCGGGCGTTTACGTGGCCATGAACGGCCGCTGTTTCCCCTGGCGCTCGGTGCGTAAGAATCGCGAGCACGGAATCTTCGAATCGGTGCCCGGAGCGCACGATCCCGCGTGATGGGGCCAGTACGCCCGTCAACGAGCTTGGCATGCGGTACCGCCTGCGCGCCGAGCCGCGACTTGTCGCACGACCATATGGGAGCGACGGGTGTACGAAACCCTATCTCCCAGTCGTTATCCGACAATTGCCGATTTCTTTAAATGCTATTATTGTCAATTGTTTACAGACGAAGCTTGTCACTCTTGAGTCGAGTGTGCTAATATTATCTTAGAGTTTCGAGGGAAGCCCCGGGGCTCACCGAAAACTCGGAACATCCAAATTATTTCTTACCTGGAGGTAGATGATCAATGAAAATACGTCCGCTCTATGATCGCATCGTGGTCAAACGGATCGAAACGCAGGAACAAATGCAAGGCGGCCTGTACATCCCCGATTCGGCGAAGGAAAAGCCCCAGGAGGGCGAAGTGGTGGCAGTGGGGAAGGGCAAGCGCCTGGAAGACGGCAAGATAATCGCGCTGGACGTCGCCGTGGGCGACCGGATTCTGTTCGGCAAGTACTCCGGCAGCGATATCAAGCTGGATGGCGATGAGTTTCTGATTATGCGTGAGGACGAAGTCCTCGGGATTATGGATGCCCAGCCGAAATCGGCCAAGAAGGCGTCCTAAGGAAAGTCGAGAAAAAACGAAATGGCGAAACAGATTATATATTCAGAAGCATGCCGTCAGGCCATCCTGCGCGGCGTCAACCAGCTCGCCGATGCGGTGAAGGTTACCCTCGGTCCCAAGGGCCGCAATGTGGTCCTGGAGAAAAAGTTCGGCGGCCCCACCATCACCAAGGACGGCGTCACCGTCGCCAAGGAAATCGAGCTCAAGGATCCGCTGGAAAACATGGGCGCGCAGATGGTGCGCGAAGTGGCTTCCAAAACCAGTGACGTGGCCGGCGACGGCACCACCACCGCCACCATTCTGGCGCAGGCCATCTACCGCGAAGGCGTGAAGTCCGTTGCGGCCGGCGCTAACCCCATGGCCCTCAAGCGCGGCATCGAAAAGGCCGTGGAAGTGGTCACCGAGGAAGTCAAAAAGCTCTCCAAGCCCGTGTCCCAGTCGCGCGAGATGATCGCCCAGGTTGGCACCATCTCCGCCAACAGCGACAAACACATCGGAGAAATCATCGCCGACGCGATGGACAAGGTCGGCAAGGACGGCGTCATAACCGTCGAAGAGTCGCGCACCATGTCCACCGAGCTCGAAACCGTCGACGGCATGCAGTTCGACCGCGGCTATCTCTCCCCCTACTTCGTGACCGATGCCGAGCGCATGGAAGCGGTCATCGAAGATCCCTACATCCTCATCCACGAAAAGAAAATCAGCAACATGAAGGACCTGCTGCCGCTGCTCGAGCAGATCGCGCGCTCCGGCAAGCCCCTGCTGATCATCGCCGAGGAAGTGGAAGGCGAAGCCCTCGCCACCCTGGTGGTCAACAAGCTGCGCGGCACGCTGAACGCCTGCGCCGTTAAGGCTCCGGGCTTCGGCGATCGCCGCAAGGCCATGCTGGAAGATATCGCCATCCTCACCGGCGGCAAGTCCATCATGGAAGAGACCGGTATCAAGCTGGAAGGCGTCAAGCTGGAAGACCTGGGCCGCGCCAAGCGCGTCACGGTGGACAAGGACAATACCACCATCGTGGACGGCGGCGGCAAGGATAAGGAAATCCAGGGTCGCATCAAGCAACTCAAAACCCAGATCGATGAGACCACTTCCGATTACGACCGCGAGAAGTTGCAGGAGCGGCTGGCCAAGCTGGCCGGCGGCGTCGCGGTGATCAAGGTCGGTGCGGCCACCGAAACCGAAATGAAGGAAAAGAAGGCTCGCGTGGAAGATGCCCTGCATGCCACCCGCGCCGCGGTTGAGGAAGGCATCGTGCCCGGCGGCGGCGTGGCTCTGCTGCGCGCGGCCAAGGCCCTGGCCACCCTCAAGCTGGAGGGCGACGAGCAGATCGGCGTCACCATCGTGAAGCGGGCCTGCGAAGAGCCGCTGCGCCAGATCGTGGCCAACTCCGGCACCGAAGGCGCCATCGTGGTCGACAAGATCCGCGAGAACGCCAACCCCAACTTCGGCTACAACGCCCAGACCGACAACTACGAAGACCTGGTTTCCTCCGGCGTCATCGACCCCACCAAGGTGACCCGTTCGGCGCTGCAGAACGCGTCCTCGATCGCTTCCCTGATGTTGACCACGGAAGCCATGGTCGCCGAAATTCCCGAGAAGAAGCCGGCCCCGGCCGGTCCCGGCGGCCACGGCCCCGAGATGGATTACTAAGCCGCGTCTTTCTCCGGCGACTTACAGCCGCGCTCCCCGGGCAACCGGGCGGCGCGGCTTTTTTTGTTGCGGGACCGGCCTCCTGGCCTGTCATTGCCGATGTGCGGCGCCCGTTTCGGCAATTTCGCCGCGGCGGCTGCGCGGCCGGGTGGCGCGCACGCTCAACCGTCCCGAACCACTGTTCCCTGATGGCATACAATCTTCCAACCTTCGGATTAGGTGGATTCGGAACTCACCGGGGAGCCTCTTTTGGACCCAACATGGTCCATTCTGGGAGTTAACTCCTTTGCTTGCGTCCAAGACGGGCACCAACATGGTCCAGTCGGCCCGAGCTAATCTTTTCCCTCCGTGCCGCCGATATCCCGGTCAGAATGGCGGCGGACGACCTGGTCGAGCTCGAGCTGATGCTCAATCGCTTCAAACGGCTCATGGGCGAAGTGGTGCGCGGCGTCATCGCCCGCAATTCTTTCCAGCCCTGGGAAATGGAGATCCTGATGGATATGGAAAACTGCCGGCTGGACCGGCGCCGCCGGTTCGACATTCTGCGCCAGTACACGCGGGCCGTCGAGCGGCAGATGGTCACCGGCCCCGGTCCGCCCATGACTCTCTCCCAATTCCTGGCGATGCGCGGACAGCGCTCCGGCGACGGCCTCAAGTCAGCATGACGCGGCGGCCTTCGATCTTGTAATTGCCGGCGAGCACCAGCCGGATGGCTTCCGAATAGATCCGGTGCTCTTCCCGCAAGATGCGGGCCGAGAGCGTTTCGGCGGTGTCGCCGTCCAGCACCTCCACCGAGGATTGCAGAATAATGGGCCCGGCGTCCAGCCCCTCGTCCACGAAGTGCACGGTGCAGCCGCTGATCTTGACTCCGTGATCGAGCGCCTGGTGCTGTGCGTCCAGGCCCGGAAAGGACGGCAGCAGTGACGGGTGGATATTCAGGATGCGGTTGGGAAACTGGCGGATGAAAGTGGCGCTCAGCAGGCGCATATAGCCGGCCAGACAGACCAGGTCCACCGCGTACCTGCTCAGTTCCTCCAGCAGCATGCGGTCATGGATTTCGCGGTCGAGACCCTTCGACGGAATACACACGGCGTTCAAGCCGAGGCGCAGAGCGGTTTCCAGGCCGCGCGCTTCCGGGCGGTTGGCGATCACCACGGCGATCTCGGCCGGAATGGAACCCGCGGCGACGTTGCGCGCGATGGCTTCAAAGTTCGAGCCGCGTCCGGAGATCAGAATGCCGAGGCGCTTCATCGGTACTCCACGCGCGGACGCCCGCGCTTCTGCTCGGTGACCTGGCCGATGCGCCACGGCGATTCGCCGAGCTTGCGCAGCACCATTTCCGCTTTGCCCGCGCGGCGCGCCGGAACCACCAATATCATACCCACGCCCAGGTTGAAGGTGCGCCGGTAATCGTCCGGCGGGATGTTGCCGATCGCGCGCAGCACCTCGAAAATCGGCGGGATGCGCCAGGCGCCGGTATCGATGGCCGCGGCCAGCCCCTTGGGAAGAGCCCGGGGAGTGTTGTCGGTGATGCCGCCGCCGGTGATGTGGGCCGCGCCGCGCAACAGGCCCGCGGCCAGCAGCGCGCGGATGGGTTTCAGATAGCTGCGGTGAACCGCCAGCAGCGCGTCCCCCACGGTCGAGCCCACTTCCGGCAGCAGCGTCTTGGGGCCGTAGCCGGCGGTCTCGAAAAGCAGTTTGCGCCCGAGCGAGTAGCCGTTGGTGTGCAGGCCGGTGGAGGGTAGCGCCAGCAGAACGTCGCCGGCGCGAACCTGGCGGCCGGTGATCAGTTGCGACTGTTCGGCGGCGCCTACGATGAAACCCGCCAGGTCATATTCGGACTCCGCATACATGCCCGGCATCTCGGCCGTTTCGCCGCCGATCAGCGCGCACCCGTTTTGCCGGCAGCCGCGCGCGATTCCCGCAATCACCGCGGCGGCCACTTCGGCCCGCAGTTTTCCCACCGCGAAATAATCCAGGAAGAACAGCGGCACGGCGCCCTGCACGGCGATATCGTTGACGCAGTGGTTGACCAGGTCCTCGCCAACCGTGTCGTGGCGGCCGGTGAGGAACGCCACTTTCAGCTTGGTGCCGACGCCGTCGGCCGAGCTGACCAGCACGGGTTTGCGAAAGCCGGCCAGCTTGTACGCCGCGCCGAACGATCCGATGTCGGTGAGCACGCCGCGGGTGAAAGTTTGCCGGGCCAGCTTCTTGATGGAGGACAGCGCGCGATCGGCCTCATCGATATTGACGCCGGCATCGCGATAGCGAACGCGTGTGAGTGTGGGCAAATCCCAGTATAAAGCGGTTGCGAAAGTAACCTCGGCGCAGCGGCTTGGTAGGCCGGCGGTGGGTGAGTTTACAATGAATGAAAATAAGCAGTTTTCCGGTTTTGAAGTTTTCCAGCGGGGCGGAATTGGCGCTTGGCCGAGCAAGAAGCGAGCTCCAGGATAAAGAGTTCCCAAAAACTGAAATTGCCGCACAGTACGCTGAAGACCGGCACGCTTCACGGTATCCTTTCGGAAGTTGCGCAGATGGGGTCGATGACCTTAGATGCTCTGGTTGAGCTGCTCTGAAGGGTATTCCCGGACTGAACGATAACCGGGTCAAGCCGGTTTGAAAGGTCGCGCCCAAACCGCCGAGGGGGTACGGACTTTTCAAAATTGACCCACCACCGTAACCTGTGGACGGCCTCTTGCGCCTTTTCCCGTTACGCTCCAAACGCTATATAATACCGGCATTGCCTTATGAAGAAACTACTATTGAGCGCGTTTCTTGTGTTGTGCGCGTCGGCCATCGCCGAGGTTCCCTCGACCGTCGCGATCCGCAACGCAAAAATTGTGACGGTGAGCGGCGCGGTGATTGCCAAGGGCACGATAGTCGTTCGCGGCGGATTGATCGATGCCGTCGGCGAGGATGTGCCGGTCCCGGCCGATGCCTGGGTGGTGGACGGGGAAGGCATGACCGTCTATCCGGGCTTGATCGATGGGCTGAGCACCGTCGGAATTGCGGGCGCAGCACCTGCGGCGGCTGCGGCAGGCGGTGGACGCGGCGGGCGTGGCGTTGCTGCAACGCCGGCGACGCCAGCCGCTCCGGCGGCCCAGGCGGCTCCCGCGGAGCGCTCCATGGGACCGGAAGACCGGCCGCAGACCACCAGTTGGCTTCTGGCGGCCGATGAAATCCAGGCCGGCGACCGGCGTGTCGAGACGGTGCGCGGCGCCGGCATCACCACCGCGGTGACGTTCCCGACGCGCGGCATCTTCGGCGGGCAAGGCTCCATCATCGACCTGGTTTCGGGCGAGAAGGCCGCGGAAATGATCCTGGTTCCCGCTGCCGGGCAGTACATCGCCTTCGGACGCGGCGGCGGTTTTGGCGGCGGCGGTGGCGGCGGCGGATTTCCCAGCTCGCTGATGGGCATTATCGCCTACGTCCGGCAAGTCTATCTGGATGCGGATCACTACCGGCTGGTGAAGGAAGCCTACGCCAAGGACCCGCGCGGCATGCAGAGGCCGGAATACGACCGGGCGCTCGAAGGCGTGCTGGCCTCCAAGCGGATTCTGCTTCCGGCCAATCGCCTGGTGGAGATCGACCGCATGCTTCGGTTCGGCGCCGAGTTGAAACAGCCGACGATCCTTTACGGCGCGCGCGACGCCTATCTTCCGGAAGCGGCCGGTCTCTTGAAAAAGGCCAATGCCACCGTGCTGCTGAGCCTGAAGTGGCCCACCGCTCCGGCGCGCTTGCCGGACGAGGAGGATACCGATACGTTGCGCGTGTTGGAAGAGCGCGACAAGGCTCCCACGGCGCCGGCGGTGCTGCAGAAGGCCGGCGTCAAATATGCGCTCTATTCCGACGGACTGGATGCGCCGCGCGATTTCCAGCGCGCCGTGAAAAAGGCTATCGACAACGGGTTGTCGCGGGAAGACGCGCTGCGCGCGCTGACGCTCTCGCCCGCCGAAATCTACGGCGTGGCCGACCGCGTGGGCAGCATCGAGAAGGGCAAAATCGCCAACCTGGTGCTGACCAAGGGAGATATTTTCGACGACCGCACCACCGTGGTGATGGTGTTCGTGGACGGAAAGAAGTACACGCCGGCGGAGGCCGCGCCGGGCGGCCGCGGCGCGGCTGCCGGCGATCCGGGTCCGGGAGGAAACCGATGAAAAAGACATTACTGGCAGCCCTGGTGGCGCTCGGCCCGCTGTGCGCGGAAACCATCGTCATTCAGAACGCCACCGTCATGACGGTGGGCAGCAAGGGCACGTTCAAGGGTTCGGTGGTAGTGAAGGATGGCAAGATCGCCGAAGTGGGCGAGAAGGTGATGGTGCCGCAGGGCGCCACCGTGATCGACGCCGGCGGGCAGTATTTGATTCCCGGCATCATCGACTGCCACTCGCACATCGCCGGCGACGGCGGCATCAACGAAGGCAGTGTTTCGGTTTCCTCGATGGTGAACATCCGGGACATCATCAACCCGGACGACATCGCCATCTACCGCGCGCTGGCGGGCGGCGTGACCACCGCCAACATCCTGCACGGTTCGGCCAACGCCATCGGCGGGATGACTCTGCCTCTGAAGATGCGGTGGGGCAAGAGCGCGCAGGAGATGATTTTCGCGGGGGCCACGCCGGGGATCAAGTTCGCGCTGGGCGAAAACCCGAAGCGCTCCGGCAATCCGCAGGGCGGCCGCGGCGCCACCACCGTGACGGCGCGTTATCCCGCCACCCGCATGGGCGTGGAGGACGTGATCCGCGAGGCTTTCAACGATGCCAAGGGTTACAAGGCCGAATGGGACGCCTATGACGCCCAAGTGGCGCGCGGCGAACATCCCCTGGCGCCGCGCGTCGACCTCAAACTGCAAGCGCTCAAAGAAGTGCTGGAGAACAAGCGCTACGTGCACGTGCACTGCTACCGCGCCGATGAGATTCTCATGATGATCCGCGTGGCGGACGATATGGGCTTCAAGGTCCGCACCTTCCAGCACGTTCTGGAAGGCTACAAAGTGGCCAAAGAGATTGCCGCGCATGGCGCCGGCGCATCCACCTTCAGCGACTGGTGGGCGTACAAGATCGAAGCCATCGACGCGATTCCGTTCAACGCGACCCTGATGATGAGAAAGGGCATCGTGGTCAGCCTGAACAGCGACGACGCCGAACTGATGCGCCACCTGAACAGCGAAGCCGGCAAGGCCATGAAGTACGGCGGCGCCACCGAAACCGAGGCGCTGGCCATGGTGACACTGAACCCGGCCAAGCAGTTGGGAATCGATAAGACGGTGGGCTCGATCGAGGTGGGCAAAGACGCCGACCTGGTGCTTTACGACAGCTTCCCGCTTTCGGACTTCGCCAAGGTGCAGAAGGTGCTGATCGATGGAACGGTCTACTTCGACCGCGACAAGGAACTGGTCGCGCAGGCCGCCAAAGATGCCGAGAAGAAGAGGCTGATGGATAAAGAGAAGGCGAGCCAGCCAAGAACGCAGCCTGTGAGGAGGCCGAACCAATGAAACTCCTGGGAATTCTGATGGCGGGCGCGCTAGCCGCTTTTGCGGCGGGCGAAACCGTGCTGATCCAGAACGCCGACGTGTATCCGGTCAACGGCGCTCCCATCAAGGGCATTTCGCTGCTGATCCAGGACGGCAAGATCCTCGATATGGGAGCCAAGCTTGTGGCGCCCAAGGGCGCCATGGTGCTGGACGTCAAGGGCCTGCGCGTGTACCCGGGAATGATCGATTCGGCTACCGACCTGGGGCTGGAAGAGATTGAGTCGATCCGCGAAACCAACGACACGGGCGAAATCGGCGACTTCATGCCGCAACTGCGGGCCTTGTCGGCGGTGAACCCGGACAGCGAACACTTCGGCGTAGTGCGCGTAAACGGCATCACCGGCGCGGTCACGCTTCCCTCGCTGGGCGGACGCGGCGGAGGTGGTGGCACCCAGTTGATTTCGGGACAGGCCGCGCTTCTGCACACCGACGGCTGGACCTGGGAAGAGATGGAGATCAACCGCTCGGTGGCCATGTGCCTGAACTTTCCGAGCGCGGGCGGGCGCGGAGGCCGCGGCGGCGGTGGAATGCCGGCGGACATGCCGGACCTGATCCCGGGGGCTGCCGGAGCGGCCGGCAACGCGCAACGCGCCGTCCTGGACCAGATCGCCAAGCTCAACGCCTTCTTCGACGATGCGCGCAAGTATCAGAAAGCCAAAGCCGCGCACCTGCCCGGTTTTCACCCCGATCTGAAGTTCGACGCCATGATTCCGGTGCTCGAAGGCAAGATGCCGCTGGCGGTATCGGCGGCGCGCGCCAACACCATTCACGACGCCATCGCATGGGCCGAAAAGCAGAACGTCAAGATCGTGATTCTGCAGCCGCGCGAGATCTCGAAGGCCGGGCCGGAACTCAAAGCCAAGAACGTGCCGGTGATTCTGGGGCGCGTATTGGCCCTGCCGGATAACGAGGATGCCGAATACGACCAGGCGTTTACCCAGCCGTTCGAAGCGTACAAGGCCGGGGTGAAATTCGCCCTGGGCACCTTCACCAACGAGTTCGTCCGCGACCTGCCGTATCAGGCGGCGACCGCGGTAGCGTACGGACTGCCTCACGACGAGGCGCTGAAAGCCCTCACCATCAGCCCGGCGGAAATTTGGGGCGCGGGCGATAAGTTAGGATCGGTGGAAAAAGGCAAGTACGCCGATCTGTTAATTACCGACGGCGATCCGATGGACATACGGACCCAGATCCGGCACCTGTTCATCAACGGCAAGGAGATCACCTTGTCCAACAAGCAGGTGCGGTTGTACGAGAGATACAGCGGCCGGCAGTAAGAGGTCGATGAGCAAAGCTTAGCCGCCGATGAACGCAGATTGAAGAACAAGAAATCTATCCGCGTTCCTCCGTGTTCATCGGCGGCTGAGATTGGCTCTTCTTCAGGTCGTCGGAATCCATGAGGATGGTGACCGGGCCGTCGTTCACCAGGTGAACCTGCATCATGGCCTGGAAGACGCCGGCTTCCACGGGAACCGGGCCTTGGCGCGCGGCTTCCACAAAATATTCATAGAGGGCCTGCGCCTGCTCGGGAGGCGCGGCCTGGTCGAAGCTGGGCCGGCGTCCCTTGCTGCAGTCTCCGTACAGCGTGAACTGGGAAACGATCAAAAGCGCGCCGCCGGACTCCGCGACGTTGCGGTTCATTTTCCCGTCGTCGTCGGGGAAGATGCGCAGGGTGAGGAGTTTTTCCAGCAGGCGATCGGCGACGGCGGTGGTATCGGCGCGGGAAATTCCCAGAAGCACCAACAACCCCTTGCGGATGGATCCCACGGTATGGTTGCTCACGCTTACGCGTGCTTCTATTACTCTTTGGATGACCAGCCTCATAGAGTTTACATAATCGCCCAGTGACTTATAAGATAGAAGTGCGGGCGTGGACCTTGAATCATGTTATATTATCCCGCGGGAAGGAAGCCATGCCACGAGGAACAAGAACGATCGACCGGATGACCTTACAAATGGCGCTGGCCGGCTATGAGATAGAGCGGAATAGGATCGAAGACAAGATCCGCGAGATTAGAGCCCAATTGAAAGGGACGAGCGCACCCGCAGCGGCTGAAAAAGCGGAGAAGGCGCCGGTGAAGCGCAAGATGAGCGCCGCCGCGCGTAAGCGCATCGCCGCGGCGCAAAAAAAGCGGTGGGCGGAGTTTCACAAGCGCGCGGCGGCGAGTGGCAAGGGCTAGGCCGGCGATTACCGGGCCGATTGACTCGGTTCGGAAGCGAAGTCCCATCCAAAACGATTTACGATTTCCTCAACCGGGCCCTCGGCTGCGATCAAGCCGTCCTGAAAGAAGACTGCGCGCGTGCATAAAGACCGCGCCAGGGCGGCATCGTGGGTCACCAGTACCTTGGCCTGGGGCAAGCGGGCCAGCAGCTCGGCGAGCGCGCGCTGGCCGGGAGGATCGAGGAAGGTGGTGGGCTCATCCAGCACCAGGATTTCGGGGTTCATCGCCAGGATACCGGCAATGGCGACTCGCTTCTTTTCGCCGGCGCTCAGGTGGTACGGGGCGCGGTGGATGGCGGCGGCCATGCTCACGGTTTCCAGCGCGGCGCGCGCGGCGGAGGCGGCATCCTGGCGCGTCATGCCGAGATTGAGGGGACCAAAGGCCACGTCCTCGAGCACGGTCGGCATGAAGAGCTGGCTTTCGGAATCCTGGAAAACCATGCCGATTTTGCGCCGGATAGCCGGCAGATTGGCTTTCTGGAGGGGGAGCCCGCAAACTTCGACGCTGCCTTCGCCCGAGAGCAGACCGTTGAGGTGCATGACGAAGGTGGTCTTGCCGCTTCCGTTCGCGCCCAGCAGAGCCACGGATTCGCCGGCTTCGAGGTGGAAATCGACGCCACGGAGAGCGGGCGTGCCGTCTTCATAGTGAAAGCGCAGGTTGCGGACTTCGATCAGGCGCGGCATCAGGCGAGCCTCTCGATGGCGGCGCGAATGAGGGCCGGCGCCAGCGCGGCGAGCGCCAGGAAGGCGGCGTCGGCGGCTCGGAAACGAAGAGCGCCCAGGGTATGAAAGCGGCCGGGGAAGGCGCGCGCCAGCATGGCGCGATGGATTTCCGCGGCGCGCGCATAGGAGCGCGCGAAGAGCACCGCCAGGGCTCCGGCGGCGGCGCGAAAGCCGCCGGAACGCCGCGCGAAGCCGCGCGACGCGGCCGCGCTCCGCATGTGCTGGGCCTCTTCGGAAATCACGAATAAGTAGCGATACAGAAACTGCGCCACCATCAGCAGGAAGCGCGGGGCGCCAACCAGTTCGAGGCCGCGCAGCAGCAACGGCAGCGGCGTGGTAGAAACCACGGTCAGCACGGCCAGTGCCGAGAGATAGCTTTTCAGCACCACGGAGAGAGCGCGCGCGGGGTCGCCACCCAGCCAGCAGACCGCGCCCGCGAGCAAGGTGAAGGGCAGCACCAGGGCGGCGCGCCGCAGGGCGCCCGCGAGCGGCACCCGCGCCCACAGGAGCGTGGCGGCGAGCAGCAGCAGAAATGCGGCGGCGAGCAGCGGCAGCGCGCGGTGCGCCGTGGCCAGCACCACCAGGAAAACCAGCAGGGCGGCGAACTTGGAGCGCGGATCGCGGCGATGCAGCGGGCTTGCGCCGCGGCTCCAGCGTTCCAGCACGACGTGATGCAATTCAAGCCCTCCCGCGGCGCGCGACACCGCGGCCGATCAGCAGGCAGGCGCCATAGACGATCGCAATGCCCGCCAGGCCGGCGGCGGTTTTGCGCAGCCAGGGCTCGCCGGATAAGGCCAGTTGGTAGCCCGCCAGCGGCGTGGTGAAGAGCCGGCGGACGTGGTCCATGCCGGTGGTATGCCCCAGCGATTCGATGCCGTCGGGAGCGGTGGAGGCAAACAGGAAGCCCACCGCGGCCAGCACCACGGCCGCGAGTCCAAGCGCGCCGCGAGCGAAG
>JBEKYE010000065.1:0-15908 GCA_049511275.1 Bryobacteraceae bacterium
GAAGGCGGCCGGCATTTGGGCTTCGAGATCGGGTGCGCCGAGTTGCCAACCCTCGGGAAAACGGGGCGGCGCGGGTGTGGCCACGGGGTTGCCTTCCGGGGCGCCTTCGGCGGCCCAGCGCGCCAGGGCGGCGATCTCGGCATCGCTCAGGCGCCGCTCGTCTTTAAAGTGCGGCTCAGCCGGCAGCCACGGCGGCATGGAACGATTGTGCGTGACGGTGGCAATCAAAGCTGCCCGCTTGGCGGTGTCCTGGTAGGTGAGCAGACTGAACGGCGCGACGCCGCCCGGCCGATGGCATGCGGCACAATGGCGATAGAGGATGGCCGCGACATCGTGCGAATACGTGACACTCGCGCCCCCCGCCCAAAAAGCCGCCAGCCATCCCAACAGGTGCACAAACATATTGTGTCGCAGTCTAGCGCCGGCGGTCTCGCCGCCGGTATCTTGTGCGCGCCTGACCACCGCCGCTCTTCGGGAAACGCGAACCGGCGGCGCAGACCGCCGGCGCTACCAGACGCAAAGCCGCGCGAATCCAGGTGGGATGCTTTCGTCTGTCAACTACACGATGGCGACGGGGCGGATGGGAGACGCGGTGCCGCCGCGGATCTTGAGCGGCAGCGCCACAAAAAGAAATTCGGCCACGCCCGCGCCGGCGAGCGACTCCAGGTTCAGGCACTCGATGATGTGAATGCCGCTCTCGACTAACAGGTGGACGTGGACCGGCATGCTGGCGTCCGGGAGCTTCTCGAAACCCACGGTGTCGGAGCCCGCCGCGCAGACGCCGCGGGCGCTCAGCCATTGGGCGCCATCCAGCGCCGGACCCGGACCGCTGGCCTGCGAGACAAAGCGCGCGGGATCCTCCCAGTAACGCGCCCAGCCGGTGCGCAGCAACACGACATCGCCGGGGCGGACCGCGACGCCGGCGGCGCGTTCGGCGTCCGCAAGCTGCGCGGGAGTGATTTCGAAATCCACCGGCAGCGCGTCGACGCCGATCTGGCTCGCGACGTCGAGCAACACGCCGCGGCGCAGGATGGGCGAAACGGTGTCGATGGAGTGCGCTCGCAGGCCGCCCGCGTAGGATTGCAGCCCGGCAGCTTCCGCGCCCCCATACAACCTGCCACCGCAGGAGAAATGACACAGCGCGTCGATGTGGGTGCCGACGTGGCTGCCCAGCGCAATGGCATCGGCGGCCGCGCTGTTCCCGGCCGGACCGGTGTAGTCACCGTGCTGCTTCACCAGGCTGAAGAGGAACGGCGGATGTGTGGGATAGTGCGGCATCCCGATGAAGTACGGTTGCGCGAGATCGTAGACGCGCGAGCAGGACAGGCGATCGAACAGTTCCATCGGAAATGGTAGTGTAGTCCGAATTGCGCGACGCGTGGGGAATGGAAAGGTGGAACCGACGATCGGTTCTGGCCGTCTGCCGCCCTCCGGGTGAAGGCCATGGTGGCTTAGCGAAGCAGGACAGACCACCAAGGGCGATGGTCTGTCCCACCTGCGGTACGCTGGAAGTCGGTTATGAAACTTCGCGAGATTGCCGACCAATTGGGGTGCCGCATGGCGGGCGGCCCGGACCTGGAGATCAGCGGCGTGGCCGGAATGGAACATGCCGGGCCCGGAGAGCTCACGTTTCTGGCGAATCCCAAATATGGGCCGAAGGTGAAACATACGCGGGCCAGCGCCATTCTGGTGGCGGAAGAGATCCCCGGAGTGGAAATCGCATTTCTAATTTCGTCCAATCCCTACCTGGACTTCGCGCGGGCACTGGCGTTGTTCTATCAGCCGCCACGGCCGGCCGCGGGCGTTCACCCGATGGCATCGGTGGCGGCGAGCGCGACGATCGGGGAGAATTGCTCGATCGGGCCGTTCGCGGCGGTGGGGGAACGCGTCAAACTGGGGCGCAACGCGGTATTGCATCCGCACGTGGTGATCTATGAAGGCGCCGAAATCGGCGACGATTTTCTGGCGCATTCCGGCGCGACGGTGCGGGAATTCTGCCGGATCGGCAACCGCGTGATCCTGCAGAATGGCGCGGTGGTGGGAGGCGACGGATACGGCTTCGCCAAGCGCGCCGACGGCTCGCACTTCAAAATCGTACAATCGGGCGTGACCGTGATCGAAGACGATGTGGAAATCCAAAGCCTCACCTCGGTGGACCGCGCCACGGTAGGCGAGACACGCATCCGGCGCGGCGCCAAGATCGACAGCCTGGTGCAGGTGGGCCACGCCTGCGTGGTGGGCGAAGACAATATCATCTGCGCGCAAACCGGACTGGCCGGGAGCACGGTGCTGGAGCGCAACGTGCTGCTGGCCGGCCAGGTGGGCTCGTCGGGACACCTGACGGTGCACGAAGGGGCCACGGTTTACGCGCAGAGCGGAATTGGCGGCGACGTGGAGGCCGGCGCGCGGATTTCGGGTTCGCCCGCGTTTGGGGCGGCGGAGTGGCTGCGGGCCGTCACGGCCTTCCCCCGGCTGCCGGAAATACTGAAGACTATAAGGGAATTGAAGAAGAAAGTCGATGAATTAGAGAAGCGATGACAAACCAACCCCCACTTCATGACAACCGGCGCCCGGTTGCTTATTTGAACGATCAGTTTCTGAATGGGCCGGATGCGCGCGGGCTGCGCATCCTTTCGGAATTTCTGGAGCCGCTGGCGCACTTCCGGCGCGAAAAGATCCGCGACACGGTGGTGTTCTTCGGGTCGGCGCGCATCCGCCCGGAAGGGCCGATGGCCCAGTATTACGAGGATGCCCGCACGCTGGCGCGAATGCTGACGGAATGGGCCGGGCAGTTCACCAACAGCACGTACCGCTTCGTGGTCTGCTCCGGCGGCGGCCCGGGCATCATGGAAGCGGCCAACCGCGGCGCGGCCGAAGCCGGCGGCAAGACCATTGGGCTGAACATCGGGCTGCCGTTCGAGCAGTTTCCAAACCCTTACATCACGCCCGAGCTGAGCTTCGAGTTCCACTACTTTTTCATGCGGAAGTTCTGGTTCGCGTACCTGTCGAAAGCGCTGGTGGTCTTCCCGGGAGGCTTCGGCACGATGGACGAGATGATGGAAATCATGACGCTGACGCAGACCCAGAAGCTGGCCAAGAAGATCACGGTGGTGGTCTACGGCAAGAAATACTGGGAGGAGATTATCAACTTCGACGCGCTGGTGAAGCACGGGATGATCTCGCCCGAAGACCTGGATCTGTTCCAGTTCGCCGACGATCCGCAGACGGCCTTCGAACTGTTGAAAGCCGGCCTGGCGCAGTACGCCGCGCAAGCGGATTCGCCGGAGTTGCCGGCGATCGCGCGTTCGATTAACCCGCAAAGGCCGGGGAGCGAATAGGGAAGCCGAGCCGTGCCGCCCGCATGCTGGTTTGCGGTTTAGGCTTTGCACCGAAGCGTCCGGATATATAATGGTGTCCGATCAAGGAGAACACCCGATGAGACGTTACGTTCCTGTCGCAATCCTGGCGCTGGTTGCCATCGCGCCGCTGGCCGCCCAAACGCCGCAGGGCTGGAAAATGCGCGTCGATCGCAGCACGGCAGCGTCGGATCCCGACGCCGCGGGTGATATCAAATTTGTGACCAATGGAGCGGGCTTCCACGCGACCAACCCGCAAGCGGCGGTGTACTGGAATCCGGCGAATCTGGCGGCGGGCAATTATATTCTCAAGGCATCGTTCCGCCTTGAGAAGCCGAGCGGCCACGTTAACTATTACGGCCTGGTGTTTGGCGGCAGCGGCCTGGAAGGGGCGCAGCAGAGCTACCTGTACTTCGTGGTGGCGCAGAACGGGACGTGGCTGATCAAAAAGCGCGACGGCGACGCGACCAGCAACGTGACGCCGAAGACGCCCAGCGACGCCGTAGTGAAACCGGGCGCCGACGGAAAATCCATTAATGCGCTCGAAGTGCGCGTGGGCGCCGACAAGGTCGACTTCGTGGTGAACGGCGTCACGGTGCATTCGGAGCCGAAGAGCGGGGCCATGGCGAAGACCGACGGCATCTACGGCATCCGCATCAACCATCTGCTGGAAGTTCAGGTGGACGGGTTGGGAGTGTCGAAGAACTGAGGGCGGGCGCCGGCGGGAAAGCAATAGGGCGGCGAGAGGGATTGGCGAAACGGGGCTTGGCGGGCGAAAGACTTACACACATTAGTGGTTCGGACCGCCCGTAAGACCCGATTTGCCTCGCAAAATCGCAAGATCGGTCAAGCAGATTCTCTGGGCCCGGTCTACACTCTGGGCGTGGAGGTAAGTATGATCCTTTGGCGACGCGCCGTAGCGCTGGGTTTCCTGAGCTGGCTGTTTCCTTTTGCGGTCTCATTTATCGCATTTCCCCTGAAGAAATCAAATACTCCGCTATTCGGTACGCTAATGGGGCTGGTGGTTCTCCTGGCGGCCGGAGCCTTGCTAGCGGGTTACTTTCGAAACCGGTCTGTATCGGTTCGCGAAGCCACGTTGGTTGGAGCGCTGTGGTTATTCATGAATCTTGTGTTCGACTACCCAATGTTTGGGTACGGTCCGATGAAGATGACAGGGTGGAGTTACTACTCGGAAATCGGTCTGGGCTACCTGGTGTTCCCGGTCTTTGCATTTTTCGCGGCACGGCTGGTGAAGTCATGAAACCGTCCACCGATCAGGACTATCGGGAGCGCATCGTCCGAACGCTGGTGTACATCCAGGAACACCTGGATGATGCGCTCGCGCTGGAGCAAGTCGCGGCGGTGGCAGCCTTTTCCAGCTTTCATTTCCACCGGATTTTCCGGGGACTGGTCGGTGAAACGCTGAAGGAATACGTGCGACGGCTGCGCCTGGAGCGCGCCGCGCGAAACCTGAAGCAGAGCGGCGAGCCCATTACGGAAATCGCGCTGCAAGCCGGATTCGAAGCTCACGAATCCTTCACGAGGGCATTTGGAGAAATGTACGGAGTGTCCCCTTCCGCATACCGAACCGCATACAAGCCGGCGCCGGAGTCCGTGTCCGGCACTCACTTAGACGATATTTCGGGTTATCATCTGCCCGACTACGGAGACCTTCCGGCGGTGGAGGTGAAAGAACTTCCGCCGATGCGGCTGGTCTTTCTGCGCCATGTGGGTCCGTACACTCAAGTCGGCGCCACCTGGGGCCGGCTGATGGCATGGGCAGGCATGCGTGGGCTGCTCGGGCCCGGCATGAGGCTGATCGGCATCGTCCATGACGACCCGGATGTGACGCCAGCGGACAAGGTTCGTTACGACGCCGCTGTGACGGTGAACCGTCCGGTGCAGCCGGAAGGCGAATTCGGGGTGCTGGAAGTCACCGGGGGGCGCTACGCCGTGGTGGTGCACAAAGGGCCGTACCAGGAGTTGGGAAAGACTTATCAGCGGCTCTATGGCGGCTGGCTTCCGAAGAGCGGGTGTCAATTGCGCGACGTGCCGGCTTTCGAGCAGTACCTCAATTCCCCGCAGGACGCGAAGCCGGAGGATCTGCTGACCCTGGTTCACGTGCCGCTCAGCGCGTGATGTGGCTACACTGATCAGCATGAGGACGCGAAAAAGCTGGCGGGAGAAGATGGTCAATCCGAACCTGCCGAAGTTGGTCGAGATGCTGCCCAACATGCGGAAGCGCTTCGGCTCGGGGACCATGTTAGTGCCGAGCCCTAAGGAAGTGGAGGCGTGCATCCGGAGGGTGCGCGAGGGAAGCGTTACGACAGTTTCCCAGATCCGAAACTTTCTGGCTGGGAAGTACTCCGTGGATGCAACCTGCCCGTTGACGACGGGTATTTTCATCCGGATCGCGGCCGAGGCAGCGGAGGAAGACGCCAGCAAGGGTAAGACCAGGATTACTCCATACTGGCGGGTGGTAAAGGATGACGGTTCCCTGAATCCGAAGTTTCCCGGTGGCGTGAAGCGGCAGGCGGAAAAGCTGCGCGCGGAAGGCCACCGGATCCTGCCGGGCGCGGGGAAACGGCCACCGCGCGTGACACTGGGCGAAGGGTGAGCCGAGGCTTCTCGAAACCTCCCGACACCGCCGGCGATGGGAAACCAGGGCACGCGAGAGGTCAAGGGTTTCGGTGTCCAACGCCCGAGGCTTTGAATCAGCACACCCCGATTCCGCACGACAATCTCTCGCCCGCGCCCGATAGTGGACGCCGTGGCTACGGGAGATTTGTGAGAATGGGAGTGAACTTATGAATGTTCTCGTGCTCAATGCGGGCAGCTCCAGTTTGAAATTTCAGGTGATTGCAACCGACCTCGAACGAATCCAAAGGGACGGCGACGAGCGGCTGTGCCGCGGTTATGTGGAACGGATCGGCGGCGAGGCCATCATCACGATTGAGACGCGGAGCGGACCGCGGCAGAAAGTAACGGCGCCGATTCGCAACATATCGGCAGCGCTGGATTATGTGCTGCGGTGGCTGGCTTCGGAGAAGTCAGGAGTGCCGGAAATCGCGAGTTTGAACGATGTGCACGCGGTGGGACACCGGGTGGTGCACGGCGGCGAGGTGTTTCGCGAGTCGGCGATCATTACCGATGAGGTGCTGAAGGGGATTGAAGATTGCATCGACCTGGCGCCGCTGCACAATCCCAATAACGTGAAGGGCATACTGGCGGTGCGCGAGGTATTTGGGCGCGGCCTGCCGCAGGTGGCGGTGTTCGACACGGCGTTTCACACCTCCCTTCCCGATCATGCGTTTCTGTACGCTCTGCCGTACCATTTGTACGCGCGTCACCGCATCCGCCGCTATGGCTTCCACGGGACGTCGAACCGGTACGTGGCGTACCGCTATCGGACGGTCCGGCAACTGACCAAGGAACAGACCAACGTGGTGACCCTGCACCTGGGCAACGGCTGTTCGGCCACGGCGATCAAGAACGGGCTGTCGGTGGATACGTCGATGGGGATGACGCCGCTGGAAGGCCTGGTGATGGGGACGCGGTCGGGCGATCTGGATGCGGCCATCCTGAGCCTGGTTGCGACCAAGGAAGGGCTGTCCATCACCGAAGTGGAAGCGTTGCTCAACACGCAATGCGGGTTGCTGGGAATTTCCGGAGTGACGAACGATATGAAAGTGCTGCTGCAGGAGCTGCGGGAGCACGACGACCGGAGAATCCGGCTGGCGGTCGAGATTTTTTGTTACCGGGCGCGGAAATACATTGGAGCGCTATTCGCTTGCATGGGCGGGGCCGACGCCGTGATTTTCACGGGAGGAATTGGAGAGAACGCCCCGGAAATCCGGGCGCGCATCTGCGAGGGCCTGGAGTGGGCGGGAGTGACGCTTGATCCGGAACAGAACGCGCAGGTCAGGGGGCGGGAAGCGCCCATCAGCACGAGCGATTCGAGGGTGCAGGCCTGGGTAATTCCAACCGATGAAGAGTTGCTGATTGCACGCGATACGGTGCGCTGCATCCTGGGCGAGCCGCACCCGACGTAAGGACGTGTTCCCCGGGGGACGCGGGGGCGGCGGGCTTATGCCCCGTTCCGGGGCTGCTCGGCCGGAGGACCGATTCCCACGGCCGCCGCCGGGTGGAACTTGCGCCTGTCGGGCTTGGCCGGCTGAAGCCAGCCCCACCTTGCGTGCAGTGTTTAGCGGTTGCCGCCGCCCACCGGAATCAGGTCGGGCTCGCGGCCCACTACGCCGCGCTTGGCTTCCTCCAGACTCACGTTGTAATCGTCCAGGGTCTTGCCGAGGGTCTGGTCGAGGTTGGTGCGGGCGCGCTGGTATTGGTTGAGCGCGTCGGCTTCGGCCAGTTGCCGGGCGGTGGAATCGCGCTGGGCGATTACGACGTCGAGAATGGTGGAAGTGCCGAGCTCGTACTTGCGGCGCGTACCGGCCAGAGTCTGGTCATACAGTCTCCGGGCGACCACGCTGGTTTCCCAGGCGGCGCGGGCGTTGCGCACGGCGGTCACGGAATTCATGACATTCAGCTTGATGGTGTTGTGAAGCTGGCGATCCTGGATTTCGGCCTGGCGGTAGCTCAACTCATTGGTGACGAGGTCGGCCTGGTTAGCGCGGTTGCGGAGGGGAACGGTCAGCGTGATCTGCGCGCTATAGTTCGGGAAATTGCGCGAGAAAATCTGACTGAGCACGGTGCCGTAGCCGCCGATCAGGAACTGGTTCACGTCGGCCGGGCCGAGTTGCTTATAGGCGACGCTGCCGGTGGAGGTGATGTAGGGCTGCGGAATGGTGCTGATGGAGCCGCCCTGCCCGGCATTGGACATGCTGACGTTGGCCGAAAGCGTCGGCAGCAGATTGTTCTTGACCCCGAGCAGGTCGAGGCGGGCATTTTCCAGGGTGATCTGGTTCTGCTCGATCTCCGGGCGATTGGTAAGGGCGTCCTGCACGAGTTCCTGGATGGGGATCAGGGGCTCCTGGGCGGGCACGTCGATGTGATCGGTGGGAACGATGCGGGCCACGGCCACGACGGGGTTATCCAGACCGCCGCGGGTGACGTAGTTTTTCAGGATCATCTCCTGCTGCAGCACCTGCGATTCCTGAGCGATCACATCCTGCTGCGCGGCCTTCATGTCGGCCTCCGCCTGGATGATGTCGATTTCCGCGATGGCGCCCAGTTCGGCGCGGCGTTTGTTGTCTTCGTAGAGCCTGGTATCGAGGTCGAGGGTCTGCTGCTTGATCTTGAGCTCGTCATCGAAGGTGACCAGGTCCCAATAGAGGCTGACCACGCCGGCGACGGTGGAGATCACCTGCTCCTTAAACGTCAGGTCGTTGGCCTTGAGGTTGTTCTGGGCCTTGTGATAGGAACGCTTGTTGACGGCCAGGCCGAAGCCGTTGAGCAGGTTCTGGGTGATGCTCAACGAAAGGCTGCCGTTGTCGTAGGGATTGAAGAGAGCGGTGGTGGCATTCTGGTTGTAGTCGAAAACGCTGCTGATGCCCAGAGCGACCGTGGTACCGGTCCAATACGACGATTGCACGCCATAGACGAGGTTCTTATAGGAATCGACCAGGGCGGACGTTCCGGTGAAGGTGGTCGAAGTGAGAATCTGCGTCTGGTGCGCGGCGCCTCCCGAGACATAGAGGATGGGGTCCAGGTTGGGAATGGCCGAGCCCGCCAACTGCACGTTCAGCCCGCTGAGGACGCCGGTGTTACTGCTGGTGTTGGTCCCGCCTCCGCCGCCGTTTACGGCAGTGGCCCCCGCCAGAACATTCAGGGAGGCCGAGGACGGGCCGTTGGAAATGCTGGTGGAGACGTTGCGCAGTATCTGGCCGGCGCTGGCGCGCTGGAGATCGGCCAGCGCCAGCTTGGGAGCGTAGCGCGAACTCTCGATGTCGAGATTGTTCTCGAGGGCCAGGGCGATGGCGTCGCGGAGGGACAGATAAATACTGCCGGCGCGCATCAGTTTGTCGATGCGCGGGGAATCTTCAAAGCTGACGTGACTGACGTCGCGGACGCGGTAGTCCCTGGTCAGGTTATAGATGAAACCGTGGCCGGTTTCCTGGGTCAGGCCCTGGGTCTGGGCGAAGACCGGCACAGCGATGGCACAGCAAAGCAAAATCGCGAGAAATGGTCTGGTAGAAAACATAAGCGGAGCGAACCTCAAGAATCTATTATGGGGGCAAAGGGGTGCCCGCCGCACGTAGGGCCACGGCTTCATCTCTTCCTCCATACGCAAGAACGGGGACGGCGGTTCGGAAAATGTGAGGTCATCAATAGAAGGACGGGGGACGGGCGGCGGCATTAGCCGGGTGGGACCGGCTTCCTGGCCGGCCGTCGACCGGCCGGGAGGCCCAGCCTACATACGGTAAAGTAGTCGATAGGGTATGCGGAAGCTGTGGTTGACGCTGGCCGCGCTGGCATTGGCGGCATGGGCGGCAAATGTCCGGTTGTATCTGAAGGACGGCACGTATCACATGGTGCGCGAATACCAGGTGCAGGCCGACCGGGTGCGCTATTACAGCGTGGAGCGTAGCGACTGGGAAGAGATCCCGATCGACCTGGTGGACCTGAAACGAACCGAAAGCGAAGCCGCCGAACGGCGGGCCGAGGTGGATAAGGAGGCCAAGGCCAGCGCCGAGGAAGATGCCGCGGAGAAGGCCGCGCGGGCCGAAGTAAGCCGAATTCCGCAGGATCCGGGTGTTTACTGGGTGGAAAACAAGGCCACCAGGGTCCTCAAGGCCGGCGAAGTCTCGGTGCACACGCCCAAAGGCCGCATGGTGCTGCAGAAGCTCGCATATCCGTTTCTCAGCGGCAAGGGGACGCTGGAATTGAACGGCCCGCACTCGCTCAATGTATTTACGGACCCGGAGCAGGAGTTTTACATCCAGCTTTCGGAGCCCGAAGATTTCGGCATCGCCAAGCTGACCACCAAGGGCGGAGTGCGGATCGTCGAGAACCTTAACTACAACGCGGTGATCAAAGACCTGGTGGAGGAGGAGCGCACCATGGTGGACATTCTGCGCCGGGAGATGGCCGAGGGACTCTACAAGATCTGGCCGCAGGAAAAGCTGGAGCCGGGCGAATACGCGGTGGTGGAGTTCACGGACGGCAAGGTGAACATGCAGGTTTTCGATTTCGCGATCAAGGGGAAATGAAGCGGCCATGCCGAATGTGCGCGTAGCCGTGGTGCAGGCCGGTTCCATGCTTTTCGACAGCGAGCGAACGCTGGCCAAAGCCGAACGGCTGACGGCGGAAGCGGCGGCCGGCGGGGCGAAGCTGATCGTCTTTCCGGAAGCCTTTGCGGGCGGGTATCCGAAAGGAGCCGATTTCGGAGCGCGGGTGGGTTCGCGCACGCCGGAGGGCCGCAAGCTGTTCCGGCGATATTTCGAAAGCGCCCTGGATGTGCCCGGGCCTGGCACCGCGCGGCTGGGTGAAGCGGCGCGGACGCACGGCGCCTGGGTGGTGATGGGCGCGATTGAACGCGATGGCGGCACGCTGTATTGCACGGCGCTGTTCTTCGCGCCCGATGGCACGCTGGCGGGCAAGCATCGCAAGCTGATGCCCACGGCGATGGAGCGGCTGATCTGGGGCTTCGGCGACGGCACGACCCTGCCGGTGATCGAAACCGGTTTCGGCAAAATCGGCGCGGTGATCTGCTGGGAGAACTACATGCCGCTGCTGCGCGCGGCGATGTATGCGAAGGGCATCCAGTTCTATTGCGCGCCCACGGTGGACGACCGGGAGAGCTGGCAGGCCAGCATGCGGCATATCGCCCTGGAAGGCCGCTGCTTCGTGCTTTCCGCGTGCCAGTACAGCCGGCCGGCCGGCGCCGGGGCGGCGGAAACCATTTGCGGCGGCAGCGTGATTGTGGGGCCGCTGGGCAAGGTGCTGGCGGGGCCGGCCTACGACGAGGAATGCATCCTGACGGCCGACCTGGACGCGGGCGAGATCGCCGAAGGAAAATTCGATCTGGACGTGGCCGGACACTACGCGCGGCCGGACGTTTTCCGGCTGGTGGTAAACGAGGAAAGCCGCTGAACCACGCGCCAGAACCACGCGCGCCTGCCCGCCATTCCATTAAACTGAAATAGCATGCGGCAGGAAGCGCCGTTCTTCGAAGGCAAAGAACCCACCCTGATTTATATCGCGAAGAAATTGCGAGACGCGCTCCGCCTGGAATCCGTGCTCACGGATGCCGGCGTCGATTATGGCGTGGAGGCCGACGAATACCGCGGCGGCTTCATCTTCCAGACCACCCGTGTCGGGGCCTTTTTCTATGTGCTTCCCGAAGCCGGCCAGGCGGCCCGCGAGCTCATGCAGCGCAACCGCTTCCGCCCTTACATCGATCCGGCGCCGCAGCTGTAGTCGCGACGGCCCTTGCCCGGATCGTTCAACATGCGCAGCAGCGCATCCACGTTCAGGTTCACCTGCACGACGGTGGCTTCGTCGCGGTCGAACGTAACCAGCAACATTTTCGTGGTGCGCCCCAAATCCCCCAGGTAGATGTACGCCGACTCGCCGTCGCGCCGCGAATGCACCCGCAACAGCCGGTGCAGACCGCTTTCGCCGATCCGGTCCATGAAGCGGTCCAGGTCCACCTCGTCTTGATCGTCGCTTCTCAGATTTTCGAACACCGCCAGCTTGAAACCGGTCGCGCCACCGGGCCGCACCACCTTGACGAAGAAATTGGCGACGCCCATCAACGGGACGTGCGTCTGCCGCACGCCATACTGGTGCTCGATGGTTTTGACCACGCGGTCGAATTCCCAGTCCGCGCCCCACGCAGCGCTGGCGATCGCCAGCACTGCCGCCAGCAGCCGGGCCCTCATTTGCCACTCTTCTTTCCGGAGAGATGCACGTCCACATCCAGCTTGGGAATGCCGAACTCGCCGCCCAGTTCGCCCAGTTGCGATGGATCGATGGCGCCCACAACGCTCACCACCGTCAACTCCTTCGGCTCGGCCGCGATCAGCACGATGCCCGCCAGCTTTCCTTCGCCGCCATCCTTAAAGTAGACTTCCACATTGTCGCCGTTTTTCTCCTTCACTCCCACAACCCGCCCCCACGGCGCCGATTGCACCTGCGCGCGCACCGCATCCACGTCCGCCGCCGAATATTCTCCCGCGCCGGCGAAGGTGAAACTGCGGACCGAGATGCTCTCGAGGCCGGAGATCAGGTTCCTGGCGCGCGACTGATCTTCATTCTTGCCGGAAAGGAAACGGCCGGCCAGCCGCAGCATGGCGCCATCCAGGGTGATATCCACCGATTCCACGGCCTTGGCCGCCAGCTTGTCCAGGTTGACCGGCAGCTTGATTTCCTGGGCCGCCAGGGGAGTTGCCAGCGATGCCGCCAGCGCCGCCACCAGCGCGACTCCTGCGATTCTCATTGTTTCCTCCTGGTCATGAATACGCCGGGAAGGAGATCCAAGAACGCAATTCCTTTTTTTGGGCAAAGCGGGGCGGCTATCCAATTCCAAAAGCGGGAATTGGCAGCAGTCCCCGCTTTGCGGAGTCGCGCTTCCAGGGGGCCAGGGACTGATCTAAAACCGGTCGTCCTACCGGCCGTACAGGCGGCGGTATAGGTCCGCGTTCCGTAGCACGGCTTGCACGTAGTCCCGCGTCTCGGTGAAGGGAATCGACTCCACGAACTCCGCCGGTTCGCGGTACTGGTTCCAACCCAGCCATCGCGTCAAGCGGCCGGGGCCGGCATTGTAGGCGGCCAGCGTCTGCTCCACGCGGCCGTTGTTCTGGGCCAATATGCCGCGGAAAATCGACGAGCCGATCTCCACATTCGTGGCGGCTTGGAACAGCATGCGATTGGTTAACCGCTTGATGCCCAGTTTGCGGGCGTAGAGCCGGCCCGTCGCCGGACGCACCTGCGTCAAGCCGTATGCGTTGGCATGCGAGAGCGCCTTTGGGTCGAACTCCGATTCCTGCCGGATCAAACCGGCCAGCAGGTACAGGTCCAGGTCCTGATCGCGCGCGGCCTTGTCCAACTCCGCGCGGTAGGGCAGCGGAAACAGCAGCTCCCAGAATTGGCGCGGCGCCGCATCAATCGGCAGGTTGAGGTACTCCGGCGCCATGCCCTTCATGATGTGCAGGCCCAAATGGGGCTCATCCGCCGCAGTCGCCATTTCCATCCCCAGCAGCGGCGATTGGCCGCCGTGGCGCGCGCCGAACCGCAGCTCGGAGTCAGCAAGATCCGCGAGGCCCGCATTGCGCAGGATGCGCGACCGTTCGATTCGCACGGTGGTCTCCAGGGTGGGCTCGCGGGGAACCGGCCGCGCGCCGGGCACAACCACGCTCGCCAGGAACTGCGCGAGCTCCATCGACGCCGTCCCCACGGCCAGATCCCGCGTGGCGGCCAACCGCTCGCGCGACAGCATGGCATAGTAATGATTCTCCCAGGTCCGCACCAGCCGCTGATAGCAGGCGCGCGCCGACGCCAGATCCCGGTCCAGTTCGAGCTTCCGCCCCAGGAAATACAGCGCCGAGCCCGCCGTGTAGTGGGCGGGATAGTTGCGCAGATGCTCCCGCAGCAGGCGCGCGGCATCCGGCTGGTCGTGCAGATAGGCCTGAAACGCCACTTTCCAATGACTTGGGGCGGCTTCCGCCGCGTCCGGAAAATCCTGGTACACGGCTTGATAGAGCGGCACAAAACCGGCGGGCTGGTTCAAAAGCAGATAGCGGTTGGCCGCCGAAAGCAGCGCCTTCAGCCGCCACGGCGACCGTGGATAATGCCGCTCCAGCCGGTCGAGGGCGGCCCGCAATTGATCGTCGTCGGTCAAACGTCGCGCGCATTCCGCCAGGTAGTAGAGACGCTCCGCGTCGGCCTCCGAATCCGGCAATTCCAGGCCGCGCAGGTAGGGGTACGCCCGCGGCGTGGCGCCGTCCAGGAAATCGGCCGCACCCACACCCACGCGCGCCAGGTCGCGCTCCGGCCCGCTCAGTTCCGCGGCCAGCGTCCGGTATTCCGCACGCGCTTGCGGGTACCAGCGCGCATCCAGCAGCTTGTCGGCGCGGTGCAGCATCAGTTGCGGCGCGGCGGCCGGATAAGCCGCGCCCATGGATTCCTTGAGCGATGCGATGGCCGCGGCGGCGCGCGCCGCCGCGTCTCCGGAAACGAACTGGTAGTAGACCCGCTGGTAAGATTCTGCCGCGTGCGTCTGATCGCCCGCCGCCAGAAAGCTGTCCGCCAGATTGATATCGCCTTCGGGCTGCGGCAACTCGGCATAATGCTCGCGCAGTACGCGTACCGCTTCGGCCGGAGCGAAGCCCTTGGCGGCGCGCGCTTCCAGAATCCACGCCCGTCCGGAAAACGGTGACACGGTCGAGGCTGTGTGCGCCGGCGCGAGGTCGGCCGCCACGGCGTCGAAATCCCTGGCTTCGACGCGCGCCGCGGCCAGGTAGTACGCAATGTAGTCGCCCACCTGCGGCAACTGCCCGCGCAGTTTCTGCAACTGGGCGATGGAGCCGGCGAAGTCTCTCTGTTCGTAAGCCGCAATCCCCAGTGCCAGCCGCGCCAGCGGAGCGTCCTGCGGATGAGAGGCGGCCCAATGCTCCACGGCCGCGCGCCGCGCGGCGCTGGGCGTTTCGCGATCGGCGCGCACCAGCGGGGCCAGACCGGACGGCGGCGGGGCCGATATCGCCGTCAACGCCAGCAGGCTAAGCCAAAGGACCGGGATAGTCTTTGCCAAGCAGTTCCGGATCGTCATGAGCCAGCGTTCGCACCAGTTCCAGATGCAGGTAGTCCAGCATGCCGGGGCAGGGCTCGAAAAACTTTTCCCGCATGGCGGCGCGCGCCGCGTCAACCCGTGGGCGCAAGGACTCATAGAGATTCCTTTGCGCGGCGCCGGAGTGCACCGCGGCCGCTTCGTTGAGCCGCATTTCCGCCACCTGCACCCGCGCAAAACGCTGCGCCTTCAGATGCATTCGCTCCTGCTCGCCGGAAAGTTCGGGCGCGGCCGGGGCCGGAACCGGATCCGCGGCAGGAGCCGCAATCGTCACCAGTTCCACCGGCGCCGCGGCGGGCTCACTCCAGGCAGCCGCCGCCACCTGGGCAAACAGCTCCAGGGCCGCTCCCTGCACGTCGCCCCAGGCATACAGCAAGGCCGGGACCCGGTTCTCCACCACCAGCGGGAAAATAGAAGCGCGATCCTCGGCGCCGTGTTCCGCCAACCCGGCCATCTCGCCGGAAACTTCCGGGCCGGTGGTGGCGGCGATCACCGGATCGCGGCTTTCCACCGCGCCCGCCAGGGCAGCGGCCGATGCCAGCGGAATCTCGAAATCGCCGAAAACCTGTGCGACCTTCTCCGGCACGCCGCGGATTCTCTGTCCGCGCGCTACCTCGCCTTCGATGCGAAAAACGGCCGCGCCGCCCGCGAACCCGCACGCCGCATCGAGCAGCGTGGCCAGCAACTCCTCCGGCGTGGAAGCCTGGCGGATCCGCCGCACTGCCTGGTTCAACTGGTCGGCCAACTCGCCGCGCGCCCGCCCGCGCGCTTCCTGGAACAGCCGCTCCATTTCGACGGAAAGCAGC
>JBEKYE010000066.1:0-15895 GCA_049511275.1 Bryobacteraceae bacterium
GCCCAATCCAACCTTTGGCTCGCATAGGCGCCGGGGAGCCCGGTCATCTTCAGCGCCGCAATCCAGGCGGCGGTACTCGGCCGGTTGATCACCACGCGGTCGCGGGCTCGCAATCCGACGAGGTTGTCCAGAGTGAGCACCCGCCCGCCCGCCGGCACCGTCTCGTCGGTGATATTCGCCGCCGGCCCGGTAGCCGGGTCCGCCACAGCGCCGGCTTCAATCAGCGTTCGACGTCCCTGGCCCGAAGCCACAATGACGGCCTCGCCTTCGCCGCGCAGCACCACACCGCTCGACCGGATCTCGAGCCGCCCGCCCACGCGATAGCGCCCCGCGCGCAGCAGCACCGCGCCGCGGAAGCCGTTCGCCCGCAGGGGCAGCGCCGCCACACGATCGATGGCGCCCTGCAACAGCGGTGTGTCATCCCCGCCGCCCGGCCTCACCGCAATCGCCGCGGCAACCGCCGGTGGGGCCACGCCTCCGCCGCCATATCCCGCGTACGAAAAATCGATGGCCGTCTGCGCTCCCGCCACGGCTGCCAACAACAGCAGCGGCGCCACCGCGCGAATCCATGGTCGGCCTCGGGCTTGGCCTCGGTCTCGCACGCTATTCTTCCTCCGGCGGCTTCTTGTGTTTGGGCTTCTTGCGCAGAGCCTTCGGCTGAATGGTCTTGGCCGAGGGAATGCGCCCCACGCGCTCGCGCGCGATGGCCCTGATCTCTTTGCCTAGCTCAAAGGTTTTCTTCTTGCGCGCCAAGCAACCCTCGCAACGCGGCAGCCAGCATTTCCGGAGTGAATGGTTTTTGCAGAAAGTCCACGCGTCCCGGAGCGGCTTGCGACAGCGCCGTCATATCTATCGGATACCCGCTCGCCGCCAGCACGCGCAACGCCGGGTTGGCCCGTAGCATGCGCAATGCCAGATTGTCCATACTCATGCCGGACATGCTCCCATCCAGCACCGCTACTGTAAAGGCCGCCGGATCGGCCTCCACCAGCGCCCAGGCCGCCTCCGTGGATTCCGCCGTGGTCACCGAGTAACCCAGCCGGCCCAGATACAGGCTCAGCACGCGGAGCAGCGGCGGCTCGTCGTCTACCACCAGAACTCTTCCGGAGGCGAAAAGCATATCTTATATTGCCCGTATCATTCTATAAGAAATGGCGTCTTAGATAGTCTCTGCGCCGGAGTCGCAAAGGCGTCATGATGAAAGTGACGGGCAATTCGCCTGAAAGGTAACTGCCCGATGCGGCATTTTCTGGACGGAGGCATCATGAATCGCACATTCGTTGGCTTGTTCCTGAGCGCGGCCCTGGGCGCCATTATGGCGCAAGCGGCCGACCTGCCGGTGAAGCAGGTGATTCTTTACAAGCACGGCATTGGATTCTTCGAGCGATCCGGGACGCTCGGCGCAGGCGAATCGGCGCGCCTCGATTTCAACGCCTCCGATATGAACGACGTTTTGAAATCGCTCACGCTCGAAGAGCGCGGCGGCGGTAAGATCTCCGGGCTGCGCTACGATTCCATGGACCCGCTCAGCCACCGCCTGGCCGAGTTCCCTTTCCAGATTGGCGATGACCAGTCGCTGGCCGCCATCTTCGGCCGGCTGCAAGGCGCGCGCGTGGAGTTGAAGTTCGGCAGCGACACCGTCGCCGGCGCGATCGTTGGCGGACGCGTGGTGGCCGGCACCGATAAGCAGGCGGAGCGCGAGTTCGTCACGCTGCTGCTCGATAGCGGCGACATACGCACGCTCGATCTGGCCGCCGCCTCCAGCATCCGCTTCACCGATGCCAAGCTGCAAGCCAATTTCAAGGACTACCTGGCCGCGGTGGCGGCCGCGCGCTCCAAGGACAAGCGCAGCGTCTACATCGATTCCACCGACGCCCGGCAGCGCGAGATCGTCGCCAGCTACACCATTCCCGCGGCGGTCTGGAAGTCGAGCTACCGTCTGATACTGGGCGATAAAGGCCAGCCGGTTCTGGAAGGCTGGGCGATTGTCGACAACACTACCGGCGAAGACTGGAACAAGGTGCAGCTTTCGCTGGTTTCCGGCCGGCCGATTTCTTTTGTGAGCCAGCTCTACGCCCCCAAGTATGTGCAGCGGCCCAGCGCGGAACTGGCGGACGACAACGCCGCGCGGCCGGTGGTGCATGAAGAGGCTTTTGGGATTAACGGCACGGCGGCCGCCGGTGCCGCCGGCAGCCGCGGAGTCGGCGCGGTCAGAGCCGGCGTGCTCGGCGGGATTATGCCTGCACCAGCGGCAGCGCCAGTATCGGGGAGGGCGTATGTGTCGGCGCAGAATTCCATGGCCGACCTGGAGCAGGCGAAGGTCGCGCCCAGCACCATCGTTGCCAGCGCTTCGGCCGGCGAGTTGGGAGAACTGTTCGAATACCGCATCGCCCAGCCGGTCACCATCCGCAAGGACGAATCGGCCATGCTGCCCTTCCTGCAACAGGCCATCGAGGGCCGCAAGCTGCTGATCTACTCCGACCACAGCTCGCAGCATCCCACCAACGCCGCCGAGCTGACCAACACCAGCGGCAAGACGCTCGATGGCGGCCCCATCACCGTCTACGATGGCGGCGCTTACGGCGGCGAAGCGCTGATGGAAACGCTCAAGGCCGGCGATAAGCGGCTCATCAGCTACGCCGTCGACCTGGGCACGCGCATCACCGACGCCTTCAATTCCAAGAACGCCGTGATCCGCGAGGTCCACGCCGCCCGCGGCGTCATCACGACGAAATCCGCCATGGAAGAGACCCGCACTTACACCATCCGCAACGTGGATCAAAAGGCCAAGACGCTGATCCTGGAGCATCCGCTGCGGCAGGGCTACACGCTGCTCAGTGCCAAGCCCGCGGAGAAGACCGCCAGCGCCTACCGCTTCGAGATCCAGCTCGCCGCGGGAGCCACGCAGGAATTTCCCGTCACCGAAGAGCGCGTGTTCGACCAGTCGTACCAGGTCAGCAACATGGGTCCCGATTTCCTTTTGGCCTACGTGCAAAACCGCAACCTGACACTCAGCGATGCCGCGCGCCGCCAGTTGCAGCGCATCACCGACGAAAAATCGCAGATCGCCGAGAATGACCGCGCGTTGCAGGATGCTCAGAATCAAGTCAGCGATTTGACCCGCGATGAAGACCGCATCCGGCAGAACATCAACAGCCTGAACAACGTCAGCAGCCAGCAGCAGCTGGTGCAGAATTACGCCAAACAGTTGGATGCCCACGAGCAGCAGCTTGCGCAACTGCGCGACCACCAGGCGGACTTGCAGAAGAAGAAGACCGCGATGCAGAGCGATCTCGACAAGCTGATCGAAGCCCTCGCATTTTAGTACAGTGGCATAAGCCACTGTGAAGCTCGCGATCATCGGATACGGCAACGTGGGGCGCGCCCTGGCGCGCCTGCTGCGGCAGAAGCGCCGCGAATTCCCATTCACCATTACCGGCATCCACACCCTGCGGCACGGCACGGCAGTGGACCCCGCCGGCCTTGCCGAAGACCCGCCGATGCGTCCGCGGGCGGCATCCATCGAGGAATTCCTGGACGCGGCGCGCGCGCAGATCGCGGTGGAGCTGACCACGCTCGATCCCACCAGCGGGCAGCCGGCGATCGCGCACATGCGCGCGGCCTTCGCCCGCGGCATGCACGTGGTGACGGCCAACAAAGGTCCCATCGCGCACGCCTTCGCCGACCTGCGCGAAGAGGCGGCGCGCCGGGGTCTGGGCTTCCGTTTCGAATCGGCGGTGATGGATGGCGCGCCGGTCTTCAACCTGTGGCGCTACACCATGCCCGGCGTGAAAGTGCTGGGCTTTACGGGCGCGCTCAATTCCACGTCCAAGGTGGTGATCCAGACCATGGAGCAGGGCGGCTCGTTCGACGAGGGGCTCGCCCGCGCGCGTTCCATGGGGATCACGGAAGCCGGCGGCGCCTACGATATCGAAGGCTGGGACTCCGCCGCCAAGACCGCCGCGCTGGCCAACGTCCTGATGGACGCGCGCACCACGCCGCAGCAGGTTTCGACGCGCGGCATCGCGCGGCTGACGCCGGCGCGCGTGCAGGAACTCGTCCAGAAAGGCAAGACCGTGCGGCTGATCAGCCGCGGCCGCCGCACGGGCGCGAAGCTGTCGCTGCGCGTGCGCGCCGAAGTGCTGGACCGCTGCGACATTCTCGCATCGACGCCGGGCACATCCAACATCATCCTGTTTCACACCGACCTGATGGGCACCTTCGGCACCATCTCGATCGATCCGCAAGTGGAGCAGACGGCGTATGGCGTGTTCAGCGACCTGGCGGATCTGGCGACGGTTTAGAGCGAAGCGTCGAGAGTTGGAACGTCGTAGGCCATGACTTGCGGATCGACGGTTACCAGTGTCAGGCCCTCACACTGCGCCTGGGCGATCAGCAGCCTATCAAAAGGATCGGCATGATGAAGTGGCAGCCGTCCAACGGCAAATGCGTGGTGGAAGTCGATGGGTAGCGGCTGGACCCCGCGTTCCAGCAAAGATGCAATGCTTTCTTCCAGCGTTTTTTTGAGCTTCAGGCGCCCCAGACCGGTCTTGATAGAAATCTCCCACAAAGAAACCGCACTCACCCAAATGCTGGCCGTGCGCTGTGATAGCGTCGCACGAGTACGACTTCCGATGCGGCGGCTGTCGTCGAACCACCAGATCAAGACGTGCGTATCCAGCAGCAGACTCATTCTTCAATGCCAAATGCCTTGAGAATTTCCGGCGGCAGTGGATCATCGAAGTCGTCGCTTATCCAGATCTTTCCTTTTAGCGCGCCGAGGGTGCTGCGGAAATCCTTCTTTTCAAGTGGCACGAGCCGCGCTTTTGGTATTCCGGCTTTGGCGATGATGATTTCCTGGCCGGCCGCAGCCTCTTCCACCAGACTGGAGAGGTTGGTTTTTGCAGCATGGATATTAACAGTCTTCATAGACTAAACTAAGTTTAGTTTACTACAGCAGTGAAAATCGTGCGACTCCGCAGCGGCGCCCGAAGGCGAGGCATGAAAGCGAGATGTTCTCTTTTTATTCGCCTCATGCTATAGTGTGGCCCATGAGCCCAAAACCGCAACACTACGACTTCGCCAACCAGTTGCTCGCAAGCAAAGATTTCTTCGAACGCTCAACCAGGGTCCTCGATGAAGCCGACTCCGGGTTCCGTCCTCAGGAAGGCATGATGACCGTCGCGCAGCAAGTCGCGCACGCGGCTCAGACTCTCGACTGGTTCATCGAGGGCGCATCCCGACCCGAAGGTTTCGACCTCGATTTCGAGAAACACGCCAAGGCCCTCGAGGGTATGGCCTCGCTGGCCGCCGCCCGCCGGATGCTCGAAACGTCATACAAGAACGCGATCCACTTTCTCCGCTCGCGCGGCCCGGAGGATCTCGCGCAGCCACTCCCGCCCGGCCCGGTCATGGGCGGCCAACCCATCAGCGACATCGTATGGGCCATGGTCGAGCACACCGCGCATCACCGCGGCGTTCTGACCGTCTACTCCCGCCTGCTTGGAAAAGTGCCCCCGATGCCCTACGGTGGCTGACCTGAGGTCAATGAAAGTCATGCGACTCCGCGGCGGCGCCGGCGGCCAGGCCTTGGATGCGGGCGGCTTTTACCGAGATCACGCCGTCCTGGTTCTGCAGCACGCCATCGATCAGCAGGAAATGCTCGCCTAACACAGCGAACTTGTAGCGGTCGAAGGTGGGCGGAGTGACGATCGCGTTCATGATGCCGGTCTCGTCTTCCATGCTGAGGAAGACGAAACCTTTGGCCGTGCCGGGACGCTGGCGCACCACCACCGATCCGGCGATGCGCACGAAGCGGCCGTTGGGAACTTTCGCCAGGTCGATGGCGCGCGTCACGCGCAGCGCATTCATTTCCGTGCGGCGGTAGGCCATGGGGTGCTTGCCGATGGTCAGACCGGTGCCGTGATAATCGGCGTAGAGGCGCTCATCGGTGTTCATGCGGGCGAGCGGCGAAGGCTGGCCGGTTTCTTCCAGCGGCGCGAGCAGCGGGCCCACCGGCAGAACGGACCGCTGCGCCTGCCAGAGCGCGTCGCGGCGGTGGGCTTGATCGAGCGGGTTGAGCGCGCCGATTTCGGCAAGGCGATTGAGTTCGTCCTTGCGGAGTTCGGGGACGCGCAGAGCCAGATCGTCGACGCTGCTGAAAGGGCGCGCGGCGCGGGCGCGCAGAATGGCTTGGCCGGCTTGCTCGCGCAGGCCGCGGGCATAGCGAAGACCGAGGCGCAGATGAAGTGTTGGCAGGCGGAAGCGCTTGCCCCACGATTCGTGTGAAACTTCAGCAGCGGGTCCAGGGGGACCCGCGCAGACCAGGGGGTCTGCCCCACTGGCACTGGGAGGCTCGATGGTGCAGAGCCATTCGGATTTGGTCACGTCTACCGGGAGGACTCGCAGGCCGTGGCGCTGCGCGTCCTTGATGAGAATGGCGGGGGAATAAAAACCCATGGGCTGATTGTTGAGCATGGCGCAGGTGAAGGCCGCCAGGTAATGGCACTTCAAGTACGCGCTGGCATAGGCCAGCAGCGCAAAACTGGCGGCGTGCGATTCCGGGAAGCCATATAGCGCGAACGACGTGATGGAGCGCACGATATTTTCCTGCGCCCGCTTTTCGATGCCGTTGCGGGTCATGCCGGCGCGCAGCTTCACTTCGATTTCCGCCATGCGTTTTTCCGACCGTTTGAAACCCATGGCGCGGCGCAGTTCTTCGGCTTCGCCGCCGGTGAATCCGGCCGCGATCATCGCCATGCGAAGCAACTGCTCCTGGAAAAGCGGCACGCCCAGCGTGCGCCGCAGCACCGGTTCGAGCGAAGGATGCAAACAATCCACGGCTTCCCGGCCTTGCCGGCGGTTGAGATACGGATGCACCATCTTGCCGACGATGGGACCGGGACGGATGATGGCCACCTGCACCACGATGTCGTAAAACCGCGCCGGCCGCATGCGCGGCAGCGCGGACATCTGCGCGCGGCTCTCCACCTGGAACATGCCGACGGTATCGGCCTTCTGCAATGCCGCGAAGACCGCCGGATCGCCGGCGGGCAGGTGCGCCAGGTCGACCTGCTCGCCATAAGATTGCGGGATCAACACGAGGCACTCTTCGAGCACGGCCATCATGCCGAGGCCGAGCAGGTCCACCTTGATGATCTTCATGTCGGCGCAGTCTTCTTTATCCCACTGCACCACCACGCGGCCGGGCATGGCGGCCGGTTCGAGCGGGACGACGGAATCGAGCTGGTCCTGGCAGATCACCATGCCGCCGGAATGCTGGCCCAGGTGACGCGGCAGGTCCTGCGCCATGCGATAGAGCTCGAAAAATTTGCGCACGCGCGGCTGGCTGAGGTCGAGGCCGGCGTCGCGGAACTGGCTCTCGGTGGTGTCCTTGGGGTCTTTCCATTCCCAGTCGCGCGCCAGGCTGGAAAGTTTTTCGAGCGTGGCGACTTCAAAGCCCAACGCTTTGCCCACTTCGCGCGCGGCGGAGCGGCCGCGATAGGTGATGACGTTGGCGGTCATGGCCGCTCCCAGTTTGCCGAAGTGCTGGTAGACGTGCTGGATGACGCGCTCGCGCTGGTCGCCGCTAGGCAGGTCGATATCGATATCGGGCCACTCGCCGCGCTCTTCGGAGAGGAAGCGCTCGAACAGCAGGTCCATGCCGACGGGGTCGACGGCGGTGATTTCGAGCGAATAACAGACGGCGCTGTTGGCGGCCGAGCCGCGGCCCTGTGCCAGGATGCGGTTTTCCTGGCAGAAGCGCACAATGTCCCAGACAATCAGAAAATATCCGGGAAGGTCCAGTTTTTCGATGAGCGCCAGCTCACGCTCAATCTGCCGGCGGGCGCGCTCGTGATACGGCTGGTAACGGCGGCGCGCGCCTTCGTCCACGCGTTGACGCAGAAACGACATCTGGGTTTCGCCAGCGGGCACGGGATAGCGCGGGAAGCGGTAGCCGAGGTCGTCGAGGGTGAACTCGAGGCGCTCGGAAATGGAGCGGGTGTGAGCGATGGCCTCCGGCAGGTCGGCAAAGAGGCGCGCCATCTCAGCGGGAGTTTTCACGTGACGCTCGGAGTTGCGCTCGAGCAGGCGCCCGGCATCCATGAGCGTGACGTGGCGGCGGATGCAGGTGAAGACATCCAGCAACTCGCGCTGCGCCGGCGCGGCGTAGGCCACGCCGTTGGTGGCGACAATCGGAACGCCCAGGCGGCGCGCGCGTTCCAGGGTGGCCTGGTTGTGGGCTTCTTCTTCGCGATGGTAGTGGCGCTGCAGTTCGGCGTAAAGATGATGGGGACCGAAGATTTCGAGCAGGCGCGCGTCGGGGTGGCGTGTGAGACAGATGAGGCCGCGCGAAAATTCCGCGATGTCCTCGAGCGAGGCCGCACCTTCGCCTTTTTTGGCGCGCAGCTTCATGCGCGTGACCAGGCGGCACAGGTTGCGGTAGCCTTCGCGCGTCTCTGCTAATAAAGGATACGCGCGGCCGTTGGTGCAGGTGATTTCCGAGCCGATGTGCGCGCGCACGCCGGCCTTGCGCGCGGCCATGTGGAAGCGGGGAGCGCCGTAGAGGCCATTGCGGTCCATGATGGCCATGGCCGGCATGGCGAATTGGGCGCAGGCGCCGGCCAGGTCTTCGGGTACGGCGGCGCCTTCGAGGAAGCTGAAGGCGGAGCGGGCGTGGAGTTCGATGTAGTCGGTGGACACCGCTCCCTTACGGTCGAGCGACAAGTCGAGCGACAAGTCGAGCGACAAGTCGCGGCTCGGTTGGGAGATGTCAACGCCAGGAACAAGAGCGCGACCAGGGGGTCGCGCGCAGACCAGGGGGTCTGCCCCACTTTGACTAGTCATAACTGCCTTCCAGGAACCAGCCATGGGGGCAGCAGTAGAGGCGGTAGAGCGCGCCGTCGGAGAGAGCGATGTCCCATTCGTCGCGGAGCCACGGGTCGGCGGTCCACCAGTCGCCGGATGTGCGCCAGGGACCGGCAAGATCGAGGATCTTGCCGCGAATGCCATCGGCGGCAACGAAGCTGGGCTGGCCGGAAGCCAGGGCGACACGGGCGGCGCGTGGAGGGCGGAACATGCGCAAGGAGAGCTTGGTGGGGCAAGAGGGCCGACCAGGGGGTCGGCCGCGGACCGGGGGGTCCGCCCTCCTAGCGCTTTGACCGGCTGATGTTGTTCTTGTCCGGGAAACCACTCCCTCACGGTCGTGGCTCGCATCGGAGTTGTAAGCACGATGGGGCGGCTGCGGAAAGGCACTAAACCACCCGGTCAGAGGACTAGTCACTCGGAAGGCGTCGGGGCGGTGAGTGTCGAGGATTTCGGGCGAGCCCACGCGGCCTTCGCCCACGATCGACTGGATGCGCGCCAGGGTCAACTCCAACTTCACCGGTTCCGGCGTCACCGGCACAAACAGGCCGCTCTGCGCGGCTTGCGGCTTCACCGGCTCCACGGCGAGCCGCACATGCACGATGGGCGCGGCCGGCGAATGCGCCTCCAGATCGAGCTGCAGCAGCTTCAGAAACACTTTGGTATCGAGCGACGGCACGGGCAGGCGCAGGGTGCGTTCGTCGGTGGCGCGGGTTTCCAGCTTCAGCCGCAACCGCAGCTCATTGGTGGCCAGGCCACGCGTGGCCAGGCGCGTGGCGAGGCCGTTGATGAGCCGCGCCAGCACGAAGGCCAGCGGCTCCAGCAGCTCCACCGGATACTCCAGCTCCAGTTCGTCTTCGAAACAGAGCGGCTCGGCGAGCGGCACCAGCTTGCGCCGGGCTTCGCCGCGCGCCAGCTCGCGCAGATGGAGACCTTCGGGGCCGAGGCGCTCGGCGATGCCCAACGGCGGCAAAGCCGCCATGTCCCGAAAACGGCGGATGCCCCAGCGCTCCAGGGTTTCCTGCAATTCCGGCGACGGGCCGAGCAGGGCCAGCGGCAGCGCGCCCAGGAATTTCGCCTCATCGCCATAAGGAATGATGCTGACGCCGGAAAATCCGCGCGCCGCGCAGATGGCCGCATCCGGATTGGCAGCCAGCGCGAGACTGGCCTCGACGCCCACTTCCGAAGCGCGCCGCGCGATGGAGGCGGCGACATCCTGCGGCAGGCCGAAGAGACGGTCGAGGCCGGAAGCATGCAGCGTGACGGTGTGGGGAGCGGTCTGTTCCACCACCGGCGAAAACTCGAAGGCCAGCGCGGTTAGAGCGCCACTGCCGTGAAGACAGGCGAACATATCACGTTTCTCTTGGTGGAGGTGGCACGAGATCTCATGCCGCGCAACAGGCGCGAGGCGCGCGGCGCACCGCTCCATTCGGCCCGCTCGCGCGCGCATTCCAGCATCAGCGACGCGCAGGTTCCGGCGTTCGATTGCCTGGCCACGGCGACCAGCACGGTGGGGGTATGTTCCACGGCGCGGCGCAGGCGAAACCAGGAGGTGAGCGAAATGCGCCGCGCGGCGGCGGGCGGGGTGTCGCCCAGGTCCAGCACGACCACGCCGAAACCGCCGCCCTGGATCAGCAGGTCGGCGGCTTTGAGGGCTCGCTCGGCGCCGCAGGAACGAACCCAAATCAACCGCTCCAACCGCACGCCGGCGGCGGCGGCCGACGCCGGGTCAAAAGCGTCTTCGGCATCCACCAGCGCGCAAATTTCCTCGCGCGCGGTGGCTTGGGCCAAAATCGAAAGCAGCAGGCTGGTGCGGCCGGAAGAAGCCGGCCCGACGATCTCGGTGAGGCACCCGCGCGGCAGCCCGCCGATGGCTTCATCCACCTCCCGAATCCCCGAGGGGAGCATCTCCGGCGCCGGCGGCGCCTGCCAATCCAAAGGGCCGCCCAAGACGGATTCGAACTGTTTTTTGAGCGCTGCCGCCTTCATGATTTCGCTTTTTATTCGCCTGTACTACATTTTTACAGGAGTCGGGACATGGATGTCAAGACTATCGGCTGGAGGAAAGCCGGGGCGGTCCGGGAAGCCAAATATCAAAAATACCAAACGAACCCAATTTTGCGGCCAACAGAAAGAAAATAAAACAGATAATTGTTAGCAAGCGGAGTCAATCCAGCTTTGCCGCCACGACATCACAGTAGAAGCAGAAAGCGGCTGGAGTCCGGTTGGATGCAAACCGAACCGCCAGCCGCTCAACACGTATATCCGATTTCATTGTGTCAGACACGCTGCAAATTTCCGGCGGCCGCGGCGGTAGAAATAAAGCTTAAACTACGGGGACGAAAGGACATAAAAAAAGCCGAATATGCGGTGACCGTCTTTCTTCGTTACCGTGAAGCGGTAAAGGATGCGTGCGACGATTTGGGTTATGAGCTGGTGGTCCTGGCGCGGCTTTCGGCGTTCACCTTTTTGAGAAAGTCGTCGAGGGTGCGGCCGGGGAGTTCTTCAAACTTCGCGGGGCTGATCTCCAGCTTGCGGATGCGGTCGAGGCGAAAACTCCGGAAGTCCTTGCGGGATTCGCACCAAGCCGCCAAAGACCACGTGGCGCCCCAAAAGTAGAGCGCCAGGGGATGCACGACACGCGTGGATGGACGGCTGGCGGAATCGCTGTAGTCGATCTGGAGCTTGCGGTGTTCGACGATTGCCTGGCGGACCGAGTCCAGGCCGGCAACGACGCCTTTCGGGATGTGAAAATCGACGGCGAACAGGCGGGCGCGGTCGATCTCTTCGCGGCGGGTCTTGGGAAGGACCAGGGCGATTTTTGAGATGGCGGTCCGCGCGTGGCCGCCCAAGGCGGGGCCGCCCCAGGCTTCGAGAATGCGCGCGCCGGCGACGAGGGCTTCGACTTCATCGGTCGTGAACATGATGGGTGTGAGGTCGAAGCCGGGGCGCAGCCGGTAGCCAATGCCGGCTTCGCCCTGGACGGGAACGCCGGAAAGGGAAAGGTCGCGGATGTCGCGGTAGACCGTGCGCTGCGAAATCTGCAGCCAGCCCGCAAGCTGCGCGGCGGTGGTGAGGCGGCGGGCGCGCAGGTACTGCACGATCTGGAACAAGCGGCCGGCGCGGCGCATAGGGACAGGGTAGCGCGCGCCGCGACCGGATGGGACGCAGGTTGGCAGAAACCATCCTGACATAACGGTGTCAGGAGGGGTGCGCCATACTCCAGCTATGGAAACAAAAGCGAACGATCGACGCATCGACTATATTGAATTTCCGGTGGCTGACGTGGCGCAGACGAAGGCTTTCTATACCCGCGTATTCGGCTGGAAGTTTACCGATTACGGTCCGGACTATACCAGCTTTGAAGACGGCCGCCTGGCGGGAGGGTTCGCAAAGGTGGACAAGGTGACCCGCGGTGGGCCGCTGGTGGTGATCTACGCGGCTGATCTGGCTGCGATGGAAGCGGCGGTGCGGACATCGGGAGGCACGATCGTCAAGGAGACGTTCTCGTTTCCGGGCGGGCGGCGGTTTCACTTCGCCGATCCGAGCGGGAACGAGTTGTCGGTGTGGTCGGAATAAGAGCAGGGCGCCGCCACGCGACAGCGCGAATCGTGAAGCTGAATTGCGGCGAGACCCGGTGTGCTAGAATCCCGTCTGCTCGGTTCGGGTGATGATCTCGTTTTGCAGGGCGGGGGTCAGGTCGCAGAAGTAGTCGCTGTAGCCGGCGACGCGCACGATCAGGTCGCGGTGCTTTTCCGGATCGGCTTGCGCTTCCCGCAGGGTTTCGGCGGTGACCACGTTGAACTGGATGTGGTGGCCGTCCAGCTTGAAGTAGGCGCGCACCAGGTGGGCCATGTTATCGAGGCCTTCGGGGCCCTCCACAAGCTTGGGCGTGAACTTCTGGTTTAAGAGCGTGCCGCCGGTGCGGGCGTGGTCCATTTTGGCGGCCGACTTGATGACCGCGGTGGGGCCATGGCGGTCAGCGCCCTGCGCGGGCGAGATGCCGTCGGAGTGCGGCTCCCAGGCCTTGCGGCCGTCGGGCGTGGCGCCGGTCACCGAGCCGAAATAGACGTGGCAGGTGGTGCTCAGGTAGTTCACGCGGTAGTTGCCGCCTTTGGTGTTGGGGCGGCCGTTGATTTCATCGAAAAAAAGGTTGAAGACCTGGACCAGGATTTCGTCGGCGTAGGGGTCGTCGTTACCGTACTTGGGTGTCTTGTTCCAGAGCATCAGACGGGTCTTTTCCCGGCCTTCGAAGTTGGCGCGCAAGGCCGCGAGCAGTTCGTCCATGGAAAGATTGCGGCGATCGAAGACGTGATACTTGATGGCCGCCAGGCTGTCGGTCGTGGTGCCGGGCGCCACGCCCATGATGTAAGTGGAATTGTAGCGCGGGCCGCCATCGTTGTAGTCGCCTCCCTTCAGGATGCAATCGTCAACCAGCAGGGAGAGATACGGCGCGGGCATATTGCGGGCGTACAGACGCTCGATGACATTGTTGCCGCGGATCTTGACGTCCAGCAGGTAATGTAACTGGCGCCGGAAAGCGGCCAGCAGGTCTTCATAAGTCTGGAAGGCGCGCGGGTCGCCGGATTCGATGCCGACCTGTTTGCCGGTGCGCGGATCGAAACCGTTGGTGAGAGTAAGTTCCAGAACTTTGGGCAGGTTGAAATAGCCCGTGAGGATATAGGCTTCCTTGCCGAAGGCGCCGGTTTCCACACAGCCGGAAATGCCGCCGGCGCGGGCGTCTTCGATGGACTTACCCTGCCGCAACAGTTCTTCCACCACCATGTCGGCGTTGAAAAGAGACGGCTGGCCCCAACCTTTGCGCACGATTTCCAGGCCGCGCTTCAGGAAGCGGTCGGGACTCTTCTTACTCAGTTGCAGATTGGAAGAGGGCTGCAGCAGGCGCATCTCATCGATGACGTCGAGGACTAAGTAAGTGAGATCGTTGACCGCCGAGGAGCCGTCGGATTTCAGGCCGCCGGTATTGATGTTACAGAAGTCCGTGTAAGTGCCGCTTTCAGCGGCAGTGACACCAACCTTGGGCGGAGCCGGCTGGTTATTGAACTTCACCCAGAAGCAGCCGAGCAGTTCGCGCACTTCTTCGCGGGTGAGCGTGCCCGCGTCGAGATCGCGCTGGTAGAAAGGATAGAGATGCTGGTCGAGATGGCCGGGGCTGAAAGAGTCCCAGGTGTTCAGTTCGGTGATGACGCTGAGGTGCGTGAACCAGTATGCCTGTATGGCTTCCCAGAAATTGCGCGGGGCGTGCGCGGGCACGTGGCGGCAAACGGTCGAAATCTTTTCGAGCTCGGCTTTGCGGCGCGGATCGGTCTCGGCGGCGGCCAGCGATTCGGCCTTTTCGGCGTGGCGCCCGGCGAAGCGGATGACGGCATCGGCGGCGATCGACATGGCGCGCAGTTGCTGCTGCTTGTCGTAGGCGCGCGGGTCGTTGAAGAAGTCGAGGCGGGCGAGACTTTCGGCGACTTCGCGTTTCAGATCGAGCAGGCCTTTGCGGTAAACGATGTCGCCCAGGACGGTGTGGCCGGGCGCGCGCTGCTCCATGAATTCGGTGAAGATGCCGGCCTCATAAGCGTCCTTCCATGCGGGCGTCATCTCGGCGAACATGCGGTCGCGCATGCTGTGACCTTGCCAGTAGGGGATGATCTCCTCCTGCTGGATGCGGCGGGCCTCTTCATCGACGCAGTAGGAAATCTTCTCGCGCGTGTGGAGGATCCGGAAATCTTCGAGCGAGTGGCAGCACAGCTCGGGATAAGTGGGCGTGCCCTTGGGACGGGGTCCGCGTTCGCCGACGATCAGCTCCTGGGGACCGATGTAGATGGCGCGGCGTTCGAGGATGTACTGGAGCGAGCCGGCCCGCAGCATGGGCGGGGAGAGCGGTGCGGCCTGCCGGTAAAACTCGGTGAGCAGCGCGGCGCGTTCGAGCGAGAGCCACGGCTTGGTGTCCAGGCTCTGCTGGCGCAATTGAGCGACTCGTTCCGTCATATTCAAACTCCTGGGGTCAATGGAGCCACGTTCAATCCGGCTTCCGTCAAGGCATCGCGAAAAGGCTCGAGATCGGCCGCCGCCGGCTGCGGCGTGTCGGGCAGCTTGTAGGGCGAACCAAGACGCCGGTACTTGCCGGCGCCGATGCGGTGGTAAGGGAGCAATTCGATGGCCGGTGGGCGCAGGCGGCTCAAGTATTCCACGAATCCGCCGATGTCTTCTGTGGAATCGTTGACGCCGGGGATTACCGGGATGCGCACGGTGAGCGGACGCCGTCCGGCCACCAGTTGCTCGAGGTTGCGCAGGATCAAATCGTTGGAAACGCCGGTGTACCGGAGGTGCTTGGCCGGGTCGATTAATTTGAGATCGAAGAGCACGAAGTCGGCCTGGAGCGCGGCCTGCTGGAAGACCTCCGGCTGGGCGAAGCCGCAGGTTTCCAGGGTGGTGGAGATGCCGCGATCCTGGCAGGCCGCCAGAAAGGAAGCGACGAAGACTGGCTGAGACAGGGGTTCGCCGCCGGAGAGCGTGACACCGCCGGCGGATTCGTCGAAGAAGACGACGTCCTTTTCGACCTCCGCGATCAATTCCTCAACGGTGTAGCGCTGGCCGGCGATCTGGCGGGCCTCGGCCATGCAGACCGTAGTGCAGGTGGCGCACAGAGTGCAGGCGGCGGAAGTGTAGACCACGCCGTCGACTTCGCTGATGGCGTGCTCGGGGCAGATGGCTGCGCATTCCAGGCAGTGGCGGCAACGCTCCGCGAAGTAGAGGCGGTCGGGCAGGAAGCTCTGGCTTTCGGGGTTGTGGCACCACCAGCAGGAAAGGGGGCAACCTTTGAAGAAGACCACCGTGCGGATGCCCGGCCCGTCATGCGTGGCGAAGCGCATGATATTGAAAACAAATGCAGTTAGATCCTGCACCCCGGGATCCCCCCGCCGTTCTGGCACCATTGCGACCATTTTTATACAAATAGGCCTAAAAACCTGTAATCAGTATGGCATGGTGGGGGCGGTTAGACAAGGCGGAGGGAGGG
>JBEKYE010000067.1:0-15865 GCA_049511275.1 Bryobacteraceae bacterium
GGGACCCGCGCCCATGACCCCGGCCGGCGAACTGCTGGCAAGCGAGATCCGCGCCTCCGGCCCCGTTCCCTTCCGCCGCTTCATGGAAGTGGCGCTCTACCATCCCGAGCACGGCTACTACCGCCGCCCGCGCAATCCCTTTGGCAAAGAGGGCGACTTCTTCACCGCCGAACAGGTCCAGCCGGTCTTCGGAATCCTGGTGGCCGCGCGCGTCCGCCAGCTATTCCGCGCGATGGGCCAGCCGTCCGATTTCGCCGTCGTCGAGCTCGGCGCCGGCCGCGGTGAGATGGCCGAAGCCTTCTCCGCATGGCGCTATGTGCCCATCGATATCGATTCCGGCGCGCTGCCGCAGAGCTTTCGCGGCGTAGTCTTCTGCAATGAGTTCTTCGACGCCCTGCCGGTCGAGGCGGTGGTCTACCGCGGCGGCGCATTCCGGCAGCAGTTGGTGAACTTGGAGGGCGAGCGCTTCACGTGGCGCCAAGGTCCGGAAGTGGATGCCGATGCCGCCGACTACCTGCGCCGCTGGTTTCCGGCTCCCGAGGAGGGCCGCTGCTACGAAGTGAACCTCGATGCCCTTGGCTGGATGGAGCGCATCGGCCGTTCGCTCACAGCCGGCTACCTGCTGACCATCGATTACGGCTACACCCGCGACGAGGCCGTCCGCTTCCCCGCCGGCACCCTCATGGGCTATCGCCGCCACACCGCCCGCAACAATGTGCTCGAAGATCCCGGCGAGCGGGACATCACCGCGCACGTCAACTTCACCGCTCTGGAAGAATGCGGAGAGCGCTGCGGCCTGCAAAAAAAAACTTTCCAAACGCTGGCGCAAATGCTGCTCACCGCCGGCGAGCCGGACCAGTTTGCCGCCGCGCTCTCGCCCGGCGACATGCGCCGCCGCCTCCAGCTCAAGACGCTGCTCTTCGGCATGGGCGAGACTTTCCGGGTCCTGCTGCAGGCCAAGGGAGACGTGGAATGAATCGGAGGGAAAGGTCTGGAACAATGAAAAAGGCCCCGAAAATCGGGGCCTCGGAGTGAAACCTGTTTTTAACTGGCCCTTATGCAGGGCGCGCCCTGACTACTTCTTTTTCTTCGGAGCAGCCTTTTTCTTGGGGGCGGCTTTCTTGGTTGCAGTCTTCATCGATTGATTCTCCCTAACATCAAATTTTGCGATTCAAAAATCGCAATGTGATTCATATATAAGGTGCTTCGCGCCGAAAGTCAAGAAAAAAATGAATCCGCTTCCCGCTTTCGGCGTCTATCGGGTTGCGCCCCTCGTCACCTTCGGAGAGAAAAACCGCCCACGCCAAATCTTGATTGCTCCCTCGCTCCGTATATACAATAGGACGCCGATCGAATGTGGTTGCTTCCCCTACTGCTGGCTGTTGGCGCCGCCGATGGCGATGCCGATCTGGTCTTGCGCCTGCAGCGCCGCGATCCCCGCGCGCTCGCCGAACTCTACGACCGCTACGGCCGCCTCGCCTACGCGCTGATCCTGCGCGTGGTGCGCGATGTGGGCGCCGCCGAAGACCTGGTGCAGGAAACCTTTCTCCGCGTCTGGACCCGCGCGCAGGCCTTCGACGCGCAGAAAGGCGCCATCGGCCCGTGGCTGCTGGCCGTCGCGCGCCATCGCGCCATCGATTATCTGCGTTCCGCCGGCGGCCGCGAACGCAACAGCGTGGAGTTTGAAGAGGCCGGGCATCCTTCGCTGTTCACCGATATGGAGCGGGGCATTCTGGCATCCGACCGCGCGCGCCGCGTGAAAGCGGCCGTCGAAAAGCTTTCCGCCACCGAGCGGCAGGTCATTGAGCTGGCTTACTTCGAGGGTCTTACCCAAACCGAAATGGCCGAACGCATGGGCCAGCCGCTCGGCACCGTCAAGACCTGGGTGCGGTCCGCGTTGAAGAATCTTCGCGACCAGATCTCGACCGCGGAGGTGTCGGCATGAACTGCTCCGAACTGCGCGGCCACTTCGAGTTATATTCGCTCGGCCTGGCCGAGGAGCCCGAGCGCAGCGAAATCCGCTCCCACCTGGATCGCCGATGCGAGGTTTGCATGGTGGAAGTAAAACGGGCTCGGGAACTGGCGGCGATATTGGCCTCCACGGCCGCCCCGCTGGCGCCTTCGCCGAAATTGCGGCGCCGCATTCTGGCGGCTGCCGGTGTGGAATCGTACGGCTTCGGCTGGGCCCCGGCGCTGGCCGCCGTGGCCGCCCTGTCGCTGTGCGCGGCCGTCTACTTCAGCGGCAGGGAGCGCGAGTTCTCCCAGGAGGCCCGTGCTCTGCTCGCACAGACCCGCTCGCAAAACATCGAGCTCACGCGCCTTAACGAAGCCTTTGCCATCCTCTACGGCGCCGATACCACGGTCACTTCCTTCGGCGAGAAGCAGCCCAAACCAAAGGGCCGCGTGTTCGTCAACCCCTCGCAAGGCGTTCTGCTGATCGCTTCCAACCTGCCCGTGGCGCCCGAAGGCAAGGCTTATGAGATGTGGGTGATTCCGAAGGGCGGCAAGGCGCCGGTGGCCGCCGGTACGTTCCAAGCCCACAGCGACGGCACCGCCATGCACGTTCAGCTCGGCGCTTTGGATGTGAGTTCCACCGCGGCTGTGGCCGTGACCCTCGAAGAGGCTGCCGGAGTCAATGCGCCCACCACCACCCCGGTCATCGTGGCGGCGTTACAATAGCCAGACGTGACCCACTTCATTCGCTATCGTTCCGGCGCGTCCGCCTGCTACGGCATTCTGGAAGGCGACACTGTCCGTGAGATCCGCGGCGACCTCTTCGGCGGCTACACCGAAACTGTAGCCGCCCTGAATCTTTCCGATGTCGCCCTGCTCCATCCCTGCCAGCCCGGCAAGATCCTCTGCGTGGGTTTGAATTACCGGAGCCATCTGGGCAGCCGCCCGGCGCCCGAACATCCCGAGATCTTTTACAAGCCCGTCACTGCCTTGCAGGATCCCGAAGGCCCCATCGTCACCCCGCGCGACTCCAACGACATGCACTACGAAGGCGAGCTCGTCGTCGTCATCGGCCGCCAGACGAAGAACGCATCCGTGGACCAGGCCCGCGACGCCATCTTCGGCGTCACCTGCGGCAACGACGTCAGCGAACGCAACTGGCAGCACGGCCCCGGCAAGGACCTGCAATGGTGGCGCGCCAAAGGCTGCGACACTTTCGCGCCGCTCGGCCCCGCCATCGTCACCGGCCTGGATTACGACAGCCTGCTGCTCCGCACGCGCCTCAACGGCGAAGTGGTGCAGAAGCAGTACACCTCCGACCTGATTTTCGATTGCCCCACCATCGTGAGCTATATCAGCCGCTGGGTCACCCTGATGCCCGGTGACGTCATCTACACGGGAACGCCGGGCGCCACCCGTAAGATGTCGCCCGGCGATGTGGTGGAAGTGGAGATCGAAGGAATCGGGATGCTGCGCAATCCCGTGACCTAGCCGAAGTATTACTGAGACTTGGTCTCTTCTCAGGCGCGGAGATTTTGCCGCGGCCCAAGTCCGAAGGACGCTAGGGAATAGCCCAGTGCGTCAGCACTGGGAGGCGTGCGCAGAAAGCGTTAGCCCCGGAACGGGGCGAAAGATGCACGTAGGCGGTAGTGACCGCCCGGTGCGAAAGGGTGCCAGAATGGAACCCATGAGGCAGAAACTGCTACTTGCAGCAAGTTGTCTCGTGTGTACGATTGTGTGCTGGAGGAGCGTTTTGGTGTTCGCAGGGACAGAGTTTGGAGGCGGTTCGCTCGCCGGCAACGAGGGCTTCGGAGGGCTCTTGTTCTTGGTGGCGGCGTCCTTCGCCTGCAAATGCTCTCGAGCCGCCGCGATAAGTGCTTTGGTAGGCTGTGTTGTATCCCTGCCGCTATTCCTTTACCTTGTCTTCCCACGCCCCTACCGTCTGGTGTTGCCAGGTTACTGGAAGGTGTTGGAACTACCACAAGAGACTTTCATTTGGGACGGATGGTGGATCACCGGAATCCTCGCCATGGTATTTGTGGCGTACACTTGCGGCCGCCGTCTCATCCGCAGCCTAACCGTCCGTAGCTCAGCCGAGGCCGGGCCTTAGGAACGCTAAAGTTCCTTTCACAACCACGCCGAGCCGATGCTGTAAACCAAAACCGCCAGCACCACCAGCGTAATCGCCACGTACACGCGGTCGCGCTCCAGCGCAAATCCCACCAGCGAAAAAATCACTCGCGCCACCGGCGTTGCGATCAGGATCAGCAATCCAAGCTGGATCACCGCTTCCGGTCCGCTCAAGCTCCCCAGCGATCCGAAGCCGCGCGGCGCCGTGTGGAAATGGCGGTAGTCGACCGGGGTCATGCCGCGCGCCGCCAGGTACCAGATGCCTCCTCCCAGCACCACCGAGGCCGCCAGCGCCACCCCCACCCGCAGCAGCGTCCCTATGATCAACTCCAGCCGGCGGTCCGTCATTTCAAGCCCCCCGAGACGCCGTTGTAGATCATCTCCATCGCCAGCACAGCAATCACCGCGGCGAAGATGTGGCGCAGCGCGCGCGTCTTTGCGCCCATCAGTTGGCGCGCGCCCGCCACCGACCCGGCCAGCACTCCCAGCATCACCGGCATCGCCAACCCCGGCGTGATGTAGCCCTTGCCCAGGTAAATGCCGGCGCTCGCCGCCGCCGTCACCCCGATCATGAAATTGCTCGTCGTGGTCGAGACTTTGAACGGGATCAGCATCACCTGGTCCATGGCAATCACTTTCATCGCGCCCGACCCGATGCCCAACAGCCCCGAGAGCATTCCCGCGCCGAACATCAGGCCGAAGCCAGTTTTCACCCGCGTCACCAGATACGTCACAGGTCCGTCCGGTCCCGGATAGCTGCTGTTCATTTTCAGCCGCGCCGCCAGCAAATCCGCCTCCCGTGCCTCGGACCGCTTGGGTTCCTTCAACGCGAGCCACGCCGAATAGAGCAGCACCGCCCCGAACGTCACCGCCAGCGCAGCCACCGGAACCGCGGTCATCAGCCACGCGCCCACCACCGCGCCGATGGTGGTGGCCACTTCCAGAAACATGCCCACGCGGATGTTGGAATACCCTTCTCTTACGTACGCGGCCGCCGCGCCCGAAGAAGTCGCGATCACGGAGACCAGCGAAGCTCCCATGGCGTAATGCAGATCGACGCCCAGCGCCAGCGTCAACACCGGCGTCACCACCACGGCACCGCCCAACCCGGTGAGCGAGCCCAGAAATCCCGCCAGCGCGGAAACCGCGAACACGATTCCAGAAAACACCAGCACGTTCATAGTTGCATTAGCCGCAACACCGCGAGAATCCTATCTTCTGACTTCCGTCTTCTGTCTTTTGTCTTCTCACTCCTGCGATTCCCGCTCCAGACCCGCACGATCCAGAATCTGCAATTGGTGCCCCTCGATCCGCACCAACCCTTCGGCGCGGAAGCGCGCCAGGTTCCGCGACACCACTTCGCGCACCGTGCCCAGCCGTGACGCCAGTTCCTGGTGCGTGTGCGGCAGGTCGAACGCATCGCTGCCGGCCTGCCGGGAAGCGTCCAGCAGCAGCCGCGCCAGCCGCTGCGTCACGCTGCCGAACGTCATGGTTTCCACCAGCCCCACCAAGTGGCGCAGGCGGCGCCCCACCACCGCCAGGATCTTCAGCCCCACATCGGGATACTGGCGGCACACCTGATGGAAATCGGTCTTGTTGATGAACAGCGCCACCACGGGGTCCACGCCGCGCACCGAAGCCGGATAAGGGCCGCCGTCGAACAGCGGCAGTTCCGCTACCGTGCACGGCGCCGTCTCAAGCGACAGCATCAATTCCCGCCCGCCCGAGGAGGTCTTGAAGATTTTGACGCTTCCTTCCGCGATCAGGAAAATGCCGCCGCAGGGTTCGCCTTCCCAAAACAGCATTTCCCCGGACGCGAACCGCCGCTCCACGGTCCTCTGCGCCAGCGCCGCGACTTCGTTTTCCCCCAGCCCCGCGAAGAGCGGGATATGCGAGATCAACTCTGTTTTCGGAACCAATCCGTATGGTAACGCGGCCGCTTGCGGAGTTTTGCGTTGGAGGGCGGACGCCCTCGTCCGCAGCCGGCCCCCGGCCGGCTTTTCGCAAGTGGCAAGCGGCTGCTTCTCGGTCGAAGAGCGGGTCCAGCGGGACCCGCGCAGACCCGGGGGGTCTGCCCTCCTGATTCTGCGGCTCGTCCTGTTTTACTTCGCCGGGCTCTCCGACCAGGGCGGCGCGATCCCGTTAACGCGGGCGTAGGCCACCAGTTGGCCCATGTGCTCGTTGGCGTGAACGATGATCCGGAGATACATGCCATCCACCGTCGCATCTCTGGCTTCAATCTTGACCTTGCGCTGCAGCTCGGCGGGCTTTATGCCGGCATGCGCGGTCTTGACGGCTTCCAGCGATCGTTTCAGCCAGTCGATCACCTTGGCCTTCGCCGTCACCGTCTTTTCCAGCTCCGCCGAGGTGAGGTCGGCCGGCATTTTCGGGCCTGTGACACTCAGCAAATAGAAGTTCGCCAGTGCGATGTGCATGAACACTTCGCTGGTCGACCGCACGCCCGGCCCGGGCCGCCACCCATATTTTTCGGCCGGAATCGCCTCCGCCAGCGCCACCAGTTGTTTCGAAACATGCACCCACTCGCCGTCATATCCCTGCCAGAGTCCCTCCAACGGGTCCGTTTGGGCGTGCAATACGCCCGATAATGCCATGGCCAGTAGAAATGTCTTCACGATCCCCTCTCCTTCGCGTACGATCGGAGCGTTCTTCGTAGAATATCATTGCCCCCGCAGATTTTCCGGGCAAAGCGCTGTGGAAGATGCCTCGGGCGATGATCACCGGAAACGCAAGCGCAAGCAGCACCACCTTGGGTCCCTTCACTTCGAGAGCCGTCTCGCCGTTCGAGTACGAAGGGATCGCCGGCTTCTGACTCCTGATTTCTGATCTCCGGCTCCTGCCTTACAGCGAATTCAGGTAGGCGATCACGTCCGACATCTCCTGCGCGGTAAACCGCGGCCAGGCGATTTTCTTCTGGGCCATTAGCTCCAGCATGCGCGGGCCGTGCCCCCACAGCGCGGCCACCATGGTAATGTCGGAGTGAGCGTCCTTGCCCTTCCCCAGCTTCGGCGCGCCGCTCGCCGGGTCATCGTGGCAGGTGGTGCATTTCTTTTCGGTGAAGACCTTCTTCCCCCGCTCCGCGCTGCCGCTGCCCGTGAAGTATTGGCGGGCCCAGACATAAGAGACAATCTGCCGCATCTCGTCGGCCGTGAGCACCGGCGGCGGCTGCTTCATGTTGGGCTGATGGTCCCACATATCCACCGCGATATCGGTCATGGTCTGGTTCTTTAGCAGTTTCTCCAGGGCGGTTGCGCCGGTATGGCAATTGGCGCAGCCCTTGGATTGGAACAGCTTCCCGCCTTCTTCCGCCGGCGGAATCTCGAAGTTGGCGGCCCGCCCCTTGGTCTCCGGCAGGTTTTGCAGGTAGACCAGCATGTCGGTCAGTTCCTGGCTGGTCAGCCGTCCCCAGGCCAGCTTCCGCTGGGCGAATGCCTCGTGCATTTTCGCTCCGTGGTTCCACATCTGCTGCGCCAGCACCAGCGCGTCCGAAAGCGATTCCCACTTGGCTACCGGCGGAGCCCCGGCCACCGGCGAGGAGGTTATGCCGTGGCAATCGGCGCAGTGCTGCGCCGTGAATGCCAGTTTGCCGCGCGCCGCATCTCCGGGCCGTTCGAAATACCGGGCCGAAATGAAATATGCGAACAGGTCCGCCGCCGATTGCGTCGTCAACGTGGGCCGGCTCACCCCCTGCTTGGTCATGGTCGACCACATCTCCGGCGCATGATTCCACATCAGGCTGGCCATCACCGCGGGCGTGTAATTGCGGTCGATCCTTTTTGAAAGATCGGGCGCGATGGTTCCACCCTTGCCGTTGAAGCTGTGACAGTGGATGCACTGCTGCGTTTGGAACAGCTCTTCGCCGCGTCTGGCGTCGCCCGACACGATGCTGCCCCCGAGCGCGCTCCCGGCAACCGTCAGGCCCACCACCATCACTGCAATCTTGATCATGTGCCCTCCTCTAGCGGACCAGCTTCAACCCGGTCATGATTACGTGGGTCTGGAAGCCTTCGAAGACGTAGAAATCTTCCCGGAATCCATAATACTGCCACTGGCTGTTCCAGAACACGTGCTTTCCCAACGGCAACGAGAACCGCACCAGCGGCTGGTAATACCGCGTGGCCCGGCTGCCGCTGGCCAGGAACAACGACCCGCCCAGCGTCAGCTTCGCCCCCAGCCCCGGTATCGCCAAGTCCACGGCCCCCGAGGCGGTGTGCGCGTTGTCCCGGTAGTCGGAAACCTCCGGCGTGAAAAACAGGCCTAGGTAATTGATGCTCGATCGCACCGTCGAGCGGTCGTATTCGGCCATCACGCTAATGCGTTTGCTCTTGGCCGGCGCCCAGTAGACCCCGAGCGAACTGTCGCGGCTCTGGAAATCCAAGTTGATGCCGGACGCCGGGTTCTGGTTGTCCAGCACCTGGAACTTGGCCTGCACGGCCAGCGACGCGCTCAACTGGTATTTCGCCCGCGCCCGTCCCTTCTGGTAATTATTCAGACTGGTGCGGAAATAAACGTGATCGCTCGACCCGCCTTCGTAATCCAGGTTGAACGAGAGCTTCTGCGACAGCCGGAAATTTGCGCCGGCCAGCGCCACGTTGCGCTTCAGTTGTCCCGACTCGGAACCACCACCAGGCACGAAGAACGGCGATTCCGGAACCTCGGCGTCGCCCCAGATGTAACGGTAGCCGCCGCGCAGCGAGACCTTCGATCCCAGGTCGTACAACACGTCCACCTGCTCCTGGTTGTAGTTGACTGCCAGGAACTGATTCAGCGGAACAGCCGCCGAAAGGATGTTAGTGGGAAGCGAAACGCTCGAATCGAATCCCATGGCCGCATCATGATACCGGTCCGTCATCCACGATTCGATAATCCGCATCCGCTTCAGCGGCCGGATTTCGAATCCTAGATTGCCGGTGGTGTGCGGCTGGTTGGCGGCCCCGGTCCCCAGCGTTTGCTCGCCGGTGTAGAAGAGCAGTTGGTTGATCAGTGAGAAATTGCCGGCCGCCGTTTCTGTGAAGTGCACCGTGGTCTTCGGCTCGCTGTACAGGAACTGCCCGTAGAGATCCATCCACGAGAACGGGCGCGCCGTCGCCAGCACTTTGCTATAGATGCTGTTGCCGCGGATGCCATACGCCTGGCTTAGCGAATTGAGCACGAGCTTCTCGCCCAGCAGCAGACTCGTGCGGTCGCCATAGCTGGTTCCGTTGAAGCTCGCCTGGTCGTCGTCCTTGTACGTCGTGCCGCCCTGTTCCAGCGTGATGTGGAAGCGGTTGTATTCGAACCTGACGCCGCCGCGATAATTGTTGGTGCTGTCGCGCAGCAGGGTGGCCACCGGGAACTCGTCGTTGGAGTCCTGCACAAACTCATCCACCCCGTTTCCATAGCCGGAAGTCCGGTCGAAAACCAGGTACGGAACGATATGTTTGCCCGGCCGCAGATCGAGCCCGATCGTCATCGACTTCCGGTGCGTGTCGAAGGATTGCTCGTTGAATCCGCCCGGCGCGATGGGGTTGGCGTAACTCGGCACCGCGTCGAAGTACGCGATGTTGCGGTAATCGAAAACGAAGTCGTAATCGCCCTGCTTGCGCGCGTCCAGGTGAGCCGTGTTGTAAGGATCGCCGCCCCAGCCGTACGCGCTCGCATCCAGCCGGTCGAACAGCCGGTGCTTGGGGTCCGTGATCGTGAAGTCCAGCGCCGTCAGCTTGGGGCCCGCTCCCAAATCCAGAACGCTGCGGTATTCCGAATCGTTCCCGCGGATGTCCGTCAGCCACCGGTACCCGAACTCCACGCTGCCGGTGAACCACTGTTCTCCGGTGGGCGCCGGCGACTGGGTTGTGTCCGCCGGTTTAGCCGCCGGTTGGTCCGCCGCTTTGGCGGGAGCCTGCGCGGCCTGATCGTCGGTCTTGGTTTGCGGGTCCGGTTGCTGCGCAAACGCCGGACCCATCAGAAAAAGTGCCAGCAGGAGTCTCATTTGAATAGGTCCCGGCTCACATTGGAGCCATGCACTTTCTGGTGGCAGTTGGTGCAATTCTGGAAGCGTGGGCTGCTCAGGTCGTGAATCGCCGGCCCTACCGATCCCAAGGTCCCATTCGTCGGCGTCCCCGGCAGGTTCGAATGGCACTCCAGGCAGACCAGCAGCACATTCTGCCGCGTCAGCATTCTCGGATTCGACGACCCGTGCGGCATGTGGCAGGCGATACACCCGTCCAGCCTCACTGGCGCATGCTCGTAAATAAACGGCCCCACCTTGTCGCCGTGGCATTTGAAACAGCCCGGCTCATTGGCGCTCACGGTCTGCATCATGCGCGGCAGCACCGACCCGTGCGGATTGTGGCAATCCACGCACGACATCGCGCCTTCCGGCAGCCGGTGCTTGTAAGGACGCTGGAAACTGGCCCACACATCCGTGTGGCACTTGGCGCAAAGCTGGTTGATGTCCGCCGCCTTGCGCGCCACCAACCCGTTGGGACCGTTCTTGTGAATCGAATGGCACGCCACGCAAGCCACCTGGTTCTTGGCGTGGCTGGAATTGATGCGTCCCACGTGCGTGGGCTGGTTCAGATGGCAGACCAGGCAAATCTTATCGGCCTCGGCCGGCCGCAGCTTGGCGGGCTGGCGGATATCCGCCGCCGACATCGAATCGGCGTGCTTGCTGCCCGGACCATGGCAGGATTCGCACGCCTTGCCGTCGAAACCCCGTTTCTTATCGGCCTCGACGGCGTGGTGAGGATTCTTCTGGAACGCGTTGAAGATGTCTTCGTGGCACGCCTGGCAGGTATCGGAGCCGACGTACTGCGCCGGCTTGTTATCGGGTGCGGGTGGAGCGGGGGCGCCCGGCTTCTCTTGAGCGCCCCCGTAAGTAGCGGAACCAAGCACTGCCGCCATCATGATGAAGACCCAGCGCGCTGCCCGCGGGCAGCGCGCTGGGGGAGACAATAAACCCATGCTCAAACTCCTTGGCGGCCGGAACATGCCCATCTCCCTATGGTACTTGCCTACTGGCCGACGTGTACCACAGTGGCGTCGTAGGCCGCTCCCGAGCCGTGACAAACCGAACAGCTCTCGCCAAACTGCGCACTGGTGTTGATGACCGCGTGCGCCATGGTCGGAACGTCGAAATGGCACGCCGTGCAAGCGGAAGTGGTAGGTCCGACCGGGCTCAGCAGGCCGGCCGGATCGATGACGTTGTTCTTTCCCTCCGGGAACACGTCCTGCGAACCGCCGGTGTGGCACATGTTGCAATTGGCGGTGTCGCCGACCGAGCCGTTCAGCATGGCCGGATAAAGGACGCCGGTGTTGGTGATCCCGGCCGGGACCGAAGCGTACGCCGCGCCAAAATCGCTGGCGGCGCCGCCGTGTCCCACGACGATGTAATCGAGACCAGCCACGCCCAGTTTGTTACCGGTATGGATCGAGTGGATCATAAACGCGAAGTTGACGGTCTCCGCCGGCGCCGTCGCGAGGGCCGGATTGGTGGACGTGACGCGAGTGCTGGCATCCGTATTGCTCGGATTGTGGCAGATCGGGCAATAGGTTACGTTGTTCCGCAGATCGCCGTGGACTTCCAGGTAGGTGTGGCAATTGTTGCAGTTCGCCATCGCCACCACCGTGCGGCGCGGCGTCACCGGTGAGCCATCCACCGAGAAGTTGATGATCTGGTTGGTCCCGGCGTAGTTGGTGGTCACCGCTTGGGTCGTGCCCGGAAGCAGGGTGGTCGAAAGCCGGCCCTCGATGCCGATCGTATAGGTGCCCTTGGCTTTCGCCGGAACTATGTTCGTGAAGGTGTAGGTGCAAGTTCCGCCGGCGGCGCAGTTGGCCCCGGTAATCACCGATTCCGTAACATACCCGGGCGTCGACGTGTTGGTGCCGAAGATCGTGTAGCCGTAGTCCGTCGTCGGGCCGGCCATCGTCAACGAAAGTGATCCGCTGTTGGCGGTGAAGGTGCTCATCGGAACCCCGTTGCCATTGTTGTCCTTAACCGTGAAGGTCACGGTCGGGGCCTTCCCTGCTGTTCCGTTGGTTACGCTGACCAGCGTGAAGTTGAGGCCGGGGATTCCCGGTGCTTCATCATTAACCGTGTGCGCCCCGATGATGGAGGCGTCAAACGGCAACTCGCCCTGTGGAATGTGGCAGCCGGCGCACTGTGAGTCGTCGATCTGCGGCAAGTGGACGGGGGTTGTGTCGCCCTTGTAACTGGCGATCGCGCCCGTGGCGAAATTCACATCGTCGTGGCAGGAACCGCAGGCCGCGCGGGTCGGCTCCTTCATCCAGGCACTGGTCTGCGCCGCGCCATTCTTTGGGTTGTGGCAGCTTCCCGCGCAGTTCCGCGGGTCGCTGGGGTTGGCCGGGTAAACCACTGTCGAAAAGCCGGAATAGCCGCCGTGGCCGTAGATCTGGTACGGAAGTGCGCCGTATTTCACGCTCGGCAAGCTCGAGCCCATGTGGATCTTGTGGATAAACACCTTCATGTCCAGACTCTCGCCCGTGTTCGGATCCGAGGTTTGGGGCTGGTGGCACATGATGCAAAGTGCCACACCCACACGCGATCCGCCGTGGAAGGAAAGCAAGGAATGGCAGGCATTGCAATCCGCGTCCCGCACCACATCGCGCGGCGCCGGCGTGCCGCCCGCCGGAACAAAGTCGAATGTCGCCGTCGCATCGTAGGTGCCCAAGTCATAGGCGGTCAGCGTCCGCGAACCATACACCGCAACGCGGTTCGTGAGGGTCGGGTCAAAGCCCGCCGGCGCCATGGTCTTGAACGTGTAGATGTATTCGCCCGTGGCCACCGTGGTGGTTGTGCCGCCCGAATCGCCCCCGGCTTGCGTGGCCGTCGCCCCGCCGGACACGGCCGTCACCGTGCTTACGTTGTAGTCGGTAAATTGCTCCTGCCCCTTGGGAATGTACGCCGCGATGAAATGCGGCGTCACCGCACCCGGCGTGAGCACTCCGGCCTGATCCAGCGGGAGCCCCGTGAGCCCGGTGTCAAAAATCTTGTAATCCACCGAAATCACGCCGGCCGACGTGATCTTGGCTGACACGATGCTGAAAAACAGCCCTGGGTTGACATATTGAACTGCGGCTTGGGGGGCAACCGATGCTATGTCCCGAGGCGAGTAACTGGATCTTTTCTGGCCGCTCACCATCACGATGGAACCGGCGACCAACAGAAGACCTACAATCTTGCGCCCTGCCGCGAAAACCGAAGAAGGAATCCGCATATTTTTCTCCATTAAAGAGGTTAACAATCAGATCAAGCTGCCTGCGCGAGGTCCGCGGGGAAACAACCCGTGCAACACCCCCGGCGACCCGCCGTAACTAGCAAGCAAATTAATCCAGCACACGTTGGTCCAAATCGGCAAAGCCCGCGTCAAGTTTAAATTCCCTCGCAATATCTTCGCTTTACAAGCGATCGGTCTCCATCAAACCGTGCTGTCCACCACGGTTGGGTGAGTATCGAGCCCTCTATCTTGGGTTAAAAGACGCTCATCACATCCTAAACTCGCTATTAGCGCCTGTTGGATTCTTCCGCATCCCGGAGGCCCCTACCAGACCCTGGAACTGGAACGGGAACCTCTGGTGTTGTAAATACCAACACATTTCCCAACCTGTATCTGAATTAAAGTGCACCACAAGGACGGCCCGCCCTGAGATGTAGGGTAAAATACTCAATCTGCACGCGACATGCCGGCTGAGTGCAAAGTCTGCGTGAATGGCCCCTGTTACCCCACCGATTTCGGACCCGCCGGCGTGTCGCCCAGCCGCCGTCTTCCGCTCAAACCGCCGAAGTTCTGTGAGGTGGCGCGGCGTTCAGACCAGGTGGCTTTCGCCAGCCTACCCGTGCCGGATCACCAGCACGTCGCCATCCTTGACGATGTATTCCTTGCCTTCCAGCCGCAACAGCCCTTTTTCCCGCACGGCGGCATAGCCGCCGTGATCCACCAGCGCCTTCCAGTTCACCACCTCGGCGCGGATGAACTTCTTTTCGAAATCGGAGTGGATGGCGCCGGCCGCTTTCACTGCGGGCGTATGCATCGGGATGGTCCAGGCGCGGCATTCGTCCTCGCCGGCGGTCAGAAAGCTCATCAGCCCGAGCAGCGCGTACGTGGCGGTGATCAGCCGCTCCAGGCCCGATTCCTGCAGGCCGTAGCTGGCCAGGTAATCGGCCTGCTCCGCCCGCGGGAGTTCCGCCAGCTCGGCTTCGATCTTGCCGCACACCGCCGCCGCGGCCGTGTGCCGGCGCGCGGCCAGCGGCCCTTCGCGATACTCGCGCTCGCGGTCGTGCAGTTTGGCGGCATCGTTCTCGCCCAGGTTGAGCACGTACAGGATTGGCTTCTGCGAAAGGAACTGGAAACCGCGCAGGCGCTTCTCGTCGTCCGCATCGAGCTCCAGTTGGCGCAGCGGCTTGTTTTCCTCGAGCGCCGCCTTGCACTTGCCCAGCAGCTCGAACTCGCGGTCCAGTTCCGGGTTCTTGATTTTCTTGCGGTCCTTGTCCAGCCGCTCGAGCCGCTTCTCCACCACCACCAGATCGCTCAGCTCGAGCTCGGTCTCGACATCCTCGAGGTCGCGCAACGGGTCCACCGACCCCTTTTCGTGCGGCACGGTATCGTCGTCGAACAGCCGCAGCACGTGCGCGAAGGCGTCCACCACGCGCAGGCTGGCAAGGTAGCTGGGGTCGCGCAGGCATTCCTTCGAGATCGACGGCATATCCACGTATTCCACCGTGGCGTGCGTGACTTTGGGCGGCTCGAAGAGGCGGCCCAGTTCTTCCAGGCGGGCATCCGGCACCTTGGCCACGCCGGTGCGCACGGCCGTGGAGCCGATGCGGGTTTCCTGCTGGACTCCGGTGAGGATGGTGAACAAAGAGGTCTTGCCCGTCATGGGCAAACCGATGATGGCTGTCTTCATAGGGGGACTGTTTACAGGGGAACTTCCACCTGGCTCAGGATTTCTTCGATGACGCGCTCGCCCGCGTCGGCGCGTCGCGGCGCCAGGGTGGTGCGGGCATTGATGACCACGCGATGCGCGAAGAGCGGCGTGGCCAGCCGCTTCACGTCGTCGGGGATGGCGTAATCCCGGCCTTCCAGCAGCGCCAGCGCCTGCACCGCGCGATACAGGGCCTGCGATCCGCGCGGGCTGACGCCCAGCGCCAGCGATTCGTGGTTGCGGGTCTTCTCCACGATCGCCAGTATGTAATCCACCAGGGCCTCTTCCACGGTGACGCGGTGCACGGCGTCCTGCAGGCGCAGCACGTCGGCCGCCACCAGCCCCGAGGGGGTCGCTTGCGGCAATGCCCGATCCGAATTGCGCAGGATCTGGCGCTCGCTGGTGGCATCTGGGTAACCCACCCGCAGCCGCATCAGGAAGCGGTCAAGCTGCGATTCGGGGAGCGGATAGGTGCCGTGGTGCTCCACTGGGTTCTGCGTGGCGATCACCATGAACGGCCGCGGCAGTTCGTGCCGCTTCCCGTCTATGGTGACCTGGCCTTCGTTCATGGCTTCGAGCAGCGCCGATTGCGTCTTGGGCGTGGTGCGGTTGATTTCGTCGGCCAGTAGAAAATTGCTGAAGATGGGGCCCGGTTTGAATTCGAAGGCTTCCGCATGGGAGTTGTAAATGGTGACTCCCAGAACGTCGCTCGGCAGCATGTCGCTGGTGAATTGCAGCCGGTCGAAGCGGCACGCCACCGACCGCGCCAGCGCCTGGGCCAGGGTGGTTTTCCCGACGCCCGGCACGTCTTCAATCAGGAGATGTCCGCGTGCCAGCAGGCAGA